>NZ_AODF01000030.1 GCF_000525875.1 Listeria floridensis FSL S10-1187 | reverse complement strand
TTGAAGAAAGGGTCGGCATTGATGCAAAAATGAAAGAGCAGCTGCAAGCGTTATTGTTAGAATAAAATAGGTGCTGAAACCTAGATTTTTCAGGCAATGAGCTCAATTTTAAACTATTTTTTATGAAAAAAGAACCATTTTTTTGTGAAAAGATGATTTCGCTTGCTATTATAGGACTTCCCAGTTACTATTAGGGTTAACAGGTTGGTACTATCACGTTTGTTAAGTAGTTTTTACTGTTTTTAATGTGAACTTTTAGTGTCAATTTGATGTAAACCCTTGCAGTATCAACGATTATATGATAATCTTTTATCAGAATTACTGCAAAGGCTTATTTTAAGCCATTTCGGTCTTAATTCTGCTTCGTTTTTTAAAGAATAAGCACAACTTTTACCAAACAAAAATCATCAAGTAATAATTAAGACCTAATTATTTTGGATTACTTTTAAGGGAGGTGAAATAAAGATGGCAAACAAAACTGATTTAGTAAACAGTGTAGCTGAAAAAGCGGAACTTTCTAAGAAAGACGCTGCTAAAGCTGTAGAAGCTTTATTTGAAACTATTCAAGAAAACCTTTCTAAAGGTGAAAAAGTTCAACTTATTGGTTTCGGTAACTTTGAAGTTCGCGAACGTGCGGCTCGTAAAGGACGCAACCCGCGTACAAAAGAAGAAATCGACATTCCAGCAAGTAAAGTACCAGCTTTCAAACCTGGTAAAGCGCTTAAAGATGCAGTTAAATAATCTACATATAACTTTAAGCTAAAATCTTGCTCGCCCGTACGGATATGTACGGGCGTTTTTTTTTTGTTTAAATCTACGACTTGGGACGTATTCGTTCTCAGTTTCTAGACCTTGGAAACTAACCGTTAGGTAAGTTATAATAAATGTATAAAAGAAAATTTTCAGTTTTCTTGAAATCAGAACAGTATATCAAGAAATTGAAAGTGTTTTTTCACTAAAAGAATTGTAAAACAGACGCGATTAAGTTATGGTTAAATTAGGAGAAAAAATGCTTGCCCCTCGTGAAAGTAGGTGACGAAAATGGAAGATAACTTTTCTGAAGACGCAATCGTATATGGGGATTCTTGGGGACTTGTTCACCGCGGTGTTTTAGAAGATCGAGAAATTGAACGAATGAAAGCGCTGCGAGATAAAGTGTTTGGGAAAAATGGTGTTGCTGTAACAACCATGAAGCCAATTGGGCGCGTTGAAATAGATGGGGAAGTTTATGAAGCGCGGCTTGATAACGGTTACTTAGATGTACGGA
This sequence comes from Listeria floridensis FSL S10-1187, assembly GCF_000525875.1. Classification (GTDB taxonomy): domain Bacteria; phylum Bacillota; class Bacilli; order Lactobacillales; family Listeriaceae; genus Listeria; species Listeria floridensis. The sequence continues at coordinate 46,940 of NZ_AODF01000030.1, read as the reverse complement.
CACCTGTAACAGTTGTCGGAATTGATTTCGGCTATTTGTTAGTTAAAGAATTAAAAACGGAGGCGAAGTAAATGTCAATCGGATCATTTTTCATTGGAGGACCTATTATTATTACAGTCCTTGTTATTATCTTTTTAATTATTTTCTTTTCATTAGTACCAGTAGGGCTTTGGATTAGTGCTATATCTGCCCGTGTACCAGTAGGGATTGGAACATTGATCGGTATGCGCTTGCGCCGAGTTGTCCCTTCTCGTGTGGTTAAACCGCTGATTAAAGCTGTGAAAGCAGGACTTGAACTTGAAGTCAATCAGCTTGAAAGCCATTATTTGGCCGGTGGAGATGTTGATAATACGGTAGATGCGCTAATCGCTGCTCATCGTGCGAACATCGAACTTGATTTCAGCCGTGCTGCTGCAATCGACCTTGCTGGACGTGATGTACTTGAAGCTGTTCAAACATCTGTTACACCTAAAGTTATTCGCACACCTGAATTTACTGGGGTTGCCCAAAATGGGGTAGAGGTAAAAGTTATCACTCAAATTACGGTGCAATCGAATATTGATCGTATTGTCGGGGGTGCTGGTGAAGATACAGTTATCGCTCGTGTTGGGGAAGCCGTTGTATCAACTGTCGGGGAAACGAGAGAACATACAGATGTTCTTGAAAATCCAAACAGCATTTCGAAAAAAGTTCAAGAACAAGGTCTTGGCGACGGCACTGCTTATACGATACTTTCCATTGATATTGCTGAAATGCGTATTGGTGATAACATTAAAGCGAAGCTGGATATTGAAAAAGCGAATGCCGACATGGAAGTAGCTCAAGCGGCTGCATCGAAACGGAAAGCAGAAGCGATCGCTCTCGAACAAGAAAATCGTGCGGCAGTTGTAGCAGCAGAAGCAGAAGTGCCGCGTGCAATTGCGCAAGCTTTCGAAAGCGGTAAGCTCGGTGTTATGGATTACTATAAGATGGAAAATGTTCAAGCGGATACGCATATGCGTGATTCGATTGCTGGTGATGAGAAGCCGGGATTCCATTAAAAAGGAAGTAGGTGGACAATATGCCATTTGATCTCGCAGATATTTTTGATAATCTTTCCGGTTTAATCCCTGTTTTGATCATTATTGGCGGTGCAGCGCTTTCTTATTTATCCAAACAAGATCAAAATAAGAAGAAACAAAATTCAGCGAATAAGCCAAAACCCGCTGTTTCTAACAAACCAGCCGGAAGAACTACCCAAAACACCAAGACAGCTGCTAAGCGTACAGTTGTTTCCGGTACATTTGGGCAAGAACGGAAGCCCGTGAAAGCGCAAAAATCAAAAGCAAAACAGGAAACAGCAGTGCATTTAACAGCTGAAAAAGAAGCTGAGCGCTTGCGTCAAAAAATGGAACGCGAATCAAGCGTTACAGAAAGAACTGCAGCTAAACATGCGAGCAATGTGGCAAGTCAGGCAGTTCATGGACGGATGAGTTTAAAACAAGCGATGATTGCAAAAGAAATCTTGGATAAACCGGTTTCAATGCGCAAGCCGTAGCTCTTGCAGTAGGAAAAGAGTTATAGTATAGTTGTATATAACTTCATAACTAGGAACCTACTTAAGGGGAGTAGCTGTGATAGCTATGTCGTCAATACGGGAGCATTCCCCGGCATAGTTAGCAATTTCGAAAATTGTTTGCAAGACCTTACGTTTATTTCGTAAGGTCTTTTTTTGTACCAAGATAAAGGAGGAAGAGTGTGAAAAAATTAGTTTCAGTATTACTTGCAGCAGGTTTGATTTTTAGTCCAATAGGTGGAACTGTGGTGAACACCGTTCTTCCAGCAAAGTATGAACAAGTGAGCGACGCAGATGCAAGAGGGTATCGTTCGCCAGTTCGTTCTTTTAAATCCAATAACAACGGCATTAACCGCTCGAATGTAAACAGATCGCAATCGAACAATATGATGTCGGGATCAGGAAAAAATAGTTTCTTTAACGGTAAAGGTTTTATGGGTGGTTTAATGATGGGCGGCCTGGCAGGACTTCTTTTTGGTGGCTTGCTTGGCAATATGGGCGCATTTGGAAATATCTTTGGATTGATTATCAATGTGCTTGCTATCTTTCTTGTAATTCGCTTGCTCATTTTCTTTTTCCAGAAATGGAGAAATCGTGGAGCGGAGCCGGCAGTTCAATCGACACGCGGTTCATTTAATTCGGTGAAAGAGCCAGAAACGATTCAAGCGGCTACCGAAACACGTGAACAAGTTCTTGATGAAGGAAATATTTCGAATGCAGTCATTGCGTTCTTTACAAATGCAAAAGGTTTGTCGCTTGATGATGTACAAGTTGCACTAACCTACGATGATAAAGCAGGATTTGGTGCAGATGTGATTGAAAATGATCGCGTCATTCAGTCTCTGGATCACTTTTCACTTATCCAAGCGATTCGTTACTGGGCAGAGCACTTTGCAGGTATGGATCCAAATATGGGATTAACACTTGAATATTCAGATCGTGATGGCATTTATGCAGTTGTGACAGAATAATGATTTTGTGGCCGTACGTTTCATTTCAAAGAAACGTGCGGCTTTTTTAGAAATCAACAAAAATAGTTTTTGTAGGGGGAAAGAAAATGCATTTGGAAATGAAAGAAGAAGGGACAATTGAACTGTTTCATGAATCTGGAAATTGGAAACTAAGAAAAGAAATGGGTTTTTCTCCTGTTCAAATGACTGCAGCGGCGGCAGCAGCTTGTAGCGGATATGTCTATGCTAAAATCTTGCGTAAGAAGCGTGTTTTGTATGATATTCTTGAAATTGAAGTAGATTACACACAAAACCTGACAGAACGGGTGCATACGATTAAAACGATTGATATTCGTTTCAAAATCAAAACAACATCTGAAAATCGAGAACAAGCAGAGAAGGCTGTTCATCTTGTTAAACAGGGCTGCCCTGTTGCGATGAGCCTTCATCCTGATATTGAAATTACAGAGCAAGTTGAGTTTATCGAGGAATAGTCGCTCGCAGTTGCGACTATTTTTTATTTTGTGTGTAAAATCTGCTTTCAATAAATTTTCTAACATTGTTTCTAAACACGACCTAGTAGCTAAATCAATAGTCCTTTTTAATATGAAAACGCATACATTTTTTATAGGTCTAAAGTTTTTGTGTTAGCTATAAAGTATGAAAAATGACTTAAATAATATAAAAACTTTTACAGCGTTTTCAAATTACGTATAATGAAGGTAGATAGTGATGAAATAATGCTTTTCATAAATTAAGGGGGCTATTTTTATGTTGTTTGAGAAGATGGAGAAATACGATTATGAGCAAGTAGTTTTTTTGTCATGATGAGGCTTCTGGACTAAAAGCAATTATTGCAATTCATGATACGACTCTTGGACCGGCACTTGGCGGTTGCAGAATGTGGCCATATGATTCGGAAGAAGAAGCACTTGAAGATGTTTTGCGATTAGCACGCGGAATGACTTATAAAAATGCGGCTGCTGGGCTTAACCTTGGCGGCGGAAAAACAGTGATTATCGGAGATCCAAAAAAAGATAAGAGTGAAGCGCTATTTCGTGCGCTTGGAAGATATGTAGAGAGCCTAAATGGTCGTTACATCATCGCAGAAGATGTCGGGACAACGGTTCAAGATATGGATTACATTCATGAAGAAACAAAATATGTGACTGGAATATCGGAAAGTTACGGTTCATCAGGCAACCCAAGCCCGATGACGGCACGCGGTGTATATGCGGCAATGAAACGAACAGCTCGCGAAGCATTTGGGAGCGATGTACTTGCTGGAAAGAAAGTAGCTGTACAAGGTGTTGGTAATGTGGCGTTTGCGCTTTGCGGAATGCTTGCTGAAGAAGGTGCCGAACTTGTTGTAACTGACATTAACGAAGAAGCTGTAGCGCGTGCTGTAAAGGCATATGGCGCGACAGCTGTGAAACCGGATGAAATTTATGAAGTGGACGCAGATATCTTTGCTCCTTGCGCACTTGGCGGTATTTTAAACGATGATACCATTCCAAAACTGAAATTCAAGGTAGTTTGCGGAAGTGCAAATAATCAATTGCTTGATATTAAACGTCATGGTGAAATGCTTCATGAACGCGGCATTCTCTATGCACCGGATTATATTGTTAATGCTGGCGGTGTTATCAATGTTGCAGATGAGCTCTTAACTTACAATGAAGATCGTGCGAAGAAAAAAAATTGATGAAATCTATGATCAAATCGGTAAAGTATATGATATTTCGGCACGTGAGGGAATTATTCCGGCAGAAGCAGCAGATCATATGGCTGAAAATCGGATTGAAACCATGAAACAAGTGCGCAGTACCTTTATTATGATGAAATAAAATACACACAAAATCGAAAAAGCAAGAGTCCTTTCGCGGCTCTTGCTTTTTTTTGTTTAAGAAAAATTAAATATTCTGATATTCTATTATGATTTATCCTACAGTTATGCTACATTTGACTAAAGAATTTAATACTGGAAAGGAATAGTCAACTTGAGAACATCTGAGAAGCTTTTACTTCAAATTATTTTTTTTACTTAGCATTGTGAGCTGTACGGCCATTTATTTTGCTCAACAAACAGGACAGTACGAAAGTGATTTTTTTAAAACAGCAAATCTTTTTTTTTACTTGTTTCGGCAGGAATTTGTCTACTTATTTCCAAGATTCATATGGATGTACTGCGCAAATACTTCATTTTAGGCTATGTATTGTTTTTACTTTTGCTGATCGGTTTGCAATTCACTCCTGAGATCAATGGCGCGAAGCGCTGGTATAGATTCCCTGGGCTTTCTTTTCAACCGACAGAAGTGCTCAAAGGGTTCTTCATTCTTACTTTAGCAAGTGTTGCAGCTCGGTTTGATAAACAACCAGCCACATTGTTTTTTGCGCTACTTGGTGCGGCGTGTCCGATTTTATTGTTGGTTTTCAGCGAACCAGATCTGGGTACAACCATCTTATATTTTGTCACTTTCTTCACGATATTGTTGATTGCAATGCCTTCAAACAAATGGATTATCGGCTTAACCGCTTTCGCGGTTTCCATATCCACCCTTCTTTTCTACATATTGGTTTATCATTTTAACTGGCTTGAGCGTCTTGGCTTAAGAGAGTATCAATTTGCTCGTATCTTTGCATGGCTCAATCCAGGAAGCAATCCGAACGCTTCTTATCAAGTGGATTTGTCGCTTCTCGCTGTTGGTTCAGGGCAATTAACCGGCCAAACACGCGACATCTATATCCCGGAAAGTCATACAGATATGATCTTCAGTACAATGGCAAATCGCTTTGGTTTCATTGGCGTCAGCATACTACTGTTTTTATTCCTGTTTCTTATCCAAGTGTTGATCAGGTTGGCGCTAGAGCTCGAAACTTCATTTTCACGTTATGCCTTATCTGGATTTGCGATTTACTTTGCTTTCAATATTTTTCAAAACATTGCAATGACCATCGGAGTAATGCCACTTACCGGTATTCCGCTACCATTTATCAGTTACGGAGGTTCTTCCGTTCTCGGAAATTTCATTGCAATCGGCCTAATACTTGCCATCATCCGTCATGAGAAAAATCAGGTTTATCGAGACCGCTTTCATGATGAATAAATTATGGTACAATGGGGGTAGGATCCGAGGAAGGGAATTTGTGAGTGATGGCGAATTATATAAATAAAGAGAAACGAGAAATTGATTTTGATCCATTCAGTTTACCGATTATTGCACTTCCAGAAGTAATGGCTGTTATCTTTCAGCCGAAAACAGATCATGCGCTCCTCATCCGAATCACTGATCAGAATAAAGAGTTTATGGCGCTAAAACATCCAGAATACTATCAGGCTGTTTTGGAAATCCATTTTAATGATATTAACGAAACTGATGACTACTGGGGACTTAGTCAAAAAGAAAAAGAAGAGATGAAACTCTTCAACGAGCGGCATGCCGAAATCATTTTTAATTTTATTGATCAAAATCCTGATCATGGTCAAATTGTTGTACACTGTGATGCTGGTATAAGCCGCAGTAGTGCCGTTGCGATGGGACTAGCGGAACACTACGGCGATTTTGATACACTTGCGAAACTTCGTGAAGTTAAGCGTTATTTGCCGAATCCGCGAGTTCGAGCGGTGATGCGTGGTGAAAGATATTTACCGACGAATTCTTGAAAAAGACAAAGGAGAGCTGAACTCAGCTTTCCTTTGTCTTTTTTTTCACGGAAAAAAGCTTTTAACTCAGGGTAAAGCATGGCGTTTTGCACGATATACGAATCGTGATTATGACCGGCTAGAATATGTAGTTTTGATTGTTTAATTGTCTTAGCAATCGTGTAGAAAGTTTTTCGATAAAAAACGTCTTTTTCTCCAGCTAGAATAAGTGCTTCAGCTTTGATTTGTTGTAAATCCGTTTTCTTAAGGTTTGGCTCCGTAAGCATCAAATGAATCAGAGGATCATGTGTTTTTTGATAGTCTTCTTTAAGCTGTTCAAGCTCTTTCTTTTTAAAATCAGCAGGAGATAAATTTGCACCTAAAACTGCTATTTTAGTAACGAGTTCCGGATGACGTGCTGCCAGTAGAAGAGCTGTAATCCCTCCATCACTGAACCCGATAAGAGAGCAAGGTGCAAGACCGAGTTTGGCGATAAATTGCGAAATGTCCTGAGCCATTGCCTCGTAGCTAAAGTCACTTGTCCTCTCACTTGCCCCGTGCCCGCGGCTGTCGAGTGCATATACGGTAAAATCGGCAGCAAGTTTTTCGCTCAGCGGGTCAAAAATATGATGATCTTCGCCATTTCCATGCAGTAAAAGGACTGACTGAGGTGCATTACCGCTTTTTTGGTAAAATAGTTCAATCTGATTAACTGTAATTTTCAAATCAAAAGAACCTCCTTAAAAACCTTTTCCATACCTCTATTGTAACAGAAAAGAAGTTTCTTCTTGGAAATCTATTCGTTTGAACTATCTAGTATCCTAAGCGGTCTAAAGTAAAATAAATTACTGTTTTTTGACAAGTCTAACATGTCAGATTAGATGTTTAATTAAAACTCTTCTTTTAAAAAGGATTTTTGGTTTTTGGTGTTATAATGGCGAAGGGGAAATGGTCCAAAACCGCCAATTGATTAGATAGAATTCAACTACTGACTATTGAAAAGAGGAATGAAATTATGACAAACGAAGTGAAAAAAATGGGGTTGTTCAGTTTAATTTTAATGATCTTCACCTCCGTTTTTGGTTTTGCCAATGGTCCTGTCGGCTTTTACTTGATGGGTTACAGTGCAATCCCGTGGTACATCGCAGCAGCAGTGCTGTTCTTTATCCCGTTCGCGCTGATGATGGCCGAATATGGATCAGCTTACCGAAATGAACAGGGAGGAATCTATTCATGGATGAATGACAGCGTCGGTCCTCGATACGCTTTCATCGTTACTTTTATGTGGTTTACATCCTATATTATTTGGATGGTTGGAATTGCATCAAAAGTTTGGATTCCGTTCTCGACATTTATCTTTGGAACCGACAAAACACAGGAATGGACGATCCTGTCATTAACTCCCACACAAACAATTGGCATTTTGGGCGTATTATGGATGGTAGTCGTGACCTTTTTTGCATCGAAAGGTTTGAGGCAAATTACGAAAGTGACGACCGTCGGCGGATTTGCCGTAATGGGACTGAACGTCGTTTTAATTCTCGTTAGTGCTATTATTCTTGTTTTAAACGGCGGCGAGTTCCAACAAAATATTGATGGAGTGAAAGCCTTCATGGTTTCGCCCAATCCTAATTACCTAAGCCCGATTTCAATCTTGAGTTTCTGTGTATTCGCCATTTTTGCTTACGGCGGAACAGAGGCCGTTGCAGGGCTTGTTGACCAAACGAAAAATCCGAAGAAAACATTTCCGAAGGGAATTATGATTGCAGCAGTAGTTATTTCAATCGGCTATGCAGTAGGTATCCTCATGTGGGGTGTCAGCACGAACTGGATGAAAGTTCTTGCCGGTGAAACAACAAACCTTGGAAACATCACATATGTTTTAATGTATAATCTTGGTCTTGAACTGGGAAATGCAATGAGTCTCTCAGCATCAGCAGCAACAACAATGGCATCGGTTTTCGCACGTGTAACAGGACTTTCGATGTTCCTTGCCTACACCGGTGCGTTTTTCACACTCATTTATTCACCGCTTAAATCAATTATTCAAGGAACACCTAAGGAACTGTGGCCAAAACGAATGACAAAAATCAACAAAGCAGGCATGCCGGAATTCGCTATGTGGATTCAGTGCTTGATCGTTGTGGTCATTGTTTTGATCGCTTCATTCGGCGGAAGCAATGCCTCGGCGTTTTACAACAAACTGACGTTGATGGCAAACGTTTCAATGACATTGCCGTACTTGTTCCTAGCATTTGCCTTTCCGTTCTTTAAGAACCGCAAAGAGTTGGAACGCCCGTTTGTGGTGTATAAAAATAAAATCAGCACGTATCTTGTAACGGGAATTATCACGATTGTTGTTGGATTTGCCAATGTCTTCACGATTATTCAGCCGGTTATTGTATCTGGAAACTGGAGTGATACAATTTGGATGGTTGCAGGACCTGTAGTCTTCTCGATCCTAGCGATCATCATTTATGAAAACTACGATATTCGGATGCGGCGCAAAGTAAAATAAATTTTTAAGTGTCTCCTCGGCTGTTGCGCCAAGGAGGCATTTTTCTTCTCGTTTTCCGTAATATTTAGTACACTTAAAAGCATCAAGGCTTTGAATGGAGGATGTAAGATGAGCAAGCACTATGACTATATTTCAATCGGTGGTGGGAGCGGAGGAATCGCTTCGTCAAACCGTGCCGGCATGTATGGGAAAAAGGTGGCTCTAGTCGAGCCAGTGCACCTTGGCGGAACTTGTGTGAATGTCGGCTGTGTACCGAAAAAAGTGATGTGGTACGGAGCGGAAATTAAGGAAGGCATGGAGAAATTTGGACCTGCTTACGGTTTAACGGGCAAAGTAAACTTTGATTTTGCTACGCTTGTTTTGAACCGTGAAAAATATATCGACCGGCTACATGGTTTGTATCAAAATGGTCTTGACAGCAACCATGTGGATGTTCTCCGCGGCTATGCACGTTTCATTGATGCTAAAACAATTGATGTGGACGGCGAAATTTATACAGCTGATCATATTTTGATTGCAACAGGCGGAAAACCGGATATTCCGACAATCAAAGGTGCAGAGTATGGAATTGATTCAAACGGCTTTTTTGCACTTAAGGAACTGCCAAAACGTGTCGCAGTTGTTGGTGCAGGATACATTGCTGTTGAACTGGCCGGTGTATTAGAGGCTCTCGGCGCTGAAACGCATTTGTTTGTAAGAAAACATGCACCACTGCGCTCATTTGATCCGATGATTTCGGAAACACTTGTTGAACTGATGGAAAAAAGTGGGCCGACGCTTCACACGAATGCAGTGCCGCAGGAAGTTATTAAAAACCAAGATGGCAGTTTGACGCTTGTCTTAGAAGATGGACGCAAAACGACAGTAGATAAGCTGATCTGGGCGATTGGGCGCAAACCCGTTACGGAAACCTTGGATATTGAAAAAAGTGGGGTTGAGCTTGACGAATTTGGTTATGTTAAGGTCGACAAGTATCAAAATACAAATGTGGATGGCATTTATGCGGTTGGAGATGTGACCGGCCATGTGGAACTCACACCGGTTGCAATTGCTGCTGGAAGACGGCTATCTGAGCGGCTCTTTAATGGCAAACACGATGAGCATCTGGATTATGACTTGATTCCTACGGTTGTTTTCAGTCACCCGCCAATTGGAACGATCGGGCTTACAGAACCGGAAGCAATTGAAAAATACGGCGAAAAGGAAATTAAAGTATATGCATCGAAGTTTACCTCGATGTACTCTGTGATTTCGGAGCACCGGGAGCAGTCGCGAATGAAACTGATCTGCCAAGGAAAGAATGAAAAAATTGTTGGCATGCATGGCATTGGAACGGGTATGGACGAGCTACTACAAGGATTCGCAGTTGCCATCAAGATGGGAGCTACGAAGGCGGACTTTGATAACACGGTTGCGATCCACCCAACGAGTGCGGAAGAGTTTGTGACGATGCGATAAGGTTTACTCTCGCATTTTAGCGGCAGAAGTTTTACACTAGAGGTGAAGCCTGTTAGAGGAGGAATTTTGAATGCCGAAAAAATTAGCGCTTTATTTTGTACGACATGGTCAAACGTATTTGAATAAAAATTTGAGGATGCAAGGTTGGGCAGATACGCCGCTGACTCCGGAAGGGGAAAAAATTGTTCAAGCAAGCGGTCGTGGTTTAGCGGATACAGAATTTGTAGCGGCGTACAGCAGTGATTTGCACCGGACGATTTCAACGGCCGAAATTTTACTGCATGAAAATAAACACGGGTTTGGTTTACGACTTGAACCGCTTCCTGAGTTTCGCGAAACGTTCTTCGGTTCGTTTGAGGGTGAAAAAGGAGACGTTGCTTGGAATGAGATTGCGAAGGCGAACGGCTATGCGTCTCAAGAAGAGTTTTTTGAAAAAGTAGACGTTCGAGGCATGATGAATGCTACGAAAAAAGCAGATCCAGCAGGGGATGCGGAAGATTTTATGACGTTTTGGACGCGAGTTGAGGCAGGTTTTTTACATGTGATTAACCGCCACCGAGAAACGGGCGGCAATATTTTGATTGTTGCTCATGGCAATACGATTCGCAACATCGTCCATGAACTTGAACCGTCGATTACAGAAAGTTTTGTGCTCGACAACGCAAGTGTAACGGTGCTCGCTTATGAGAATGGCTTGTTTAAAGTTGAACGTTTAAATGATATTTCGCACTTCCAAGCGGAATAAGAATAAGCTGAAAAGAAAAATCCAGCAATTTCCAGTTATAAATCTGGCAATTGCTGGATTTTTTTATTTGGATTCTGTTTCTGAAGGAGGCTCAGCTTTTGATTCTGATTTTGAAGCCGAATCTTCTTTGTCAGAAGTTTCGCCGTCTTCTTCATCGGTAAGATGTTTTTTCCCAGAACGACGCAGCCGAATAAGTTTGGCGACGTTGACAATGATCGTTTTCACAACCGCGTAAAGCGGTACGCCGAGTATCATACCAAGCAGGCCGGCAAGATTTCCAGCCACCAGTAAAATCACAATAATGGTCAGCGGGTGAATTTTAAGAGAGCGCCCCATAATCAGCGGTTGGAGCACGTTTCCGTCGATTTGCTGAACGATTACTACAACGATGATAACAAGTAAGGCTTGAAGTGGTGAAGTAAACAGCGCAACAAGCACGGCAGGCGCAGCGCCGATAAATGGACCAAGGTAGGGAATAATGTTTGTTGCACCGGCGATAAATCCGAATAAGAGCGCATATGGCTGACCGATAATGAGATAACCGATAAAGGTAAATATCCCGACAAATAAGCAGTCAAGCGCTTGTGAACTAATATAAGTCGATAGCGTTTTATTCATTTCTTGGATGATTTTTTTAGCATCTGGACGAATAAATTTCGGGAAAAACTTTTCAACCGAACTCATAAAGCGATGTCCGTCTTTAAACATATAAAATAAGATAAATGGAACGGTCGCAAGCATCATTACGAAGTTGGTAACAAAACCAGCAACGGCGCCAATACCGGTTGAAACACCGTCAAGTACGATATTCATGATTTTAGGAATAGAAATATTGGCTTTTTCAAGCTCACCTTGTATGTCGATTCCTTTAAGCGGCGAATCTTTGATAACCGAGTTTATCCATTTTTCAAAATCTGACCAGTAGCCTGGAAGTGCTTTAGCAAGCTCGGCAACTTGGTCAGCTAATGCTGGTCCGATTTGAATGACTGCAAGCGTGAGTAAAATGATAAACACAAGGAAAATCAAGATAATACCAAGCACACGTGGAATTTTTCTTTTTTCGAGAAATTCGACCAGCGGATTAAACATGTAAAATAAAAAGCCTGAAACCAAAATTGGCAAGAATAATGTCGAAATGATCACGCCAATTGGTGAAAATATGTATTTCATTTGCAAGAGAAGGAATACGATTGCAACTACTGCTAAAATTTCAATCGTCCAAAAAAATAATTTACTCTCGCGAAACTTAGAATTTTTCATTTTGTTCCCCCTTTTTTTCTGTTGATTTTAGTGTATCATCATTTAATTGAAATAGCTATTTGAAATTGACTTCTTTTTCTAACTGTTATATGTTAGTTATAACAAAGAAGAGGGTGATGAAATGCTGCTTAGGATTAGTCCTGATGCGGAAGAAGCAATTTATGTGCAAATTCGTAATCAAATTGTTGAGGGGATTGCCAAGGGTGAACTTGAATATGGTGAAAAGCTGCCGTCAGTCAGAAGTTTGGCAGCGGATATTGGTGTGAATTTTCATACGGTTAATAAGGCCTATCAGCTACTTGAACGGGAAGGTTTTATTTTGATTCATAATAAAAAAGGAGTAACGGTGCGACCGGAGGGGATTGAAAAGGCAGATGGGGCTTATTTTGAGAAGCTACATCAGAGCTTGCGCACGCTTATCTCAGAAGCAGCAGCGAGGTCTGTTCCGCGCGATGTTTTTCTAAAAGATTGTGAATCTATTTATAGCGAAATCGAGCAGGAACAGGAGAGGTCGGCAAAATGACACTACCGATTTTTGTGGTATCTATGCTGATCTTGGTGCTGCTTCTTGCGGCAATGCCTTTCGTAACAAGAAAATCGGAATGTTTTGGTATTAATGTCGGGACGAAGCTAAATCAATCGGCTACGCTTTTGGTTTGGAAACGAAGCTACGCGGTTTGGGTTGGAGCTATCGGCCTCTTTATCTTTTGCGTTACGTTTTTTCTCTACGTGAGGGATTACTGGGTGAGTCACGTTCTTTCGGCGGGAGTACTTTCTTTTCTTGTGTTTGCTTTTGGAATTTATTTGATTTACCACATGAAAACAAAACAATGGAAAAGCGAACAAATTGCCTCAGGGAGACTTATGGAAACGTCGGTTGTGCTCGTTGAAGTGTCGCGCTCGCGCGACACTTCAACGCTGTCATGGAAATGGTTTTTAACACCATGCGTTTTGTTAGGAATAAGCGGGATTTTGACGGTTTTATTTTACGAGAAAGCCCCGAACTTGATACCGGCTTACTTAGATTTTAATGGTACGGTTCATGAGGCGCGGTTAAAAACACCGCTAAATGCTTCTTTACTACTTTTTTCACAAGTTCAAGTTATTTTGTTGTTTCTTGTGCTTCATTTTTTGATTGGCAGAAGCAAACAGATTATTGATCAGGATGACCCGCTCATTTCACTTGAACGGGCGAAACGTTCCCGATTGATCTATAGCAAAGCCATGCTTTATTCTTCGTTTATTGCAACCGGTTTTTTTGCACTTTTGCAAGTTGCCTTTTTATTCGAACTCGGTTCGGATTTTATTCGAATGATGACGATTGCTGTTTTTGTCTCGATGTTTGGGATACTGGTTTGGATTACGCTATTTGTCGGGCAAGCAGGCAGTAAACTTCATGTAATGGGAATTCGGCAGGAAAGACGTAGTATTCAAAAGGATGACCGCTACTGGAAGCTCGGCATCTTTTATGTGAATAAATATGATCCGGTCATTTTTATTGAAAAGCGCTTTGGAATTGGTTGGACGGTAAATTTAGCGCGGCCGATCGTTTGGATGGGGGCTTTGCTGCTGATTTTGTTCGGGCTGTTAGAGCGATTTTTATTTTGAAGAAAGAATAGCTATTGTGAATTAGGTCGCATAAGCGTTACAATGGGGAAGATGAGTTAGACAGGGAGGAGAAAGAATGAAAGTTCTTGGAATTCTTGGGGCGCAAAACCCAGATGGCTTTACGGCTCAGCTTTTAAGGCAAATGCTTGATGGGGCGAAGGCTTCTGGTGCCGAGGTAAGCATGATCGTGCTCGAAGAGGAGTTTCTGGCGCCAAAGCAAGACGAAATTCGTCAAGTTGGAAAACGGCTGAAAGAAGCCGACTGTTTTGTTTTTGCTACCCCTACTTATTTTGGAACAACAAGCGGCAGCATGAAAAGTTTTTTTCGACACGATGCGCGATTACTTTGTTCACACGACGAGTAAAGGTGAAAATATCCCGCATTTTTTGAAAGGGAAAAGCTATGTTTCGATTACTTCTTGCTACAAGGGAGCGCTTGAAAATGGTTTGGCTGGAGTTACGGATGCGACGTTTAATCAAATTGATACGGTGATGTCGCAAGCGGGAATGCATCGTGCAGGTGAACTGGTTCTCACGGGAACTTTTCGGATGGAAGCTGTGCCTGAAAAGAAAAAGCAAGAGGCGTTTCATCTCGGTGCAAAATTAGCAGAAAAAGTGGAACGAGGAGGTTTTACTGTGAAACGTTATCTTCAGCTTTTTGGAATGCTTGCTGTTTCAACGCTGATCGTGATGGGCATTCAGAAAGGTTTGCAGGTCTTGGGCTGGATTCCGGAACAAGGTTTTTGGATCAATTATGTTGTATTCGTTGTAATCTTTTTCTTATTCTTAGCTGGTATGCTCCGGCTCGTTACAATTCACAATCATAAGAGGCGCTGAGGAAGTATTTCTTGTCTAAGATAGATTTGAGAATCGCCCTTCAATATGCTATAATGTAAGCGCTAATTGTGAGGAACGTAACAATAAAAGGAAAGAAGGGAAAAAAAATGGGCTATTACACCCCTCAGGAAGTTACAGATGTGACGATCGAAAAAGGCGTTCAAAAAGCAGGCTCAAATACACTCACGCTCCTTGTTTTAGGATTTCTTGGCGGAGCGTTTATCTCGCTTGGCTATTTGCTTTATATTCGTGTTGTTGGAACGGCACCGCATGAATGGGGAAGCATTGCAACGTTTATCGGAGCTTCGGTTTTTCCAGTAGGATTGGTTTGTATTTTGCTTGGCGGCGGCGAGCTGATTACAGGGAACATGATGGCTGTATCGCTTGCTTGGTTTGACCGGAAGATTTCTTTCGGCCAGCTTTTGCGTAATTTTGCAATTGTAACTGTAGCAAACCTGATTGGTGCTTTATTTGTCGCGTACTTTTTTGGACATTTTGTCGGTCTTACGGAAGGCGATTTTCTTGAAAAGACGATTGCGACAGCGGGAGCAAAAATTAAAGATCCGTTTTGGGTTGCTTTTGTTTCTGGAATCGGATGCAACTGGTTTGTTGGGATAGCGGTTTGGCTTTCTTATGCTGCCAAGGATTTTAGTGGTAAGATTCTCGGGATTTGGTTTCCTGTGATGGCATTTGTTGCCATTGGTTTTCAGCACGTTGTTGCCAATATGTTTATTATTCCGGCTGCAATTTTTGCAGGATCGTATTCGTGGATGGATTTCCTGATGAACGTGATACCGGTTTATCTTGGAAACACGGTTGGCGGCGCTGTTTTTGTCAGTCTGTTTTATTATCTGGCTTATAAGAAATCGGCAGCAAAAACGAAGGAAGAAGAGTTTAAAGAACCGGCAACTTTTGGGGAATAGAGGTAAAAGCGAAGCTGATGAAATTTCGTCGGATTCGCTTTTTTTTTATGGGTGATTAAGTTTTTTCATCATCTTGAAAGTTCATTATTTATGATCATTTTTAATATAAATCTACTAATCAGAATTTTACTATCTATCTTAAGAAAGTACTTTTGAAGGGGAGAATCATATCTAATAAAGTTGCTTGTTAATTATGGAATAAAGAAATGACTGATGAAAAAAGATTTTAATGGATATTCGGTGAATTTATATCGAGCAAAATCAAGTACATGTACTTTCGTTTTTGAAGTGAACGCGGCTCAACAAGCAGAAGATGGACTCTTTTATCTGAAAATAAATTCTATATACGAGTAGAATCGTTAGGAGAGAAATTAGTTGCTATCTCAGTCTTTGTAATGATACTTGATATAAAGAGTTGGAACTTTTTTTCTTACACACATGGAACAGATGACAAAACAAAATTTTTGCACGTTTTTGCACCTTAAGACACTGAGTCACGTGGCTCCATTTTTTATAAAAATAGTTTTGAAAGTATTGGAATGTTTACGGACTGCACGCAAGAAGGAGTTTTACGCTATTCTTGCATAGAAAGTTATGATTAGAATAGAAATTTTGTGGAAAATACTACTGTTAAATCTTTTTTAGGAGTGATTTTTGTGAATAGCGAACTACCAACGGTAAAAACACAGTTATTCATTAACGGTAGCTGGCAGGACGGGGCAAATAAAGAAACGAAGGCTGTGAAAAATCCAGCAACGGGGGAGATAGTCGCAGAGATTGCTCAAGCTTCTGAAAGTGATGTTACAGCAGCTATTGAAGCTGCGAATAAAGCTTTTCCGGATTGGCGAGGGATTGAACTCAAAACACGAGTTGATCTTTTAGAACGCGTGGCTAGTTTGCTTGAAGAAAAAGCGGATAGACTTGCGCGCATTATGACCATTGAACAAGGAAAACCACTGAAAGAAGCAAAAGCTGAAATTCTAACAGGAGCAGCGAATTTTCGTTTTAACGCAGAAGAAGCACGACGAGTTTATGGAGAAACTATTCCAGCACCGAATAAGCGGATTTTTTTAGTAAAAAAGGAACCAATCGGTGTTGTTGCAGCGATTACTCCTTGGAATTTTCCGATGGGCATGGCAACTCGCAAGCTAGCTCCAGCACTTGCAGCGGGAAATACGGTGATTTTGAAGCCTTCTGGTGAGACGCCGCTTTCGGCACTCGCTTTATTTGAAATTTTTGAGGAAGCAGGGTTTCCAAACGGAGTTGTGAACCTTGTAATGGGGAAATCGTCTGAAATCGGAGATGTATTGACAAAAAGTGATAAGGTTCGTAAGCTAACCTTTACTGGATCAACCGCAGTGGGACAAGCGCTTTATCAGGAATCAGGAGAGACACTTAAGAAAATTTCACTTGAACTAGGCGGGCACGCACCCTTTATTGTATTTTCGGATGCAGATGTTGAAGCTGCCGCTACAGGACTTGTAGCAGCAAAGTTTCGTAACAATGGACAAGTTTGTGTCTCACCAAATCGAATTTTTGTTGCGAAAGAAATCGAACAAGAATTTACGGATTTAGTGGTTAAAAAAGTGAAGCAGCTTCAGGTTGGAAATGGTTTGAAAGACGGTGTAGATGCGGGACCACTGATTCGTGAAGATGCAATCGGGAAAATTGATCAGCAGCTTGAAGATGCTTTAGCAAAAGGTGCAGAACTTCTAGTCGGTGGTAAACGACTTAGTGGACAGGATTTTGACCAAGGCTTCTTTTATCAGCCAACAGTTTTAAATGGTGTCACACGGGAAATGAAAATTTTCCATCAAGAAACGTTTGGACCTGTAATTCCGATTATTTCATTTGTTTCTGACGATGAAGTTGTGAAACTTGCAAACGACAGCGAGTTTGGTCTTGCTTCTTACTTTTATACACAAAACTTAGCACGTGTTGAAGAAATCAGTAATGCTCTTGAATATGGTATGGTTGGTGTGAATGAGATCAGCATCTCGAATCCAGAAACACCATTTGGTGGAGTGAAGCATTCTGGTTTTGGTCGAGAAAATGGTCATTTTGGAATAGAAGAATATCTTAACATTAAGTTTGTCGCGATTAAATATCGCGAGTAACCTCAACAAATTGAAGGGGACAGACTTTTCTTAAGGTCTGTCTCTTTTTCATGATTGGACTTGCAAGAACGTGCTAACTTTTGTTATACTGATTGTATTAATTGAAAGAGGTGTTATTTTAAGCCAATGAAATTCTAATCCTGTTTACCCAGAAAAAATGAATGGAAAAACCATTTTTTTCGGACAGGATCGGTATGTTCATTTTGCTTGTTAATGCCTTACGTGGCGACTTAACAGTCTATTTGTGCGCTCCTATCCGGAAAAAGGATAAGGGGGCTTTTTTATGTTTAGTATTGAAATTCAAAATTTAACCAAAGAAATCGGTGCACGTACGCTGTTTGAAATAAAGGAACTTCGGGTGAAACAAGGTGCGAGAATCGGCATAGTCGGACAAAATGGCGTCGGTAAAACGACGCTGCTTGAAATTTTGGCTGGCGAGACGGACCCGGAAACGGGATCGGTGCAGCTTTCTGGTAGCACAGGTTTCATTAAACAAATTCAGCCGGAAGATGACCGGCTTAGTGGTGGAGAAAAAACTCGCAAGCTGATTCAAACGGTTTTACGCAAACGACCGGCAATCTTGTTTGCAGATGAGCCGACATCGAATCTTGACACCGCGAGTGCCAAACACGTGATCCGCGATTTCAAACATTTTTCGGGAACGCTTGTGATGATTTCGCATGATCGTGATTTTCTTGATGCGGTTTGTAATGAAATTTGGGAACTAGAAAATGAAACGATTACGGTTTTTAAAGGGAATTACAGCGCTTATTCGGCTGAAAAGAAAAAACAGCTTGCAGAAAAACAAAAGGCCTATGCAGAAAATGTGGCTGAAAAAAGAAAGCTTCAATCGGCAATCAGCCACAGAAAACAAATTGCTGGCAGTATGGAATCAAGTCAAGCCAAGCTGATGAAAAAAGGAATGACGCGCAAGGAAATTGCATACGGCAATATGTACAAAGGGCAACAGCAAAAAAAGCCAGCATAAGACGATTAAGGCAACAGAGAAACGACTTGAACGAATGGAAGATGTAGAAAAGCCGTTTGAATTTAAGGCGGTTAAAATTGCACTTCCTGAAATGAGCCGCTTGAAGCCGGGAACGACTGTGCTTCAAGTTGGGGCAAGCGAGATTGGTTTTGCCAACAAGATATTATTTCGAACGGAGCCTTTTTCCATAAAAATTGGAGATAAGGCGGCGCTCGTCGGTAAAAACGCTTCAGGGAAAACGACCTTTTTGCGGCGGCTTTTGAAGCAAGAGGAGCCGTTTAAACTGCTTCCCGGTGCGAAAATTGCCTATTTCGACCAAGAGCTGCGCGGGCTGTCGCTTGAAGAGACAATGCTTCGAAATGTGGAACGCGTGAATGCACACGATAAAAAAAATGGCGATGGATGTACTGGGGAGTTTGCATTTTAAAGCGAGCGATTTGAGTAAAGAAGTGAAGGTGTTGTCGGGCGGCGAGCGTGTCAAACTTTACTTGGCGATGATTCTTCTAAGCGATGCCAACTTTTTAGTTCTCGATGAACCGACCAATTATTTGGATATTGCGGCTCTTGAAGCACTTGAAAGTTTGATTCAGTCGTTTGCTGGGGCAGTTCTTTTTGTTTCCCACGATAGCGCTTTTGTTCGTCATACCGCTGAACAGGTTCTTGCGATTGAAGACGGTAAAATGAAGTTGACTAGAAAAACCATGCAGGAACTGGAACAAGAGAAAACGGACAAGAAAGTAACGGTTGCCGAGGACAAACTTGTCATTGAACTTAGGCTGACTGAAATTGCAGCCAAATTAAGTGATCCACGTGTCAGTCAAGCAGAAAAAGCAGAACTTGACCGGGCTTATATCGAAAATAGCCGTCTTTTAAGAGAAATAAAAAGAAACTAGTTGGAAATCGGTCTTATTTTCGCTAAAATGAAAGAAAGAGAATTAAAGTGAGGTAATAGCATGGGACAGAAAGATGTCCAAGACCGATTAAAAATGAAACCAGTCACCATGGAACATTTGGCGCAATTCAATGATTTGTTGCGCTATGTTTTCCAAGTAACTAGCCAAGATTTGCAGGAAGTCGGATATGAGGAGGAGGAAATTGAACAAGCCAAACGACCTGTTTTAAAAAAAAGCGGATGTACTTGGTTGGTTTGATGGCGATAAACTCATTTCGCAACTCGCAGTGTATCCAATGCAGGTAAATATTCACGGCGAAACTTACGATACGGGCGGCCTTACGGGTGTCGGCACCTATCCAGAATATGCCAATCTCGGCTTAATGCAGAAATTGATGCGCCAAAGTTTGAAGGATATGCGCGATCGCAAGCAGACAGTATCCTATCTATATCCCTATTCGATTCCCTATTATCGTCGCAAAGGCTGGGAAATTATTTCTGATATGATGACGTTTTCGATAAAAGATACCCAGCTTCCTAACCTTACGCAGGTTTCCGGCATGGTGGAGCGCGTCGAGCTTGATCATCCCGATTTACGAACGACTTACTTGGCGTTTGCTAAGCAAAAACATGCAGCGATGCTACGTGATGAACTCGGCTGGGAAGAATATTTTCGCTGGGAAAAAGATGAGCTGACTGCCGGCGTTTATTATAACGACAATCATGAACCGACCGGCTTTTTGTTTTATTGGATTGCTGAGGATGTATTCCATTTAAAAGAAATGGTGTACTTGAATGAAGAAGCACGTCAAGGGCTTTGGAACTTCATCAGTGCTCATTTTTCGATGGTCACTGACGTGAAGGGGCGGACTTACACAAATGAGCCGATCGCCTTCTTACTCGAAGACAGCGAAATTGTCGAAACGATTCAGCCGTACTACATGGCACGAATTGTGGACGTTAAAGCATTTTTGGAAAAATATCCGTTCAGGTTCCGCTTAGGCGAACCAAGTTTTCATCTAACAATTCGAGACCCTTTACTTGAATGGAATCAAGGGAACTTTGAGATTCAGTTTCAAAGCGACGGCTTTTCAGTTGAAACGGGAACTATAGGGCCGGAAGTGAAGCTTGATATCCAGACGCTTACGACGATGCTGTTTAGTTATAGACGTCCGTCTTATTTAGCAAAAATCGGTCGGATTGAAGCATCACAAGCTGTGATTGAACAACTTGAGCAGCTTATTCCAACCGAAACTCCTTATTTTTCAGATTACTTTTAAAAAAAAGCGGAGGCGCGCCTCCGCTTTTTTGTTTGCAGCCGAGACTTGATTTCTGATGGAAAGAAGCATAAAATAAACAAAGATTTGCAAGAGAAAGAAGGTTCTAGATTTGTTCAGCCGTTTACCTGATTCTTTTCTGCAGATGAATACCATATTCATCTCTATTTTAATTGAAGCTTTGCCGTTTGTCCTTATCGGGGTGTTCATTGCAAGCTTCATCCAAATGTATATCTCCGAAAAATTGATCGCCCGTGTCATTCCGAAAAACCGCTTTCTCGCGGTGGTTGTCGGCTCTGTCATCGGGGTTTTCTTTCCCTCCTGCGAATGTGGCATCGTTCCAATTGTTCGCAATTTGCTACAAAAAGGCGTTCCGCTCCATGCAGGTATTGCCTTTATGTTAACCGCGCCGATTATTAATCCGGTTGTCTTGTTCTCGACCTATGTCGCCTTCGGGAGCAACTGGGAAATTCCCATTTTGCGTGTGATCGGTAGCCTTGTTGTTGCTCTCATTGTCGGCAATCTAATCGCCTTTTTCTATAAAGGAGAGGGTTTAAAAAGAAAAAACTGCTAACTCAGCCGCATAGCCACCCTGCTCCGGCACTGTCAACAGAACTAGCATTAGTCTCTGAAACTACACCTGGCCTCCGTATGCAAAAATCAGAACCCGCTCAAGCTTCTAAAATTGTATCCTTCGAGCAGCAGTCTGAACATGATTTTGCTGCCGGAACAAGCGCGCTTCAAGGCAAAGAAGTAGCAGTGCATGCGCATGACCCGAATCCACATGATCATACTGAGCTGTCTTTCGGTGCAAAAATCTGGCATACAGCAACTCACGCCGTCGATGAATTCTTTTCAGTCGGCAAGTATTTGGTATTTGGCGCTTTACTGGCTTCTGCGATGCAAACATACATTAAAACATCGACCCTAATGTCAATCGGACATGGTCCAGTATTGTCGATATTGCTGATGATGGTTTTGGCTTTTATTTTATCGCTTTGTTCAGAAGCAGATGCCTTTATCGGCGCTTCATTTAGAAGTTTGTTTTCGACCCAATCTATCGTTGCTTTTCTTGTTTTCGGCCCGATGCTCGACATTAAAAACCTGATGATGATGCTTGCATCTTTTAAAGCAAAATTTGTGCTGTTCCTCGTTGCGGCTGTGACGATCATCGTGTTCGTTTACGCACTAATCATATAGAAAGGAGCTGACTAGCTATGTTGCGAGCCTTTATACTGTTCGGTTTCGGCTTTTACTTGATGTTTTTACACATTTCTGGTGAGATCAGTAAATATATCAACATGAAATATGCCTATCTGTCGTTCTCAGCAATGATCGCGGCCTTCTTGCTCGCCGTGATTCAGTTGATTATGGTGTTCCGTGATGAAGATCAACCTAAAAAACATGATCATCTGGGGCATTCCCACAGCGGCGAAAATACTGTTCTTAAAAAAATAATCGTTTATGGTCTGCTCGGGTATCCGCTTGTTGCTGGTTTCTTATTTCCGATTGCAACCCTTGATTCTACAATTGTCAGTGCGAAAGGCTTTCACTTTCCGAAAAATAATGCGGCTGGTGATGATCCTTACGCTCAAAACCAATTTTTGCGTCCCGATACGAGCGGCTATTTCGGGAAATCCGATTACCAAAAAATGATTGAGCGCGAGAAAGAACAAATCTTGAAACAAGATCCGATTATCGTAACAGACAGCAACTATTTAATGACGATGGAAATTCTGTATAACTATCCAGGCGAATTTACTGGTCGAACGATCAGTTTCACTGGCTTTGTTTATAATGACCCCGTTTTAAAAGATGCTCATTTGTTCTTATTCCGTTTTGGAATTATCCACTGTGTTGCTGATTCTGGTGTTTTTGGAATGCTTGCTAACATGCCTGAACAAGCTAAGTTTGAAAATGATGCGTGGCTTTCCGTCACAGGAACCATTACAGAAGAGTATTATGCGCCGTTCAAAATGAAAATCCCAGCACTCGATGTAACCAAATACAATCAAATAGCTAAACCAAAAGATGTGTATGTTTACCGAAAATATTAATTAAATCTTGCGGAATTGTGCCGCATAAGGTATGCTAATTCAGTAAACTGTTTACGTTTTCACGAAATGAACAAAGGGTGGCTTTTGACCATGAATGAATACACGCATTACTATCACTTTCCGCGTGAAAAATGGCGGGAACTGGAAGTAAGTAAAGATCAAATTTTGACACAGGAAGAACTCGAGCAGATTCGCGGATTAAATGATCGAATTTCGCTCTCCGATATATCGGAAATCTATTTGCCACTGATCAAATTGATCGCAATCCAGTACCATGAAGCTATTTTTATTCATGGCGAAAAGATGGAATACTTGAAGAAAAAAGAAGAACGTCCACCGTTTATCATTGCGCTGGCCGGAAGTGTTGCCGTTGGAAAAAGTACAACCGCACGTGTATTAAAGCTGATGCTTGATCGTTGGTTCTCTAAAACCCGCGAAGTGGAGCTGGTTACAACAGATGGCTTTTTGTACCCGAATAAGGAACTTGAGCGGCTTCACCTCATGGATAAAAAAGGATTCCCAGAAAGTTATGATAAAAAACGGTTCATGGATTTTCTTGTCGAACTGAAAAACAATAAAAAGAGCGTGGAAGTCCCGCTCTATTCCCATCTAACTTACGATGTTTTACCAGAAACCCGCAAACTTTCAAATCCAGATATCGTCATCGTAGAAGGTATCAATGTTCTGCAATCTGATCCGGATGAACTTTTCTTCCCTAGCGATTTCTTCGACTTTTCTATCTATCTTGATGCAGAAGAAGAAAACATTGAACGCTGGTATCTAGAGCGCTTTTTTATGTTGCGTGAAACAGCTTTTCAAGATGAAAGTTCTTATTTCCATAAATATACGGACTACAGCGAGGCGAAAGCAGCTGCGTATGCAAGCGAGATTTGGGATACCATCAATGGCCCCAATTTAAAAGAGAATATTGAACGAACTAAGTACCGGGCGGATTTAATTTTGCGCAAAGGCAGCAACCATTTAATCAGCAATGTGTACTTGCGAAAATAACCATTCTCACAAGCAGAATGGTTTTTTCTTTACAAAAATACAGATACTTGCGATAATAAAAGTGAGTACTCACTCATTAAATGAACAAGGAGTGAAAAAAGTGGAAACGATGATAGAAGCACAGTCTCTTGTAATCAGTTTTAAGAAAAAACAAGTGTTAGTTGATTTAACCATGCAAGTAAAGAAGGGAGAAATTTTCGGTTTAATCGGGCCATCTGGTGCCGGGAAGACAACTCTTGTGAAAGCGATTATCGGGATGGAAAAACCAAAGAGCGGAAGTGTTACAGTACTTGATCATGCGATGCCGAATTTGGATGTGATCGAGCGGATTGGCTATATGGCACAATCAGATGCGCTTTACACGGATTTAACAGCCCTTGAAAACCTGGATTTCTTCGCTTCGCTTTATCATTTGAAAGGAAAAGAAAAACAAAATCGGATTCAATATGCAGCCGGGCTTGTCAATTTAACGAATGAGCTCGGGAAAAAAGTCGGTGATTTTTCTGGTGGCATGAAACGGCGGCTTTCCTTGGCAATAGCTGTCTTATCTGACCCCGCTGTATTAATCTTGGACGAGCCGACGGTTGGGATTGATCCTGAGCTTCGGCGCTCGATTTGGGCGGAACTGACGACACTGAAAAACGCGGGGAAGGCGATCTTGGTTACAACACATGTGATGGATGAAGCGGAAAAATGTGACCGACTGGCAATGATTCGGGATGGGCATCTGATTGCTGCCGGAACTCCAGAGGAACTTAAGATGGAGACGGGAAGCGCGAATCTTGAGGATGTCTTTCTTGCATTTGGGAGGGAAGAAAAATGAGAGTTCTAGCGATTGTAAAACGAATTGTTAATCAGTTTCGGCACGATAAACGAACGCTCGCTCTGATGTTTCTTGCCCCAATTCTGCTAATTACACTCCTCAACTACATGTTTAACAGCACGTCAGTGGAGCCAAAAATTGGGACTTACGGGTTTGATGCGTCGTTTTCGAAAGCCCTTAAAGATAAAGAGCTGACTGTGAAAAAATACGGCAAGAATGCTGATCCAGAGGCCAAGATCAAAGAGGACAAACTCGATGCCTTTTTACGTCTAGATGATGGAAAACTGAAAGTGACGTATAAAAATAGCGATCCTTCTGTTAGTAGCCAAATCGCTGCAAAGCTTCAAGGTGCGTTGATGGAGCAGCAGGCGGCTGAACTAAAAACGGCTGGTGCTTCACTGAAACAAGCTATGAAGCAATTAGAAGCGCAAACAGGAACAGCTTTTAAGGCTCAGGCGGCTATGCCTAACACTGGATCAAAATTGAAGATCGAAGTCAGTTATTTATATGGCGATCAGGATACGACTTATTTTGATACGATCGGCCCGATTTTTATTGGCTTCTTCGTTTTCTTCTTTGTCTTTTTGATTGCAGGGATTTCCTTCTTGCGAGAACGAACTACAGGAACGCTCGAGCGGCTTCTTGTAACGCCGATTAAGCGATACGAAATTGAACTGGGCTATATGATTGGATTTGGAATTTTTGCTCTGCTACAGTCGATTCTTGTTGCGATTTACTCAATTCACGTGCTCGGAATGATTCAAAACGGTTCCATTTGGTATGTCTTTTTGATTACGCTCACGCTCGCGATGGTATCGCTCGCACTTGGAATGCTACTTTCTACATTTGCGAATAATGAATTTCAAATTATCCAGTTTATTCCAATTGTGATCGTTCCTCAAATTCTATTCTGCGGGATTTTTCCGCTTGAAGGAATGGCGGACTGGTTACAGTGGTTAGGTCATATTATGCCGATGTATTACGGGGCTGAAGCGCTTAAAGCTATCATGATTCGCGGTGAAGGATTTAGCGGGTTCGCCGGCGATTTCTATGTGCTACTTGGATTTGTAGCGGTATTCTTGCTGCTTAATATTTTTGCATTAAAAAAATATCGAAAAATTTAATAGAGGAGAAGGTCTAAATGGAGAATAAGAAACAGCCTGATTTATTAAGGCAGATTTTAGATGTGACAGAGAAAGATCAACGTATGAGCGAGAAACAAAAAAAATATCTTGCATGCAGCAATTGAACTTTTTGCTGAAAAAGGGTTTTCAGCTACAAGCACAAGCGAAATTGCAAGGCGTGCTGGGGTTGCAGAAGGGACAATTTTCAGGCATTATAAAACAAAAAAAGATTTATTAATGGCGATCACAATGCCAACACTGGTTGAAGGGGTTATCCCGTTTTTGGCACAGGATTTTGCAAATGAAGTTTTGGAACAGGAATACCCGAGCTTTCGAGCATTTCTTGAAGCGATGATTCGTAATCGCTTTGAGTTCGCTCAGGACAATGGCAAAGTGCTGAAGATTTATTTCATGGAGCTGATGTATCACGATGAGTTACGGCTCCAATTTGCCGATATTTTTATGACGCATGTTAAAGGCCATTTTGATCAACTGATTAATTATTATAAGGAAAAAGGGGAGCTTAATGACATGCCAAACAGCACGATTATGCGCGCGTTGATTACGAATGTTGTCGGTTTTTTATTAACTCGTTTCGTTGTCATGCCGGACGCAGCTTGGGAAGATGAGCAAGAGGTGAAAGATACTGTTGAATATATTTTGAACGGACTAGCCAAATAAAACAAGGCAAGAAAATCTATTGATGGATTTTCTTGCCTTGTTTTTTAATTTTTTTCTGGAGTTTGCAACGATATGAATATCAACACCATCTGTCTGCCGCATAATCGCATTTACGATCGAGCCCTTTGCCAGCTCTTCCACGCGAGACTTCACGGATTGTCCTAAAATGATTTGAGTAATGTGTTTTTGATTGGCGACATCGGTAATCACTTGTGAAATTTTACGTTCTTGAATTGGTTCGATTAAAAAGCGGGCATGGAATTGTTCGGCCAGCTCCTGCCATTCTTTATATTCTTGCTGAACTTTTTCTGGAAGCTCGGAAAGCTCTCGGTCAATGGCGGTTAAGATGTACAACTCGCTTCTGAGACGATCTGCGATACGGAAGCCGCGGCGAATTAATTTTTCTGCATTGGCATCGTTTTTGATGCAAACAAGAATTTTTTCATTCATCATTGCGGCGCGAAGACGAGCGGCTTTTTTGTCCGCTTTATCATCAACATCGTCTGCTACTTCACGAAGGGCAATTTCACGTAATGCTGATAAATTTTTAGTAGTAAAAAAGTTTTCAAGTGATTGCTCGATCTTTTCTTTTTTGTAAATTTTTCCTTCTTTTAAGCGCTTTTGTAAAGTTTCAGCAGTGGTGTCAATCAAGATCACTTCATCGGCCGCATCGAGAATACTGTCAGGGATGCGTTCGCGTACTGAGACTCCTGTGATGTCATGGATAACCGTACGCAGGCTTTCTAAATGCTGAATATTGACAGCGGTAATGACATTAATCCGATGATCGAGTATTCTTTGAACGTCTTCATAACGTTTTTTATTCAATGAACCAGGTACGTTTGAATGCGCCAATTCATCAATAATAACAACCTCAGGATTGCGTTCAATAATGGCATCTACATCAAGATCCGTATAGGTTTTTCCGCCATATTCGACTTCTTTCAGCGGCAACTGTTCCAATCCAGGTATTAGAGCCGCAGTTTCAGCTCTGCCATGTGTTTCGATAAGCCCGATCACGATATCAATCTGCTCATTTTGAAGTTCATGGGCTTCCGTTAGCATGCGGTAAGTTTTGCCGACGCCAGGAGCCGACCCGACATATATTTTCAGTTTTCCCCGTTTCAGTTTTTCAATTTGTTTCAGCAACTCTTCCGGACTTTTTCTGTGGAAGGAAAGATTGTGGCTGCTCATTTGGTACACCTCCAAATTTAATCAGCTCGAAGATGTTTTAAAACTTACTTAAAGTTCCATCTTTTCACGCTTTACTCATTGTAGCACAAACTGATTTTAGAAAGAAGGGGAGGAACAAAAAAAGAGAAGGAGAATTTTCTCCTTCTCTTGAATAGAAACGTTTATTGTGCGTAATAGCCGCCATCAACTGGTAGCTCAATACCTGTAACAAAACTAGATTCATCACTTGCGAGATAAAGAACGCCATAAGCGATATCAATAGATTGACCAAGTCTTGGTAGCGGTGTGAGTGATTGGAACCAGCCGCGAGTATCTTCGTTCTCAAATAACTGCTTAGTCATTGGTGTTTCAATATAGCCTGGGTGAACGGAGTTGCAGCGAATGTTTTGTTTTGCATAGTCAACTGCTACTGCTTTGGTAAGTAAACGAACAGCGCCTTTTGAAGCTGTATAGGCACTTGCGCCGGAGCCGCCCGTTAAGCCAGCAATCGAAGAAATATTGACGATTGAACCGCCGCCATTTTTTTCCATGAGCGGAATAACGTGACGCATACCGAGAAATGTTCCTTTTAAGTTTACATCAAGCACTTGATCCCACTTTTCAATGCTTGTATTCACGATATTAAGTTCTGTACTGATTCCCGCATTATTAACTAAGATATCAACACGGCCGAATTTTTCTAGGGCTAGATCAATAACTTTCTTCCAATCTTCATCGCTTGCCACATTGTGTGTTAAGACTTCTGACTTTGGACTGATAGCTTTAATTTCTTCCCCAGTTTTATCAAGTAGTTCTTTTTGCATGTCGGTCGCAATAACAATGGCACCTTCTTTAGCAAATAAAAGTGCTTCAGCTTTTCCTTGTCCTCCAGCAGCTCCTGTGATGATCGCAACTTTGTCTTTTAATCTCATCTTGATAAATCCCCTTTCGATTGATATAGCGCTTACATTTTTATTATAAACCGCAAAAAAGAGCAGTTCCAGAAAACTGCTCAAATTTGAGTAGATAAATTTAGTTAGGCTGTTATTTTTTTCCTCAGCCAGTCTTTTCCTTCGACAAAACGTGCAACAAGCATTGCACAGACTGTGTTTCCGGTTGAGTTCAGCAAGGTTGCAGGAACATCAATAATGGTACTGATAATCATGATGGTGGCAACAAGTTCTGGCGGAAAACCGAATACTGCGCAGATAAGCAATTCCCCTGTCATACCGCCGCTTGGGATAGCACCCATTACGGCACCAACCAAAAATGCTACGCCTAGGATCGCTGCGATGCTACCGATACTCGACATGTCCTTGCCGAACAATGTGAATAAGAATGTAATTTTGAGAATACCGCCGATAACGGAACCGTCTTTATGGGTGTTTGCTCCAAGCGGAATCACTGTTTCTGCGATGTCATCTGGAACACCCATTTTTTTCGTTGCCACAAGGTTCACTGGGATACAAGCGGCGCTCGATGATGTTGCGACGGCTGTTATGGCAGGTGTAAATACGTTTTTCCAGAATGTCCGAATTCCTGTTTTGCCGCCAGCTGTGAAGGCGTAGAGTGTATTCATGCCGAAAAAATAAATAACGGTTAGGACCAAGTAGAGCAAGAAGGCATTGAGATAGCCGCTGATGATTTGCGGGCCGAGCTGACCTACTGTAACTGCGAAATAGCAGCCGAGTCCGATTGGGGCGGCATACATGATGAGCTTCACGATTTTTAAGATGACTTCGGTAGCAGAACTAAGCAGATCCGCAACTGCTCGTCCTTTTTCGCCAGCCATTGTGGTGGCAACACCAAAGAGAATCGAGAAGATGATAAGTGGAAGCAAGTTCGATTTAGTAAATAAATCGAGGAAGTCAGAAACTGTAAATGTGCTGACTAGAATTTCACCTATACTCTTACCCGTATCGGTTTCGATCTTTGGTAAATTAGAAAGCAGAGCTGAAGTGTCCACATTGTGAAGCGGGTTGAAGATTTTAACGCCAATGAAGGCAATAATAGCTGCAAGCATGGCCGTAATAAAGAAAACGATAAAAGTAGTGCCGATAATTTTGCCGAGCCGCGCCATTTGTTTCATGTTGGCGATTGCTGAACTGACGCTTAGAAAAACGAGCGGAACGATAACGACAAACATCAAATTGAGGAAAATATCACCAATTGGTTTGACGATTTCTGTCTTGGCACCGAAGATAACCCCAGCAAGTCCGCCTAGAATAATGCCAAGTAACAGGCAGATCGTAAATGCGTAATTTCGTAAAATTTTCATGTTAACCTTTCCTTTCTATGTAATGAAGACCCTTTATAAGAATAGCAGAGAAAGCAGGGGAATGGAAGTAAATAAATAGACAGAAAAAGCTCCCTAAACATTCGTTTAGGGAGCTTTTGATCATTTGGCAGATGTCTTATCTGTCGATTCATCAGCAGATGTTTTGCTGTCTGATTTTTTCTTGTTGTAGTTGTAATCGGTCGGATCGATTTTCTTAAATCCTTCCGGTGTATAGAAGCGAAGCAAGTCGCCTTGCAAGACTGAATCGGAAAGCTGTAGTTCTTTTGCTACCGTTTCTTTTGTTTGCTTCATTTCCGGTGTTTCAGTTTCGATTAACTCACCGGTATTTTGATTGTAATACTTGCCGCCGATCAGCGAGTAATTATTGCCGATGAAATCGCCATTTCTAAATGGTACTAACTGTTTGTGATCTTTCGATAACAAATCGGTTCCCATTTGCAAGTAATCTTTTGTATCAACACCAAGTAAGTGAAGCACAGTCGGTAAGATATCGATTTCGCCGCCGTATTGAGTTTGGATACCGCCTTTTACGCCAGGTACGTGAACCATGAATGGTACGCGCTGCGCTTGGGCATTTTCAAAACTGTTATATTCTTTACCAAGAATTTTTGTCATCGCTGAAGCGTGATTATCAGAAATTCCGTAATGATCGCCGTACATGATAATGACGGAGTTGTCATAGAGACCTTTTTCCTTCAAGTACGTAACAAATGATTTAACCGATTCATCAAGATAGCGTGCTGTTTGGAAGTACGTATCTACGGAAGAATCGCCAGTGTTTGCCGGTTCAATCGTTGCATCCTCATCGCTAATCGGATAAGGGAAGTGGTTTGTCAGTGTAATGAATTTTGCATAAAACGGCTGTTTCAGCGATTCAATATACTGCTCAGATTCTGCAAAGAACGGCTTATCTTTCAACCCGTAGTTTGAAACGTCAGTATCGTTCATGTCATAGTAGCTAGCGTCAAAGAAGTTTTTATAACCAAAGTGTTTGTAAACTTCATCGCGATTCCAGAAGCTCTTATAGTTGCCGTGGAACACAGCTGAATCATAACCAAGCTGTCCTAGGATAGCTGGAGCGGATTGATACGTATTCGAGCCTTTTGTTGTAAATGCTGAACCTTGTGGCAATCCGTATAATGAGTTTTCAAGCATCATTTCAGCATCGGCAGTTTTACCTTGGCCGGTTTGATGGAAAAAGTTTGTAAAGCTAAGCGTGTTTTTGTCTTTAAAGAACGAATTGATGAACGGTGTGACTTCTTGTCCATTCAGCTTGTAATTGATCAAGAACTGCTGGAAGCTTTCCAAGTGAATGTAAATCACGTTTTTGCCTTTTGCTTTGCCGAAGTATTCGATATTTGGAGCTGCATATTTCGACTTCGTATAATTTAATACTTCATTGACATCACTGCTGTCAGCAAGGGCACGCTGTGTTTGCGACTCTGTGCTTTTCACAGCATCATAAATTTGGTAGTTCGTCATTCCAAGATATTTTACAATATAGTTGCGGTCAAATGTTCTTGTCAAAAGCTGCGGTCGGTCAATTTCTGCCATACCGAGGTTTGCAAGGAACATCGCGACGCCAAGCGTCAGCACGCCGACAACTTTTCTTGCGCGAATCCGAGCCGTCTTATCCGGTCTTGCAAAGCGGAAAACGAGCAAACCGATTAGAAGTAGGATATCGACGAAGAATAAAATATCTGTCCAGCTCATGAGTGCAAGGACACTTCCGCCCATATCACCCATATTTTGCATTTGTTTTGGATTCAAATTCGGAAGTGTAATAAAATCCGAGAAGAATCGGTAGTAAACCATGTTCGCGTATAAAATGAACGTTAAAAGGAAATCAATGACGATAATCCAAATGAACGAACGCCGTCCTTTCGCGAACAATGCCAATCCAATAAAGAATACTGCTGTACTTAGCGGATTGATAATAAGTAAAAATTGCTGCATCGCATTTTC
Source organism: Listeria floridensis FSL S10-1187 (assembly GCF_000525875.1). GTDB lineage: Bacteria > Bacillota > Bacilli > Lactobacillales > Listeriaceae > Listeria > Listeria floridensis. The sequence goes on along the minus strand of NZ_AODF01000030.1, from coordinate 15,037 downwards.
AATACCAAGTTTGAATTGTGTTTCATATGCAATTACTGATTTTAGCCAGAATAAAATGACGGCTAGAATAAAAAATCCGTAATTCTTACTCAAGAATGTTTGGATTTTTCCCTTTCCATCCTTCATGTTACACCTCTCCTACACTCTATTTAATATGTTGCCTTTTATCCAAATGATGAAAAAAAGCAGGTAAATGATGAACCTGCACTTACACCATTTTAACACAATTTTAACAAAAGGGAAATCATTACACATACGGCTTAGGTTGGAAATCATTCGCGAAATTTTGCTAGAATAAAGAAAAACAATAAAAGAGGTTTTACACAATGAAGCTAAGCGCATCTTTTTTTGAACATAAAACAACCATTGAAGTTGCTCGCGATCTTTTAGGCATGAAGCTGGTTCATGATACAGGAGAAAGAAAGTATTCGGGATGGATTGTCGAAACAGAAGCTTACCTTGGCGGGAACGATCAAACGGCGCATAGCTATTCGGGGCGAAGAACAAAACGAACAGAGATTATGTTTGGGAAACCAGGCGGAATTTATATGTATCAAATGCATAGACAAGTCCTCCTCAATATCATCACGATGAAAGAAGGCGTTCCGGAAGGAGTTTTGATTCGCGCACTCGAACCGCTTACTGAACTTAACGCCATGCAGGAAAACCGCTCCGGTCGTTCTGGAATCGAGCTGACAAATGGCCCCGGTAAATTGACGCAAGCGCTTGAAATGAAGATTTCTGATTACGGGAAAACACTGTTTACAAGTGATATCTGGATTGAGACCGGAAAAACGCCTCGCAAAATTGATGCGACTGAGCGGATTGGGGTATCTGGAAAAGGCTTGGCGTCGCATTTTCCCCTCAGATTTACGGTTCATGGCAATCCGTATCTTTCAGGGAAAAAAGGGCTTGTCCTTAAGAATCATGGATTTTAATTTGAAGTTGTTTTTCTTCTGCTATATAATAGAAAAGCAGTAAGGAGGAAAACTATGGCCAAAAAAATAATAGCCGTTGTCATTTTGATTATTGGACTTTTACTCATTTTTTCGCCGTTCATTAAAACGGGTATTGTGAAGTTTATGAGCGGACGCGACGATATCACGAACTATTCGGCGAAAGCAGTTGAAGACAACAACAGTAAGAAAGCAACTTTTGACTATGATAGTGTTGAACTTCCTTCTATGAAAAGCGTGGTAGAGGGAGCTGCAAATTACGATAAAAATGCGGTTGTCGGTTCAATCGCGATCCCATCAGTAGATATTAATCTTTTGATTTTGAAGGGAACCAATACAGCAAACCTAATTGCAGGTGCAACAACCATGCTTCCCAACCAATCGATGGGTAAAGGAAACTATCCGCTTGCGGGACATCATATGCGAAACGAATCTGTGTTATTTGGACCGCTAATGACCGTTAAAAAAGGTGCTAAGATTTATACAACTGACCTTAAAAATTTGTACGAATATAAAGTAACGGAAACAAAAATTGTGAGCGAGACAGAAGTGGGTGTCCTAGATGATGCAGGTGATAATAGAATTACGCTAATCACTTGTGATAAGCCTACTGAGACGAGTAAACGTTTTGTTGCGGTCGGTGAGCTATCGAACACGCAAAAACTTACCAAAGAATTAGAGCAAAAATACTTCGCAAAATAACTTACGAAACCCATCCAGCACACTGGATGGGTTTTTCATGTGTTCGAAACTTGTTGCTTTGGTTTAAGCGGGAAGTGTTGTATCATAAAAGTTGTGAAGAGAGGGTGACAAAACAAATGAAATTAACAGTTTTCGGACACTGGGGCGGCTATCCAAAAGCGAACGACGGAACCTCAAGCTACTTGCTTGAAGAAAAAGGGTTTAAGCTTTTAATAGATGTCGGTGCAAGCGCAGTTTCAATCATGCAAAACTATATCGATCCTGATGAGATTGATGCAGCGATTATTTCTCATTACCATCCAGATCATGTTGCTGACCTTGGGATTTTGCAGCATATTCGACTGCTTTCGATGAAAGAAAATAAGCCTCCTGTACTCCCAGTTTATGGGCATAAAGAAGATGAACGCGGATTCTCATATCTAGAAATGGAAGGTGTAACCAAAGCATATGAATATCATGCAAATGACGAGCTCCAAATTGGACCGTTCAGCATTACCTTTTTAAAGACAGTCCACCCTGTGCCTTGCTACGCAATGCGTATTGAAGCAGGCGGAACCGTTTTTGTGTATACAGCTGACAGTGCGTACCAAGAAAGTTTCGTTTCATTTGCGCAAAATGCTGATTTACTTGTTGCCGATACCAATTTCTACAAAGAAATGGCAGGGAAGTCGAAAGTACATATGGCGAGTGTTGAAGTTGGTGAGATTGCTACAAAAGCTAATGTGAAATCATTGCTTCTTAGCCATTTACCTGAAGTTGGGGATTTGAACGAATTAAAAAAAACAAGCCGCAGAGGTCTATTCTGGGCCGATTGAGCTAGCAGAAAAAGGTTTTACAAAAACTGTTTAAAAAAGGGGTAGAAACACGTGTATTTTATCGACAATAATAATGAAAAAGATCCGCGAATTAATTTAGCTGTGGAAGAATTTATTTTGACTGAACTCAATTTGGATGAGCCTGTTTTGCTGTTTTATATTAATAAACCGTCGATTATCATTGGGCGCAATCAAAATACGATTGAAGAAATCAATACAGACTATGTGGAAAAAAATGGAGTAATCGTTGTGCGGCGTCTATCAGGCGGCGGAGCAGTCTATCATGATGAGGGCAACCTCAATTTCAGTTTTATTACAGAAGATGATGGAGATTCATTCCATAATTTCGCCAAATTTACACAGCCGATTGTTGAAGCCTTGAAAAAACTTGGTGTGAATGCCGAACTGAAAGGCCGTAATGATTTGTTGATTGACGGCTTCAAAGTATCAGGCAATGCCCAGTTTGCAACAAAAGGCAAGATGTTTTCCCACGGAACATTGATGTATAACCTTAACCTCGATCATGTTGTAGCTTCGCTTAAGCCGCGTAAAGATAAGCTAGAATCAAAAGGTGTAAAATCAGTTCGCAGTCGTGTAGCGAATATCGCAGACTTTATGGATGAAAAAATGACAACCGAAGAATTTCGTGATTTGTTGTTGCTTTATATTTTTAATGTTGAAAGTGTTGCAGATGTAAAAGAATACAAATTAACTGATGCAGATTGGGAGCGAATCCACGAAATTTCAAAAGCACGTTATGCTAACTGGGATTGGAATTACGGCAAGTCGCCAAAATTTGATTTAGAGCGGACAAAACGCTTTCCTGTTGGTTCGATTGACATCCGTTTAAACGTCCAAAAAGGAATGATCACAGATATTAAAATTTTTGGCGATTTCTTTGGAGTTGGTGATGTAAAAGAAGTAGAGGATCGTTTGCGTGGTACAAAATATCAACCAGAAAGCTTGAAAGAATCACTTCAAGGCATTGATGTGAAAAAATACTTCGGGAATATCACACAAGAAGATTTTCTCGAGCTACTGTATTAATCTCTTGGCATAAAAAAAGTCGAACCATTCATGAATGGTTCGACTTTTTTTTATGCCTTATTTTGTACCTTGCTGACGAGCGAAGTAAAGGTAATGTGCATCAAATCCATTTGCTTCATCAATAATATAGCGAGGTCGATCTTTTGCTTCTTCATACATCCGCCCAAGATATTCGCCGATCATGCCAAGTACGAATAAGATGATTCCGAAAAAGACTAGTTGGATGATTACAATGGATGCCCAACCGGGGACCGTAACCGATGTAAATAGTTTTTGGAATAAAATAGTCAGCATATAAAGAAGTCCGATTCCTGAAGCCGCAACTCCAAGATAGCTAGCAAGCTTAAGCGGTAGATAGGAGAAAGAAGTAATACCATCAATTGAAAGCTTAATCATTTTTTTAAGCGGGTATTTCGTTTCCCCGTATAGCCGTTCATCACGTGAGTATTCAACCGCGGTTTGCTTAAAACCAATCCAACTAACTTGCCCGCGCACAAACGGATTTTTTTCATGAAGCCTTCGCAGTTCCGCACAAATCTTTTTATCCATCAACCGAAAGTCGCCAGTGTCAACCGGAATGGGCGTATCGGAAAGTTTGGCAAGCACTCGGTAGAAGATGGAGGCGCTAGCTTTTTTGAAAAATGATTCACCTTTTCTGGCGGCGCGTTTCGCATAAACAACTTGATAGCCTTCCTGCCATTTCCTCACCATTTCTGGAATCAGCTCCGGCGGATCTTGCAGATCCGCATCAATCACAATGACCGCTTCGCCGCTTGCATAATCTACTCCAGCCGTGATTGCAATTTGATGTCCGAAATTTCGCGAAAAGTGGAGCACCCTCACATTTGGGTCAAGCGCTTGAATCGCATCCAGCTGGTCACGCGAACCATCACGGCTGCCGTCATTCACAAACAGCAGCTCGTAACTTGCGCCAAGAGTCTCCATCACATCAGTAAGTCGTTCATAACTCGCCATCAAAACTTCTTCTTCATTATAAACAGGAATGACAACCGAGTAAGTGATTTTATTTGCCATCTTGCACCATCCTTCCTATTTGAGTAGATAAAGTGTTCCGTTTCCAGTTCCATTCATACCAGCAGCACCGCCGCCTCCACCATTCGTAGTTTGCGTAGCGGAAGAATTAGCATCTGTATTTGTGCTTACCGTGGAACCATATTCTGATGAATCGATAGCTGTTCCGTTTTCTTCAATCCATTCGATCACAGCGGAATCAGAAGCTTTGCTGTTGCTTGGAACATAGAAGTATTTAATTTCGCCGTTTTTAATCATTTTCTTCAGTTCGCTCACCGTAAGCGTTGGATCAGTTCCATTAAAACCACCCATTGCAAGTACAGCTTTTTTTCGTTTTAATAATATATGGTCCGGCAGTAGTTGCATCGGTTGTTCCAAATAGATAGGTTTCGCCATCACTATTTTCTTCTAAATAGTTGATTAACCCAGTGTCAACAGAAGCATCTGCAAATCCGCCGCCGCTTGATGTTGCTAGTTGTGGTCCTGTTTCAGGAAGAGAACTGTTTCCGCCATAAATGAGTGGAGTGAGTGACCAGTACGTTGGGGCAATCAAGAGTATCGCAAGTGTAGCTGCCGTCAATTTCGCCGTTAATTTAATGGCTTTTTTGCGGTAAGCAACGAGCAGAACGGCTGCAAGAATTACAACTACTGCGAGGCAGATACCAAGCGCCATGCTGTATTGTGCGACATAAAATGCTTGAAGTGCGCCAGTGAGTAAGATCGAAGCAGGTAATAGATAGGTTTTCCAAGAAACATTCCCGCGGAACAATGTATAAAGTGAAACAAGTCCTGTCCCTGCGAGTGCTGCAATTGCTGGAGCAAGCATGATCAAATAGTAATGATGGAAGAAACTTGCTACACTGAAGAATCCTGCAACAGGAACCAGCCATGCTGCCCAGAAGACCATTTCTTTTTGCGTTTCAGTTAAGTAGAACCATTTTTTCTGTTCGTTACGATATGCAAGGAAAATAGCCAACATACCGAACAAAGCAAGAGGTAAGAACCAGCTAATTTGATCACCAAGCGCTGTTTGGAAGAGACGAAGCGGACCTTGTTCTCCCGTTCCGAACATACCGCCTGATCCTGTCATTTTAGAACCGCCGCCTTGACTGCCACCGTTTCCGCCTGGTCCACCGCCACCGCTCGGAGGAGTTCCGCCCGGTTCGTTTCCATCTTGACCACTTGGAGGAGTACCTTGTGTTCCGCTGCTACCTTGACCATTATTTGATGGAGGAGCTTGTGGAGTGCCGTTTGATTGACTGCCACTCCCGTCAGACTGCGAAGCACCGCTGTTACCATCTGTTGTACCGCTACTGCTTCCATCCGTTTGTCCATTAGTTCCGCCGCTAGGCATTCCCTCAGAACTTCCCATTCCTCCACTTGTTCCCATCCCAGTTTCTTGACCGAGAAGGCGTTCCATCCCGTTATAACCGAATGCAAGTTCCAGAACAGAGTTCGTTTGACTGCTACCGACATAAGGTCTGCTGGAAGCGCTAGTCTGATCGACCGCCACCGCCCAAGAAACAGATACACCGAGCATCAGCACAAGTGCGATACCTAGCTGAATGATTTTTTTTCTTCCATGAGAGGCGGCGAGTAGCAAGTAAATAAAAAATAACAAAAGCTGGAAGCACCATATAAGCTTGAAGCATTTTTACATTAAAACCAATTCCAACCATAACAAAGGCTAGTAAAAGCCAACCAAATTTGCCGCGATTAACCGCTTTAAAGAGAAATAGTGCACCGAGAAGCAAGAAGAATACGAGCACCGCGTCTACGTTATTTGTTCGTGAAACCGCTACCGCAATAGGCGTTAATGCTAGAATGAGTGCAGAAGCCCGTGCTGCCCATTTGCCAAAGCGTGGTTTAATTAGGAAATATAAAATAATCACTGAACCAATACCAGCAAGCGCTTGTGGTAAGATTACGCTCCAGCCATGAACACCAAAAATCTTGGCACTAATTGCTTGGAACCAAAAGGCTACAGGCGGTTTATCCACCGTGATGAAACCAGCAGGATCAAAAGCTGCATAAAAGAAATTATGAAAATTCTGTACCATACTTGTGACTGCTGCTGTATAATATGGATTAACCGTTTCATCGTTCCAAATTCCATAGAAGTTAAAAAACGCGGCAATCAGAATAATGCCAACTAAGTAAGGATCTATTTTTTTCTTCATCGAATCACCTCGTTCTTTTTGATAAATTCAGTGTAAAATTTAAATATGAACAGACTATGAATCTTTTTAGAAAGAAATGGGAAAGTAATAAGACGAGTTTGTGATAACCCTTCAAATCTGCTTTTTTAACAAAAAAGCAATAAAATTATCGAAAAGGTCTTGTCAAAATGAAATTTCGATGATATGATATAAAAGTTGTTACGAACAACTGTTAGAACCTAGTCATTATGCGGGTGTAGTTTAGTGGTAAAACCACAGCCTTCCAAGCTGTTGTCGGGAGTTCGATTCTCCTCACCCGCTTTTATAAAACTGTTACTAACGCAGTGTTTCGACCTTTTTAAGCGAAGCATTGCGTTTTATTTTTATTTCATGAGATTTTTCCGAGCAGAAGGGAGACTATTTCAGATGAACTTAGAAGAGCTTAAACAAGAAATCATTGATTACGCGGCTCAAGTTGGCATCCAAAAAATCGGTTTTACGACAGCTGATCCTTTTCTTTTTTTGAAAGAGCGCCTGCTCATCGCTGAAAAAGAAGGCATTTTGACCGGTTTTGAGCACCCCGTCATTGATGAACGAGTCTATCCCGATCAAATTTTTCATGAACCACGTTCAATCATCGCCATTGCGCTTAGCTATCCGTCGAAGCTGAAAGAACCTCCGGTCAGCAAGAGAGGTTCTCGGCGCGGTGTTTTCGCACGTGCTTCGTGGGGAACAGATTATCACACAATTTTGCGGGAAAAATTAGTCCTTCTTGAAAAATTTATTACAGAGCGCGTTCCAGATGCTAAAATGAAATCAATGGTTGATACCGGCGAACTTTCTGATGTAGCGGTAGCTGAACGTTCAGGAATCGGGGCGCGCGGTAAAAATACTTTGCTTCTCACAGAAGACTATGGTTCCTTTGTTTACCTTGGGGAAATGATTACAAATTTAGCATTTCCGCCAGACAAGCCGATAGGAGACTTATGTGGGGATTGCAATCAATGTGTCAAAGCTTGCCCAACTGGTTCGCTTTTAGGTGAAGGGAAAATGAACCCTAAAATCTGCCTAAGCTATTTAACACAAACAAAGGGCTTTCTTGAAGAAGAGTATCGCGAAGTCTTACATAACCGGCTTTATGGCTGTGATACTTGCCAGGTCGTATGTCCGTATAACCGCGGCAAAGATTTCCATCTTCATCCTGAAATGGAACCAGATCCAGAACTTGTCCGCCCAGAACTTAAACCGCTTCTTACGATTTCGAATCGTGACTTTAAAGAAAAATTCGGTGACATGGCCGGATCATGGCGCGGCAAAAAGCCGATTCAGCGTAATGCAATCATTGTACTTGCTCGCTACAAAGATAAGACGGCTGTTAGTCTTTTGATTGATTGTTTAACAAATGACCCGCGACCTGTCATTCGTGGCACATCTGCGTGGGCGCTTGCCAAGATAGGCGGCGAAGCCGCCGAACAAGCCCTGAACGAGGCGCTGCAAACCGAAACAGATTTGGAAGTCCTTGCCGAGCTTGACCATGCAAAAAATATTATAGAAACAAGGTGAATAGTAACTATGCCAAACCATGTTGTCCTTTATCAACCAGAAATTCCAGCCAATACCGGAAACATATCGCGAACTTGTGCTGGAACAAATACCCATCTCCACTTAATTCGACCGCTCGGATTCAGTACTGACGATAAAATGCTGAAACGTGCCGGACTTGATTACTGGGAGCATGTAAATTTAACCTACTATGATTCCATAGATGAATTTTTTGAAAAAAACCCGGATGGGCATTATTATATGATTACAAAATTCGGACATCATCTTTATAGCGATGTGGATTACAGCAACTCTGATGAAAATCATTATTTCATCTTTGGAAAGGAAACAACTGGTCTGCCAGACGAACTACTGCGTGCTCACGAGGAAACGGCACTTCGAATTCCGATGACAGATAAAATCCGCTCGCTTAACCTGTCGAATACTGCGGCAATATTGGTATATGAGGCACTGCGTCAGCAAGCGTTCCAAGATCTTGACCAAATGCCGCACTACGATCGCCAAGTGTTTGAAGACTAAGGGGGAAACAAAATGATAAACCAAACCATTGAACAGCTTTTAAGCCACTATTCTGTCCGTGCTTTCAAAGATAAGGCTTTAACGGAAAGTGAAATTCGGCTGCTTGTTGAAAGTGCACAGGCCGCTTCAACTTCAAATTTTGTACAGGCCTATTCGATCATCGGCGTGAGCGATAAAAAAATCCGGCGCGAGTTGGCACAAATCGCTGGAGGAATGGATTACGTAGAAACAACGGGCCAATTCTTTGTTTTCACAGCCGATCTCAACCGTAACAAATCGATCGCCGAATCAAAGGGCGCTAATCCAGCTTCACTGGATACAACAGAAAAATGGCTTGTAGCCGTCATTGATGCAGCCCTTGCGGCTCAAAACATGGCCATCGCAGCTGAGTCACTAGGACTTGGGATCTGCTACATCGGCGGAATCCGCAACAACATCAAACAAGTATCCGACCTACTTGAAATTCCTGACCATGCAATGCCACTTTTCGGCTTAACCATCGGCTATCCCGAACAAAATTCCGCGCCAAAACCGCGCATGCCATACGAACTTGTTTACCATGAAAATCGCTATCAGCAAAAAGAAGAAGGGCTTTACCAAGCCTACGATGAAACGATCAGCAAGTATTATACAGACCGCACTGGCGGAGTACGTAGCGAAACATGGACCGAGCAAATAGCAAAAGGAATGGAACATGCAACACGGCTCGATATGAAAGACTTTATCGAGAGTAAAAAACTTGGATTAAAATAAAAAAAGAGGCGTGCCCGCAGGACACGCCTCTTTTTTTCATGTGAATCAATTGTTTCGCTTATTCCGGATGGACGCAATTAAATTCCAGATAATCAAGACAAGCACAATGACTAATAAAATATTAATCAAACCGCCTGCAATGTGGAAAATAATGCCAAGCAACCAGAATACAAATAAAATCACAATAATTCCCCAAATAATTCCAATCATGGTAAAACCTCACTTTTTTTGATTGTCCTGTTTATTATTACCGTAAAGTAAGGTTTTGAAACATCAGAGCTTATGAGCGGCACGAATTGTATCAAGCAAACCTTTTACGCCTGCAGAAATAAGGCGCTCCGTCTCCAAAAAATCTCCCGTATAATAAGGATCGGGAATATTTGGCTTTTCCGGGTTCGATACGTAATCCATCAGCTTCCGAATCTCTGCCTGTGATTCTGGGTCACGCAGTGCTTCAATATCTGTAATGTTGGCGTCGTCCATCCCGATGATATAATCTGCTGAAAGAAAATCTTCTTTGCTAATTTTGCGCGCTCGCATTTCACTGTAATCAATCCCGTGTTTTTTTAAAATCTGTTGCGTACCTCGGTGCGGCGGTTTGCCTAGATTCCACGAACCTGTTGCCGCCGAGTCGATTTCAAATGAAGTAGCAAGTCCTTCATCCGTCACGAGCTTCTTGAAAAAACCTTCCGCCATCGGTGAGCGGCAAATATTGCCTAAACATACAAAAACTACTTTTACCATTCCAATTCCTCCTTATTTCAGTCCGTACTGTTCCATTCCTTTTTCAAACCATCAAGTGAAACCGACTTGGCTTTAAGGCTTTCAAACATTTCTGTAACCAGCCGAGCAGGCAATTTTCGTTTGAAATAAAGGATTTGGTTTTCGAATAAACGAGCGGCCGCCTCCGCGGCGCCGCGATCAGCTAACAAATTAAGCTGGCTAAAATACCAATCTTTATCCGCCTCATCTTCTATTGTCAAGAGTAGCTCTTCGCATTCAGAAGCTGTAAGTCCCGCCGAAATCTGCTCTAATTTATCATGACTGAAACGTTCCGCGTTTTCGATTGGAAACGGTTCAAAATAAAGTGCATCCAAAAAAGCATCAAAATTCGGTGCAACAGATAGAACTTGCAAAGTTTCAAAGTCTACATAAATAATTTCCGGTTCTGTTCTTTTATAATCAAATCCAAGATAGCGGGTTTCATCTTGCGAAAAATAAATTTTCTTGCCGGACAAAGGATTTTGATTGCTGGCGGGCTTTTCCGTAATGAGTTCATTAAGGCCGAGCAAGCGGTAAATCTCAATCCCATCAAGATCATATGAAGTCGGCTCTGTCGTTTTTAGTCGGTTCTTCTTCAGCAAACCGCCATCTTGCCGGCTAATCCATTCCTTGTAACGAGCGGGAAGCGCAACATGATGCTCTTTTTCAAAAACCCGAATCGCATCAAGATGAGCTCCGGGGATCAATTTGTTAGGCCACATTGTGCGTACTCACCTCCACACTTCATTATGCCGAACTTCGGCTCAAGTTGCAATCCCAATTGACGTTTAGCAAGTCTGAATTGTGGTATTATGAAAGAGTGAGCAACAAGATGGACATCTGTGTTTTTCTATATTATAATCATTATTAATTAATAATTATTTTAATTTAAAGGAGCTAAAAACAAATGAAAACCATTAATTCAGTTGACACAAAAGAATTCTTGAACCATCAAGTAGCTAATCTAAATGTCTTTACGGTGAAAATCCATCAAATCCATTGGTATATGCGCGGACGTAACTTCTTCACCATGCATGAAAAAATGGATGAGCTTTACAGCGAATTCGGCGAACAAATGGATGAAATGGCAGAACGTCTACTTGCAATCGGCGGCAGCCCATTTAGTACATTAAAAGAATTTCTTGCAAATGCGAGTGTAGAAGAAACACCTTATGCAAAACCTAAAACAATGGAAGAATTGATTGAAGATTTGGTTGCAACGCTTGAGCTCTTGCGTGACGAATATAAACAAGGAATTGAGCTTACAGAAAAAGAAGGCGACGATGTATCCAATGATATGCTGATCGGTTTCAAGACAAGCATTGATAAACATATCTGGATGTTTAAAGCTTTCCTCGGAAAAGCACCGCTTGAAAAATAGAAGGATATAAGTTTGTAAGGAAGAGTCTGGCGGCAAGAAGTTGCGTCAGGCTCTTTTTTATGCCAAAGGTTTAAAAGTTCTCGCTTCGTGGTAAAATTAATCAACATAAAAGAAGCAGATGATGTGCTTTTTGCGTTAAAATCTGCTAATCTTAACTGTAATTCAGATGGAAAGAGGAGTGAGAAAATGGAAATCAAAGTGACGGAACAAGCACGTGATTGGTTTAAAGACGAGTTTGATGTATCAAACGGCAATGGCATTCGGTTATTCGCGAAATACGGCGGCTCCAACAGTTCCTTGCATCCTGGGTTTTCCATTGGTGTAGCTGCTGAAAGTCCAACAGAAGCGGCGGTAACAGATCAAGAAGACGGCATCTTGTTTTTCATCGAAGAACATGATATTTGGTATTTCAAAGATCACGACTGGAAAATTGACTACGATCCAAAAACGGAAGAAGTCGAGTTTGCGTTTTACGAAACGGTAAAATAAATGGAAAAAGAGCGAGCCTTTCCGGTTCGCGCTTTTTTTTATGTCCATAGTATCTTTACTGGGAACGTTCGTTCTGATATACTTAGCTAGTTGAGGAGGGCATACATAGTGAAAAAATGGTTAGTAGTAATAATGCTTGGAGCGCTTGCAGTTCTAGCGAGTTGCGGTAATATCGCCGGTTCATCCGACTCTACTCAAAAAGAGCTGTCAAGTGATGCTCTAAAGGGAGCAAGTTTTACTTTTTTTGATATTGGTCAGGGAGACAGTACGCTGATTCAAGCGGACGACGGGACGACGATTTTGATTGATACGGGGCGGCAAGATGATTTCCGGATTCTCGATTTACTGCGGGAAAAAGGGGTAAAACAAATTGATTTGCTGCTTTTAACTCATCCGCATGCCGATCACATTGGGAATGCAGATAAAGTCATTCAAAATTTCAAACCAAAAGAAATTTGGATGGATGGTCTTGAATTTAATAGTTCAACGTATGAAAAAGTCATTGATGCAGCACTTGCTTCAAAGGCAAAGTATAAAGAACCGAGACGAGGAGACAAAGCTCAATTCGGTCCATTTCATTTAACGGTTTTAAGTCCTGATAAGTTAAGCAATGATGCAAATAATGATTCGATTGCAGTACGGCTGACGTATAAAGATATTGCGGCAGTATTCACGGGCGATGCTGAAAAAGGACGCGAGAAAGAAATGATCGACAGCGGTTTGGCACTCGATGCTGATATTTTAGATTTGGGACATCACGGTTCTTCAACATCGAATCAGCCGGCATTTCTGGATAAGGTAAAGCCGCAAGTGGCGGTTTATTCCGCTGAAAAAGGGAATAGTTATGGACACCCGCATGTTGAGGTGCTCGCTTGGCTGAAAGAACGCAATATTGATACTTATGGAACGGATGTAAATGGTACAGTTGAGATTACGACTGACGGCACAAAACTTCATGTTGCGACAGAAAAAGAAGGTGAACCGAAGTCTGGCAGCAGCTACCGAATGAGTCGCGAAACGAAACAAAAATCAACTACAGAAGAAGCTAAAAATGAAGAAATGCCGACATCGATTAATTTAAATACTGCGAGCGCTCAAGATTTGCAATTTCTTCCTTTAATCGGACCGGAGCTTGCTGAGAAAATCATTGCAAACCGTCCGTATTCATCAATTGATGATTTAAAGCGAATCGATGGGATTGGAAAAGGAATCGTTCGACAAATCAAAGAGCAAGGTCTCGCTGTGACGAAGTAGGTGGAAAAATGGAAATAAAAGCAACGATTGATCGGATCGAAGACGGAATTGCTGTTTTCATAACCGAAACAGATGAACGCACACTTGAATTCCCAGTGGAACTGCTTGCTGACGATTTGGCTGAAGGGGATGCTGTTCTTTTATCGCTTGAGGTAAAAAAAGATGCCGAACGAGGCGAGGAACGCAAGGAACGTATCGCTGACAAATTAAAGCGGCTGCGCGAACAAAATGGTGAATAAAAAAGCTGTACCAAGTGAAAACTTGGTACGGCTTTTTTATTCAAAAATCTTCTTGTTTTTTGCTGCTCCGAGCCCAGCGAAAAGCATCAAGCAACAAGCGATCAGCAAAATGATAAGCGGAATCTTAAAATTGCCGAACATATCATGCATGATCCAAATAAAACGGGGCCTGACGCGGCTAACAGGTATCCAATCGATTGAGCCATCCCTGACATATCTGCAGCCTCTTCTGGCGTACTGGTTCGCAAACTGAAAAACATCATTACGAGACTAAAAGCCATTCCGCCGCCGAGACCTAGTAAAATGGCAGATACAGCAATAAAGAATAAATGATGAACTGGTAGCATTAATCCAATTACACCGCCAATGAGAAATAAACTTGAGAGGGTTGTAAGTAAACGCTGATCACGCATTTTTCCAGCGATAATCGGGATAATGAATGTGATTGGCATGATGGCAAACTGCATCAAAGAAAGCATCAAACCGCCATCTCCGGCAGAAAAGCTCGATCTTGGATAATGACTGGAAGCCATGCAACAGAAATATAAAATACGGCAGATTGAATGCCCATTACAGCAGCAATTTGCCAGGCCATTTTCGATTTCCAAACGTTTCTCTCGGCGTGAAGAGGTTTCACAGATTCTTTCACGGGAGTCTCTTGTTTTTTCAAAAGCTGAGGTAGCCATAGTAGTAAGGCTAAAATTGTAAATCCGGCAAAGAGATAAAGCGTTCCATGCCAGCCTAGTCCTGCATTTGCAAGCGGGAAGCTAAGTCCAGATGCGATTGCGGCAAAAAGATTCATTGAAATAGAATAAATACCGGTTAAAAGGCCAAGGCGGAATGGGAATTCTTTTTTGATGATACTTGGCAAGATAACATTTCCAACTGCAATGCCAATCCCGATTAAAAGAGTTCCGGCAAGGAGTAGAGCGAGGTTTCCAAGTGGGCGGACGAAGCTTCCGGCAGCAAGAAAAATCAATGTATAAAAAACGAGTTTCTCAGTACCGATTCGGCGGCTCAGTTTGGAGACGAACGGTGAAATAATAGCGAAGGCAATAAGAGGCAATGTGGTTAGAAATCCGGCGAGTGTGTTTGACATCGGCAAGTCCAGCCGAATCAGCTCAAGCAGCGGACTGACGGATGTAATTGGCATACGCAAATTAATTGCGACAAGAATGATCCCGAAAATGAGAAAAAACTGTTTTTCCCTGGCTCCCTCAAACTCAGGTGTTCGTAAATTTGTTTGGTCTTTCAATTGTATGACTCCTCTATCTTTAATCTTGTTTTGTACGTCGTGATGTAGGCACTGACTTCCTTCTTGGCAAGACGAGCATCCCGATTTTTGAATGGCGTCGATCAGTGTTTT
>NZ_AODF01000029.1 GCF_000525875.1 Listeria floridensis FSL S10-1187 | reverse complement strand
ACGTCCATTAGCAGAAGTTGTTCCACTAATCGATGTTTGACCCGCTCCAAGTGTGTTATTTGAATTTACAGTTACATAAGCATAATCTGCCGCTTCTGCACCTTGTTGTGGTGCAATATAGGTCATAATTGGTGTTGCTAAAACATTTGCCGCTAAAAGTGCCACGGCAGTTTTTTTTAATAAATTGCTTCTTTTTTGTCATATTCTTTTTTCTACTCCTTTTCAAATTAAAATATTATTTCCGGTTTGGCTAACTCCCCTCCTTCTCTTAATTAAAGTCTAGCATTTAAAATTCTAAAAATAAGGGTCTTTAGGCTATTGATCTTTAGGAAAGAATGACAGTTTTGTGAAAAATTTTTTTTGTTTTGTATTGTTTCTACTGCCTTTAGACATCTAAAAGGAGACTAGTACTTTAGTTATATAAAATGAAAATTTTGATAAATATATCTGATTTCCCATTTTTAAACTAGCAAATTAATTTACTTTTTATGTATTGGAATCATATTTTCCAACAAATAAATATCCTAAAATTCAGATAAATGAATGTCTGGAATTTATTACTCAGAAAGGTAATAAATAAATTTATTAGCACGAATAAAAAAGCAAGAATCACACTTTGATTTTTTTTAAAAAAAGAACTCCTTTGATTTTTTAAAAAAAAGAATGCTCCTCTTTTTCTTTTTTTATGTCAGTTTCAGCATCCATAAAGATTTGTGCGATTTCTTGATAAGTCTTTCCCCAGACATCCATAATCTCATCCATTGCCCCATCGCCAAGTACAACCTTAATCGCCTCTAGCAAATGATAGCTGGCAATCGGATAATGTCTGGTTTCACTTGAAGCGCCTAATGTTAATGACCAATTCGGATGACCTTCTAAGCAAGTACTGACAAATCATCAATGTTACTCCCCCGCAACTAAAACCGTGTTGGCTAGTACCTTCGGATGTGCTGCAAACATATTTTACTAGAAAATAGACGTAATTTCCGTTCCTTTATCCTGTAAAAATGGGATGGTTTGTTTAACCTTTTCTTGGATTCGCCTATCAAACATCTTGATCACCTTTAATAATTTGTTTTGCTAGTTTAAACCTTTTTCAGCAGACGTTTTATTATAAGAAGAAATACTGGTGATTTTAGAAAGAATCATAATTTACTATTAGAAATCTTAATTTACAGAATTTCTCTTATTTATTTCTATGCAATACAAAAAAGGCGTTATTCGCTTAAACAAGCGAATAACGCCAACAAAAAGGGAGTTTAAGGTAAGACGATGGCTCATTGCTAAAAAGGGAGAAAAAAAAATGAGCCATCGTTGCTTAACTTATATTTACCCCAACTCAAAGAAATAAATCTTAATTTACATCACAATAATATTAACAAAAATTAAATAATATTATATATATGTAAATAAAATTACACTTTTTAACATCATCTAAAAAAAGAGTTTTGTCGTGCTGCCCCAATAATTAAGCAAAGCCATCCAGCAATGAATGCAAATCCGCCAAACGGTGTGAGCATGCCGAGAATCGAAATTTTTGTAATACTTAATACATATAAACTTCCGGAAAACAGCACAATACCGAGTGAAAATAACACAGCAGCTGCTCCGTATAAATGACTATTTTCTTTCATTAATAATAAACCGCAGATAAGGATACCAATCGAATGAAACATTTGATATTGTACTCCTGTTTCCCATGTGGAGGCGTTTGAGCCAAGAATGTCTTTTAATGCGTGGGCTCCAAATGCTCCGATTGCAACCGAAAGCATTGCAAATATCCCACCTGTGATGAGTGCTTTTTTCATGTTTTTCGCTCCTTTTTATTAAAAATCAAATAACGATTTTCCGTTTGCGCCATCCTCAAAATCGATTTTTCCAGTGTTTTGTGGCATTTCTTGAGTAGATTTTTCTCCCGTCATTTCCTGCCAAATTTTTTCTTCAGAAAGCTTGGGGGTTTTTTCAATTGTTTCTTCCAAGAGAAGCTCTGCTAAAACTTTGACGGTGTTTAGATGGAGCTTTCGTTCAAAACGATCGTCCGACTGTTTCGCAAGCAACACTTCCTGCTCCATTTTCGCAAATATTTTTTGTTCATAAGTCCCCACTATTACTTGCTCCCATCGATTTGTTTAATTACTCTGGCAGGATTTCCGCCAATTACGACATTATCCCCAAAACTTTTTGTCACAACAGCACCAGAAGCAACCACTACATTGTCGCCAAGGGTGACACCTGGATTAATGATGGCTCGACCGCCAATCCAAGCATTGTCGCCTATTGAAACCGGTTTTCCGAATTCGAGTCCACTGTTTCGCTCAGCTGCATTAAGTGGGTGTGTAGCTGTATAAATATGTACACCCGGTGCGAGCATGCAATTATCCCCAATGTGAACTTCACATACATCTAAAATAACACAATCAAAATTCGCATAGAAATTTTCACCTAAGTAAATATTCGACCCGTAATCAACACGGACATTCGGTTCCGCATAAACCGACTCCCCCGTTTTACCGAATAAGCGTTTCAGCAACTCTGACCGTGTATTTCGGTCCATTGCTTCATTGATTTCTCGCATTAGTTTTCGTGCCCTTGACCTTCCGTGCGCAAGCTCATGATCAGAAGGGTCATACATCTCCCCGGCGAGCATCTTATCAACTTCTTTTTTCACCCTCGAACACCCCATTTCACATTGCTTTCTCTATTATAGCGAATTTTAGAAAGCGAAGCAAAAGCCCTCTATTCCTCGTACTGAAAACCTGCAAATTTTTCCCAAAAATGCTATGCTTATTAAGTGAATCAAGGAAAACACAGGAGGAGTTTTATTTATGATTAAAGTTATTGCTTCTGACATGGATGGAACACTGTTAAATTCCGATATCTATGTCACGGAAGAAAACGTGAAAGCAATTGAATCTGCACGTGAAAAAGGCATTCATTTTGTGCTGTGCACAGGAAGAATGTACGATGATGCCATGAGTTTGATTCATAAAGCCGGTTTATTTGCACCCGCGATTTGCATGAACGGAGCTGAAATTCGTGACGAGCACGGAAACGTTTTGCTACAACATGTTATTGATAAAGATCTTGCCCGAAAAACTTTTCAGGTCTTAACAGATCTTGGCATGTATACAGAAGTCTTTACTGATATTGGTCCGATTTCAACCAACCGTGCTAAAGGAAAAGCCTTTATGATCCAAATGTTTCAAAAGCTCCACCCTGATCGAAACTTAGACACAATTACAGAACATGTCGAAGAACGTTTTGAAGCGAAAAATATTCATGAAATAAATGATCCTGAACGCATTTTCTCCAATGACGAAATGCAAGTTTTAAAGTTTATTTCATTTTCCGCCGATTCTGATGTTCTGAAAGAAGCTCAAAAAACATTAAACGCATCCAATGAGCTTTCTGTTACATCTTCTTTCTCAGATAATATCGAAATCACACATCGCGCTGCGCAAAAAGGAATTTCATTACAATATTACGTCGAAAAGCAAGGAATTTCACTTGCAGAAACCTTTGCAATCGGCGATAATATGAATGATATTTCTATGCTGAAAATGGCAGGATACAGTGTCGCAATGGGCAATGCTGAAACTGCTGTCAAAAAGCTTGCGAAATTCACAACAACCACGAATGATGAAAATGGCGTAGCCAAAGCAATATATGAAATGCTCAAAACAAATTGAAACTTAAATTTTGGAGGGATTTTGAATGACAATTAAAAAAACATTAACGATAGCAGGATCTGATTCAAGCGGCGGAGCTGGTCTACAAGCAGATCTGAAAACGTTTGAAGAATATGGTACATTCGGTTTCAGCGCCCTAACAACAATTGTGACAATGGATCCGGATAACAATTGGTCCCACGGAGTAACTCCAATTGATGCCGGTCTTGTACGCGAACAGCTGAAAACAATTCTTTCAGGAGGACCAGTCGATGCAATGAAAACAGGAATGCTCGGTTCGGTTGAGATTATTAAAGCAACGCGCGAAGCGATCGACAAACACGGCTTAAAAAATGTTGTAATTGATCCGGTTATGGTATGTAAAGGCGAAGATGAACTCATTCAACCGGAAAATGCTGAAGCAATTCGTGACCTTCTTCTTCCAGTTGCGACTGTCACAACACCAAACCTTTTTGAAGCAGGACAGCTTTCCGGACTTGGAAAATTAAAAACAGTCGATGACATGAAAAAGGCAGCTGAAAAAATTCATGAACTTGGCGTTCAATATGTTGTCATTAAAGGCGGAAAAGCGCTTGAAAGCGATAAAGCCATTGATTTAATGTACGACGGAAAAGCATTTACCATTTATGAGGTAGAAAAGATTGATACAAACTATAACCACGGCGCTGGATGCACATTTGCCGCTGCAATTACTGCCGGTCTTGCAAAAGGAATGAGTGTTCCGGATGCAGTTCAAAAAGCGAAAGATTTCGTAACAGCTGCCATTCAAAACGGTTTCGCACTTAACCAATTTATTGGCCCAGTTTGGCACGGCGCGTACAACCATGCCGAAGATCGAATTAAATAAGTTCTAAAAAATTAATCTAAAAAGACAAGTTCAGCATTTTTTGTTGAATTTGTCTTTTTTTTATTTCTCCCATTGCTTTATTTCATGTATAATGAAGAAGAACTTAGAATAAGGGGGATTTACATAAATATGGAGCAAAATAAAGGAAGTTACTCAAAACCAACAACTGAAAAAAACTATTTTTGGCCGATCATGATTTTTTCAGCGGTTGCAGTGATCATCATTCTGTTACTCTTCTTCTCACCGATTGGCTATCAAGGCACCGTAAGTTTTGATCTCACCATTTTTCCACGAATGAATGCTATTTTTAATAGTTTCACATTTGTCTTTCTATTGATTGCGCTTTGGGCGATCATTGTGAAAAAGAACGTAAAAATGCACCGTGGCTTCATCTTGGCAGCATTTACATCGACATTGTTCTTCCTTGTATCTTACTTAACGTTTCATTTCCTTTCAACTGGGACAAACACTTTCGGCGGAACAGGAATTATCCGTCCGATTTACTTTTTCATTTTGACAACACACAGCTTCCTCGCTGCTGTCGTAGTACCGCTTGCATTATTCGCTCTTGTTTGGGGCTGGACAATGCAAGTCGAAAAGCACAAAAAAAATCGTACGCTGGACTATGCCAATTTGGCTTTATGTCAGCCTAACCGGCGTTCTCGTTTATCTATTCATGGCACCTTATTATTAAGCAAAAACATGGGAAGCGAGCTTCCCATGTTTTTATTTTTCTTCATTTGGCATCGTTTCTAGATTAGCATCATTCCTGCTTTCTATCCCGTCCGGTAAATTCCATAAAAACTGACTAACCAGCGTATCTACTTCTGCATTCTCATGCAGACCGCTGTGCGTAATATTTGGACCTGCCACGACCCGCTCTTGATAGCTTCCTTGCGGGAAAAAGTGTTTTGCGAAAAAAACACTGCTGACTTCTACAAGACCATCTGATCCGCTCTCGGATCGGTCACCAGCAATCACAAGAACTTGGATGTTTTTCGGGATACTTTCTTTTTGTTTCACCAGCTGCTTAAGTGCATCTGATCCGGTTTTTAAATCATGCGCGGCTGGGTCTTTCTGCAACTTGAAATAATCTGCTTTGTTTATTCCTTGAAACGGTGTCGCGATAGCAATAAATTTTTGTGGAACCGGATAAGTTGCATCAATTGGGATATTTTCCAAATAGCTCAAAATCGCCAAGCCGCCCATTGAATGCCCAACAAAATTTATGGTTTTCACTTGTTCGCTTTCCCTGAGATAACGCATCGCTTTTTCAAGCCAAACCGTTTGACGCGAGAGACTGGCACGATTGTCTTCAAATAGAATCTGTACTGCTGAATTCCCGTTTGTTTCGTAATTATCCAAGCCGCCGCTGACATGAAGTTTCCCATTTGATGCCACCAAAATTCGCATCGCGATAAGGTTATGCCCATCATATCCAAATCGATTCAGCATATGCCCAAACGAATTTGTTGTCCCTTTATAACCGTGTACGAAAACCGTTGGAATAATTTTTCCCCGCACATCTGTCCTTTCCTCCTGCCGTTCTTTCCAGTAACCGCCGTATATGGCCGCTAAGATCACTACGAATATGACGGCAAGAAAACCAAAAAATTTTACTTTCCGCACATTAACACTTCCTTTGCAAATCGACTGACGCTAGTCGCAGTGATATAGGTCATCTTTTGAGACCATAAAAATCTTCGTGACAGCCGTCTCCTCGACGACGACCGCATTTAAACTCCCGCCAAAAACTGCTCCTCCGTCAATATCCATCCTCGTCTCATCAACTGATACCCAAATGCGGCTTGAGTCATGATTATGTAAGTTCTGAACGGGCGTATGCCCAAAAATAAAAACTTTTCCCGTATGATTTTCACCAAATAAAAACGGTTCGCGAATCCAGTAAAACTCTTTTGGAGCAGTATCATGCCAGTCTTTAAGTGTAAGATCGACCCCGGCATGAACAAACACATATTGATTCACTTCATGATAGAGCGGTCGCGAATCTAGAAAAGCTACAAGATCTCCCGACTCTTCCATCACTTTTCGCGCTAGTTCTTCTGGTGACTTATCCTCACTCACATTTTCAATCAAGAGTGATTGAATCGTTTCCATCCCGCCTTGGCTCATATAATACTTCATTTTTTCATTTGGATTTTTTAACCAGTCCAAAAGCATTGCCTCGTGGTTTCCCTTTAATACAATCACATCAGCTTCATCATATAATTCTTTAACAAGTCTGACAACAGCACCGGGATTTTCTCCGCGATCAATTAAATCGCCAAGAAACAAAAGTTGTTCCTGTTCCCTATCCCAGTTTTTTTAAAATTTTTTTTTAGGAGTTCAATCTCACCATGTACATCTCCAACTGCAAAAATCGGCTTCATCTTTATGTTTCACCCCAATTAGTCAAATGGAATAAAAACGCCCAAAATCGTACTCGGACGTTTTTACTTCCCCCTTTTTATACGCTTTTATTCAACAGGATCTTTCCTTAATTGTTCTTCGATTTCTTTAATTTCTCTTCGTATACTCGAAAGTCGCATCTCTGAAGAAGACATTGGACCATTTTGTAGCATCGGATCTTCAAAATCCCTTGAATCTGCCGCAAGATCTTGATACTCATGACGCAGTTCAATCAATCGATCTTCTAACTCTTGTCGTTTTTCAGTATTCATGATTTACACCTCCATTTTGGAAATTCTTTGTTCCTTTTCCCCAAAAAATACAAAGGCAATCCTAATCAACCAAAATTTTAATCTTTGCTTGCTTTTCGCCATTTTACAAGCTTTCACTGTATTTAGTCAGTGAAGTATGCTATTTTAAAAACAGGTTTAAAACTAAGTTTTCACAGGAAGGAGAAATTTAATATGTTATCTATCTCAGAAATAAGACGCGAAGCACGCGAAATACTAAGCGGCAAATGGGGCATTGCGATTGGGGTTTTCTTGCTTAGTTATTTAATCATTACAGCTGGAAGTTCGATTCTCGGTTTCATTCCAGTTATCGGTTGGTTAGCGAGCTTCCTATTTGTTGGACCGCTTACCGTTGGAGTAAGTTGGTTTTACTTAGCACTAAACAGACGCGAGGATCCGGATGTTGGCTACATGTTCAGCGGTTTCAATGATTTTGGTCGGACACTTTTAGCTTATATCCTCGTTACACTGTTTACTTTTTTATGGGCACTATTATTTATAATTCCCGGCATCATTAAAATGTATTCTTATTCCCAAACATTTTACATTTTGCGCAACAACCCGAATATCTCAGCATTAGATGCAATCACTGAAAGCCGTCATATGATGAATGGTCATAAAGGACGCCTATTTGGACTTTCATTAACCTTTTTACTCTGGTATCTCATCCCAATTGCCATCTTTATGATTGGCGGTGCTGTTATGGGCATGGGGGCTATCACAAATGAGCTTTCAAATTATAGCGGAACTCTAGATGTTTCTGTCCTCACTCTTGGGGCTTTCCTTGGAGGCAGCGTTGTTCTACTTGCTGGGATTGCTGCTGCGATCATCATTTCCATCTTCATTTACCCTTACATGAATGTGGCCTATGCGGTATTCCATGATGACCTTTACAGTCGAAACACTTCATTTGAAGATGGCTCGTTTGTAGACACAAATTCAGATGTTGCTGCCGATCCTTACGGCACTGAAACAGAATACAGCATTCCGGAAGAACCATTTGAGGAAACAAAACACCCAGAAGGCTTTGGCCTCAGGAGCCTAAAGAAAGTGAATCTCCCAATGATCCCAAGTAAGATTTTTGCAGGCGAAAGCAGTTTTGATATTCGTCTCGCAAAACCCGAAGATACAGAGGAACTCTCAGATCTGATGATCAATACGGCAAAGTGGCTGAAAGAACAAGGTTCCCTGCAATGGAATGCCTTACTCAGCGGAAACGATGTCCACGGACTGGCTGCAAAGATTCATGACTGCGAAGTTTACCATGTTTCAAAAGATGGCGAAATAGCTGGCACGATGATCTTACAGCAAGCACCTAGCGATTGGGATACCAACCTTTGGCAGGAAAGTGCGGCTGAACCTGCTTACTACTTGCATCGTTTGGTCGTTGCCCGCAAATTCAGTGGGCAAAACCTTAGCCACGCCATGCTCCAGTTTGCTGAGCAGGTAACATCAGACGCTGAAGTCCCGCTTCTTCGATTAGATATAATGAAACGCGTTCAAGTTTTAAATGATTTATATCAATCGGCTGGGTTCAGCTTAAAAGGAGTTCGCAACGGCTTTTCACTTTACGAAAAAAAAGACGCAACAACAATAAAAAAACAGGAATCAGTTTCATCCCGTAAAAGGGGGCTCGCTGATTCCTGTTTTTTGATTTATCAATTGTGTTTCACTATTTTGCTTAGTTTAACGAAATGCATTCGCTCCGTAGTTGAGCAACAGCGCTTTGATTTCATCGCTTGCTTCTGAATAACGGCGATCTTTAAGCAATTCTACAACATGAGTCAATTGCTTAATGTTACGTTCGCGCATTTCTTCTGAGTATTGGTTGATTGGATCTGCAGAAAAATAGTTGATATTAAAGAATACTTTTTTGGTCATTTCCTTGTAGTAAGGATTTCCAGAATAGTTGATTAGACGTAAGAAAAATTGATGTTCGTTGAAAATGTATTCATCAAGGTCACGAAGGTAGGACGCACGGTCCATAGATTGTATACACTTTTCAAATTCCTCAATGTTAATTTCTTCTTCCGACTGTTCTAGTTTTTCAAGTGCGGCTTTTACAAATAATTCGATAACTTCAAGTAACTGCACATAGCGTGTAGAATCAACCAATGTGTCTTTGACAACAACACCGCTGTAAGTTCTGTAATCTAAGACACCTTCTGCAACAAGTGCAGTAATTGCTTTTCGAATCGGTGAACGACTTACCCCAAGTTCTTTTGAAAGTCTTTCTTCAGTTAGATGCTCATTAGGTTTCAATTCACCATTTTTGATTTTTTCAATGACACTGTAATAAACAACCTTATCGAGGGTTTTATAATCTCGTTTACTTTTCAATTTTTAACGCTCCTTCAATTGGTGAACTTTCTCATATTATATCATATACAATCCATGAAACAAAGCTGATTTTTCGTTATGTGTCATCTTCCCTATATAAAAAAAAGCGATAAAATGAATAAAAAATAAAGGAAAGGCAATAAATACACATTTTGAGTGCAGGTTATCACCTTTCCTGAAATAAAAAAATTACATTAAAAACCTTTTCTTGCCAACTTTTCAACAATAACTCTTGAAATGTGCTTTTCTTTTACTATTTTACATTTCTTTTTATTTTGTATACATAAAAATGGTTCTTTTGAACTATCAGTGAATTAATTTGCTTTTTTTCGCTTTTGCGGAAAGTTTAGGAACAATTTTGTCTAGCGGTTTCTTAAGCAAAGTACCGATCAAAATGAATACTACCGCAAATCCAAGCAACACGCCGAGGTCGAGATATACGCTTGGTAAATACAACCCGCCGACACTTTCACGAATCAAGTTCACGGCGTATGTGAATGGTAAGAATGGATAAATCGCTTGGAAAAACGGCGGGGAAACTTGAATTGGGAAGTTCCCTCCAGCACCGGAAATTTGTAAAACAAGCATAATAATTGCAATACCTTTTCCGACATTATTGAAAAGCGATACGAGCGTATAAACTATTGTCATGAAGACAAGACTGATAAACAAACTGAACAGCACATGCCAAACCGGCTCCTTAATGTAAACATCTAGAAGGAAAATATTGCCGAGTGTTACCGTAAGTGCCTGCATCAGACCAATTGATAAGAACGTTAAGAGCCTACCAAAATAGCGGTGAATATGAGTAAATAGCCCGCCTGGAACGTCCACATCCACACGAAGCAACGAAATGACTAAAAGGGCTCCGACCCAAAGACAAAGAGCCGTATAAAAAGGAGATGATGCCGAACCGTAATTTGGAATTTTATAGTACTCGGTTTGCTTTAATTGAATCGGATTGGCAATAAATGCGCTATCCTTATCTGCATCGTTGCGCAAAAAGGCAATAATATCCTTCAAATTATATTGCTTATCAAAATCTGTAATTTTATTAGTAGCTTGATTAATCGCTTTTTCAAAAGCAGGCAGTTCGTTACGCGATAAATCAGCCGCAGTTGTGACTGCCTTCTCAAACTCTGGCATTTTTTCCGCAATTAATTTTGAAGCATTCCGAAGTTCCGTTTCAAGACCTGGGAGATCATTCCTGATGAAATTGCCGGCTTGATGAAGTTTTGCTTTAATCGCAGGGAAATCATTTTTGTAAAAAGCAGCAGCTTGATTAATCCCAGTAATTACTTCGGCAAGCTTCGTGTCGATCGCCTCAGCCGCTTCGTTTAGGCCTTGTTCGATTTCTGGAAGACGCGCCATAAATGCTTTTAAGTAAGATGTGGCGGTTTGTAAAGTTTGTTTGGAGTTACTCAAGATGTCACCGATTTCCGGCAGCTTAGATTGAGCTGTTTTGAGTAAATTGCCTGATTTCGTCGAGTCAGCTTTAATTTCTGCAAGGCCTGATTGAATGGCTGGCACAATTTTGCTGTCATAACGGTTTAATACACCGCTTAATCTCGAACTAATTTTCGCGGAATCAGCATTCAGCCGTTCGAGCAGCTCTTGTTGCGGTTCTTTCCCTGCCGCAAAGTCTTTTTTCAATTGTGCAGCAGTTTCCTTTTGCTCCACAATAAGCGAACTAAAACCTTTCAGTTCCGTGATTAGATCCGAAAGCGGATGATTTGGTAGCGTATCATTCAAGTCAGAAAGCAAGTTGATTTGTTTATTAAGCAACCCATCAAGCTCTGTCAACCCGTTTTCAATATCAGTTAACACCTGAACAGCTTCATCTGGTGAAAGATTCCCATTCAGCAAATCGTTCGTAAGTGCCTGAACATTATCTGCAATTTGTTTGGCGAGTGTCAGATTCGTTTTGATCGCAGGAGCAACTGTATCAAAGGAAGCATCCACTTGGTCGGCAAACTGACTGACTTGATCTGCATATTTGCTACCGTCAGCGGCTATTTTTTTCACCTCAGGTAAAGCATCTTCAGCCGCATTTAAAATGCCGAGTGCCTGACTTGATTCCTTTAAGGCATCATTTAAAGTTTTCTTGACGGTTCCAAAGTTTTGCTGGACTTCTTTCACACCAGTAGCTACTTTTTTGATTTCAGGAATTTTCGTTTGTAAAATAAGAATTTCATTTCCAAGTTCATCTAGTTTAGGAATCGCTGCTTCTACTTTAAGAAGCTCCGAGGCAGCTTGATTGATTTCGGGAATTCGGTCGCTGAATGCTTCAACTTGGCTCGCTTTTTTCCTAAACGCAGGCATTTTCTTTTCAAGTTCTTGTGCAGCTTCGCCCATTTTATTAATCTCAGGAATGGCTTCTTGTACCGCAAAAATCTTTGTTTTCACTTTACGTAGTGTTGGCAGTTCATTTTCAAGATTAATACCTGCTTTGTTGAACTCTGTAAGTACAGCTTTACTAACTGTCCCAACAAACTCGCCGCTAATTTGGTTTACGATTGTCGAAGCGCCACTATCTGTCATTTTCGGTGCAATCGCGTTGATTTTTTCATTGACGGAATAATCAATTTGCGGCTTCTTCGCATCATTTGTTACGACAGAAACCATATCTTTTGAGAAATCTTTTGGCAAATGAATCGCTGCATAATATTTTCCGCTTTTTACGCCTTTTTGGGCTTCCTCATTTGAAACAAAGGTCCACCCAAGTTTTTTATTTTCAGCAAGCTTCTTTTTTAGCTCCGAGCCGATGTTAACGTGCTCGTTTTTCCCCGGAACGGTCACGTTAGCTCCCTGATCGTCAATCGAAACTGCGACTTTAATTCCCTTTGTATTTGAATAGGGGTCCCAGAGCGCTTCTATGTTAAACCATGCATAAAGCGAAGGCAAAATAACCAAGGCAACGACAAGCAAAAGTGCAAGCGGCGCCTTAAAAACGCGACGCCAGTCCAAAATAAAAATTTCGCTTATTTTCTTTATGGAAATCCCCTCCCTATCTAAAGGTTTGTACGATAAATTTATTGATAATGTCTTTCACTTTCGTTTTTGCTGCTTCATAGTTGGATTCGGTTAAGGCTGTTAAAATTTCCCCAAGTTCATGGTTTGTTTCATTTGCCAGAAGAAGTGGCAGCACCTTGATCTCTTTTTGTGCTTTTAAATCAAAGTCGCTTTCTATAACTTGAATCCATCTATTCGCATAGCTATTTTGCATCAAACGAACAAATTCAAATAAGTAATCAAACAACGCTTTCACATATTTTTCGTCTTGCCGTTTATTGCTGTATTCTACAAGTTGTGTCAACTTTTCACGAAATGGAGCATCATAAAAAGGCAAGCGTTTATTTTCCATTTTAGTAATTGTTTGAATGGTAAGCATCTCAACCATTTCAAGCAGTGAAATAAAGTGATTAAGTGACATGCTACTTTCGATAACGGTTGCTCCGCGATTGACTTTAATTTCGACAAGCTGTTCGGCTTCTAATCTTGCAATTGCCCTTCTTACAGGCGTTCGAGAGATATTCAGTTCGTTCGCAATGGAAGATTCAGCGATATGATCCCCCACGCGCAGTTTTCCGCTTAAGAATTTTTTCCTTAATCGTAATATACGCCAGTTTTTCGTATGTTTCTTTCTCCACTTTGCTTCCCCTCTCAACCTAAAAATATTTTTTCCTCCAAAAAATAAGCGTAACGACAAGCGTGATCAAAAGTGTAAAAAGCATGATCAATGAAAAAGCATGTGCGTACTCTGCAAAAGGGAGCTTCACGTTCATCCCATAGATACTGCCAATAATCGTTGGAAGCGACAATATAATGGTAAAGGAGGTTAAAAACTTCATCACCATGTTTAAATTATTGGAAATCACAGATGAAAAAATATCCGACATTCCGCTAATAATTTGTGTGTATGTATCCGTCATAGCAATCGCTTGTCTGTTTTCAATGGTCACGTCTCGCAACAAATCATGATTGCGCTTATCCTGCATAAAATGTTCAACATCTTCCATTTTATCGAGAATCGTTTTATTGGATTGAAGTGCCGTTGCAAAAAAGACCAGACTTTTTTGTACAGCCATAAATGCGTACAATTCCTCATTTTTCATAGATTGTTTAATTTTTACTTCTAGCTTGTTCATGGATTGAATGATTTCATTGAGATAACGTAAATAAAAATAGGAAACAGCATATAGAATCTGTAGTAAAAAACGTGTGTGGTCTTCAGTGTCATAACCGTCTATTTTTTCTGTTGTAATACTTTCGAGAACAGGAACTTTTTTTGAGTGAGACAGTGATAATGACCTCTGGCGTCAGAATGATTCCAATCGGCATCGTTTCATACATTGGATAGCCCATTTCATCTTTTGAAGCATACGGGCAATCAACAATGATAAGAGAATGCTTAAAATTCTCCTCAACGCGTTCCATCTCAATACGCGAACGCTCTTCTGTATCTAGCGCATCAAGGAAGTAATCACGCGGAATTCCGTATTCACTTCCGAGCTGATGAATTTCTTTTTCGGAAGGAGCTGTTACTTTTACCCAGCACTTTTTTTCAAAATGACTGATTTGCTTGATCTTGGAGTGTTCATTTGTCTTGAAGAATTCAATCATTTATTTTCCCTCGCTTCATAAAATATAGTTCTATCTTAGCAAGTTTTCCAAGATTTGTCGCAATCTTTCTTTTAAATTGCATCAAAAAATTATATCAAAATCTATACAATAAAAGATACAAAAAGCACTCTAGTATCGTCTAAAGTGCTTTTTGTAAGTAAAAATTATGAACTTATTTATTCAAATTACTATGCCGTTTTCCATAGAAGAAATAAACCACTAGCCCAATGGCAAACCAAATTCCACAAACCAGCCATGTAAGTGGCTGGAGCCGAGTAATCAAGAACAAGCAAAGCAAACTTGAAACGATCGGAAGCACTGGGTAAAAAGGAGTTTTAAAGCCCGACTTAGAAACGTCCTTATTTTTCCTAAGAAATATAATCCCAAGCGACACCATCATGAAGGCAAAAAGCGTTCCCATGTTGACTAACTCTGCTAAACGACTAAGCGGTACTACTCCCGCAAAAATAGCGATGATCACAGAATAAATCCAAGTGTTTTTAACCGGCGTACGGTATTTCGGACTAATCTCTGCCATTGCCTTTGGAAGCAATCCGTCACGGCCAAGTGCAAATACAAGTCGCGTCCCGCCGTAAAGCATAACAAGAATTACCGTCAGCATCCCAATTACTGCACCAAGTGAAATGATACCTGCAACCCAGTCTTGATTGATCAGCTGAAGCGCAAAGGCAACTGGATCGGAAACATTCAAGTCTTTATAAGATACTATCCCTGTAAGCACAACCGATACTGCAACGTATAGAAGTGTACACACGAGCAAAGAACCAATGATTCCAATCGGCATATTACGCTTTGGATTCTTTACTTCTTCTGCTGCGCTCGAAACCGCATCAAAGCCTAAGTAAGCAAAGAAGACGAGTGCAGCGCCGTTTAGAACTCCGGATACGCCAAATGGCATGAACGGTTGCCAGTTACCTGGTTTTACGTAAAATACACCGACTGCAAGGAAAAGCAGGATAACTCCAATTTTCAAAATAACGATAAATGTATTGACGCGTGTCGATTCTTTGATTCCTCGGGTTAAGAGAAACGCGACGAGAAAGACGATCAAAATGGCCGGCAAATTGAAGTAGGTGCCATTCGCCGGATCAAAGGAACCCGAAATGGCTGTTGGAATATGGAGGTGGAAGCCTTTTAGGAAGGCATTTAAGTAAGAGGACCAACCACTTGCAACGGAAGCCACTGCAAGACCATATTCTAGTAATAGTGCCCAGCCGAGAAGCCAAGCAATAAACTCTCCAAAAATAACATAGCCGTATGTGTAAGCACTTCCCGCAACTGGAACTGCCGAGGCAAACTCTGAGTAGCACATCGCTGCCAGTGCACAAACAATTGCTGCAATGACGAATGAAAAGACAATTGCCGGACCGGAATGAATCGCTGCAACGGTTCCCGGCAAGATAAAGATACCTGTTCCAACAATAGCTCCCACTCCGAGCAGAATTAAATCAAATCCATTTAATGTTTTTTTAAGTTGTACACTGCCGCTTTTGTTATTAGGAAGTAAATCATTCAACGGCTTTTTTCTAAAAATTGACATGTGTAGTCACACCCTTTTGTAAGAAATAATACTTTTACCTATCATACAGTTTTATGCGTTAAAGTTCAATAGTGTTAAAGGATTAAATTGTATAAAAATTGTTTTTTGTTTCGGCTGCGCAAAATGGGATTATTTGTACTTCATAATCGTTTGATGTAAAATAGCTATAATTGGGGTTGTCTACTCTTAATCCTGATCGTTATTTTATAATAGAAAGAGGCCACTATATTGCTAATCATTTATCTTCTTTTAATCATTGGTCAATTCGCACTTGCTTATTTTCAAATATTTCAAGACCCGAGCTTTCTAAGCTTTATAGCAGACTTGGCTTTCATTTTCCTGCTTGTTCTCCTGATACATACTTTTGTTAAGGAGCGGGCACAGATTTATTTCTACGCAGGACTTACGTTCATTGTCGGCTTGCTGATGCTGGTCTTTGTTTTATACAGCCGCTTTTACCATGAAATTGCAACGTATCACAGCTTCTCTTTGATTGGTGAAGTCGGAGTTGTAAAAGACAGTGCCTCGAGTTTGCTGAAATGGTACGATTGGTTGTTCTTTGCCAATTTGCTTCTCCTGCCTGTCGTTATTTATTTGAAACGAAAAAAACAAATTGTCTTTAAAACGTTTCGTATCAAACGCAGTACTTTCGGAATTTTAATGACAGTTTCTGTTGTTTTAATCGGTTTGTTTACGTATGATATGATGGAAAAAAATATTATCAGTGACACGAAACGAGCAGAAAAAATGGGGGTTTTCACCTTCAACTTATCAACTGCTTTTACTGGCACCGCACATGTTCGTGCTGCTGATATTAACGCTCAAAATGTTCAAAATTTAAAGGGGGTAACCCCGAAAAAAGACCCCAAATATTATGGGGTTGCCAAAGGAAAAAATTTAATTATCATCCAGCTTGAATCGCTACAACGTAATTTAACTGGCGTGAAAATTAATGGTCAATCCGTTACGCCAACGCTTGATAAGCTTCAAAACGAAACGCTTTATTCAGATTCGTTTTTCCAAACGGTTTCAAAATCGAATACAGCGGATGCCGAATGGTCGGTTTATACGTCTACCTTCCCGAGCGGCTACTATACGAATACGCAAACTTATGGGGACCGCATTATTCCTAGTCTTCCAAGGCTGTTAGGTAATGAAGGCTATCAAAGTGCTACATTCCATACAAATGATGCGAGCTTCTACAATCGTGAAAATTTCTATCCTGCAGTTGGTTTTGATAAATTTTATGACAGCAACTTCTTCGGAGATGAAGATAAAATTGGATTCTCAGCGAGCGATGAAGTGCTTTACACGAAGAGTCTTCCTATTCTTGAAGAGCACTACAACCATGATGAACCGTTTTATGCTCAGCTGATCTCAGTAAGCTCACACATGCCGTTTAAAATTCCAGAAGAGAAACAAAGCCTTGTTCTTCCGAATGATTTAAAAGATACACAGCTTGGCGATTACTTTCAAGCGGTTCATTACGCGGATGCTGAGCTTGGCAAGTTTATCGACAAGCTTAAGGCAAAGGGTATTTGGGATGACTCTGTTGTTGTTATGTACGGTGATCATCATATTATTGATACTTCGACATTGCCAGATAATCAGCAAAAGTATATCAATCGTTCATCTGAACTTAAGGCACAGCCGGCGGATGATTACCGGATTCCATTTTATCTCCACGTGCCGGGAATTGAAAAAACCGGGAAAATTGATAACATCGGTGGAGAAATTGATATTATGCCGACAGTACTCAATGTCCTTGGCGTCAAAACAACGGATCAAATTATGTTTGGTGAAGATATCTTAAATAATAAAACGAACTTTGTTCCTGAACGATACACCATGCCGGAAGGAAGCTATTTCTCAAACAGCTATATGTATGCTCCGGATGAAAGTTTTGAAACGGGTAAAGCAATCAGCTACAGTGGAACGAATGTGCCGCTCACTGATTCAATCAGGCAGCGGTTTGATGCGAGCCGGAAACTGCTACAATACTCGGATAGTTATATTGAAAACTTCCCCAAACAAAAAGAATACGGAAAAACAAAAAGAAGATAAATAAACGTAACCCCCTACCCTTTTACGGTAGGGGGTTTTTGACTTATTCAAAACACAAGGCTTGATCTTTTGCTAAGTAGAATGGTCTGAGA
This sequence comes from Listeria floridensis FSL S10-1187, assembly GCF_000525875.1. Lineage (GTDB taxonomy): Bacteria > Bacillota > Bacilli > Lactobacillales > Listeriaceae > Listeria > Listeria floridensis. Next base: position 12,933 of record NZ_AODF01000029.1, on the reverse strand, counting down.
TATGCTACTGTATTTGAAAGCGGAAGTACTGCTTGGTTCAATGTAATGTGAAGTACTTCTTCAAGATACTTTCTTCGCGCGCTGATGCGCTCCCATAATTCGGGATAGGATATCTTTATTGTTTGCTGCAGGTTTTCATCAGCAACTGCTACGCATTCTTCGGCGCTTACGCCTGTGTATCCGGATACGGACGGAATGATGTCAAGTTGAAAAATCATGCCACTTGTTATTTTTTCTGAGGAATGCTCGTAAACGGGTGATGACATCCATTCTTCATCGGCGACAAGGTGACCTGGGTTTAAATGCCAACCGTACTGTTCTTTCGGAAAAACCTGTTCAATTTCTTGGTACAGCTCGGCTCCGGTTAAACCGATACAAATTTTTTCAAGCCACACTGCCGCTGCTTTAAAATAAGGTTTAGCCACACGGTCTAAGTAGTCCTTTTGCTCGCTTGGAAGCTCGTCTTCGCTTGCAACTACAAACCCTGTTCGACTCGACAATCCGCCTTTAAAACCGGTTGTCATCGAAAGTGGATCGCCAACTCGTACTTTTTTATAGGTTGGATAGAGATTGGCATGTTCAAAACGTTGAGCAGTTGCCGCAATAGTGACGACGGATTGGTACTGGCCTTCAGCACTTAGGAGCTCTCCGAGTTCGGCTTCTTTAATTCCAGGTACAACTGCATCTAGAGCACGAAGCATACATCTGGATGCGAGATTAGCGCCGTATTCGTAATGAGCAATTTCATTCGCATTGTTCGTTGTGCGTACACCTCGACTGCTTTGGATAAATAAAGCAGCTGCATTTTCAAGGAGTGTGCTCTCAGGTAATGTTGTCTTTACAGCCTCAACAATAAATGCCGGTAAATCAAAAAGCTGCTTCGTGCTTTGATTCGAAATGGTGAACATCTTCCAACCAATGAGACCTACTTTACGTTTCTTAGCTAAACCGATCTCGCTAAAAATATCTTCAAGCATTTGACCTTGTTCCATCGGCTGATTGGGAAGCGAAAAAAGCGGGCAGTGCTTCAAGGTTAATGGAATACGTGAAAAAGCAGCCATTTTTAAGTTCTCATTGCCGAGTATACCCGTACAGCTTCCATCAGCTTCAAACACCAGTAATGCTTCTTCAAACCGCGGAATGAAGCCAGTTAAGTATTCAAAATTTGATCCGTGTTCTTTATCCGCATAAATGATAAGTGTATCAAACCCTTCCTCTTTCATTCTCTGCTGCAGTTTTTCTTTACGTTCGGCCATAGTCTGATCTGTCAAATACGTCGGAGCAACTTCTGGAAATACAGGCGGAGCCGGAACAGTTTTTAAGTAAATCTGTTTATTTTCCATTCTTCATATTCCTTTCTATTTCATTGCGATTATCCACTGAACGTTTCTTTCGCGAAGTACTTCGCAAAATTCTTCGCTTAACTCGCGATCTGTTACTAAATAATCAATTTCTTCTAGGTCACACACTTTAAAGAAACCGCTTGTTCCGATTTTAGTATGGTCGGCAAGCGCGATAACCGTCTTGGCATGGTTTGCCATTTGTCTTTTCACAAAACCCTCTTCTTCTGTATGAATGAATAAACCGCCGCTTGATATCGCAAATACGCCTAAGATCGCGTAGTCTGCCTGATAGTCGGCAATTTTTTGGACGGTTTCACTACCATACAAGAATAGTTGTTCTTTATGTAATGTTCCCGGTAAAACCGAAATCTCAGCTTTTGGATTCTTGGCTAAGACCTGGGCATGGGTAAGCGAATTAGTGATCGCATAAAGATTGGTTTCGCCCAGTTCACGAATGAATGCTTCTACAGTCGTCGATGAATCGAACAAAATACTCGTATTATCTTTGATCAGCGTTGCAGCTTTTTGCGCAATTTTTTTCTTTTGCTAATTGAAACTGACTGGATCGCTCTTCAAAATCATAAATTTGTGCGTCTCGCGTATTCAATACAGCTCCACCATGTGTTCGTCGAATAATATTTTGCTGTTCGAGCTTGATCAAATCACGACGAACCGTATCCTTCGATACCTTTAGTTCAGCAACCAATCTCTCAATACTAACTGTTTGCTGTTCTTCTAGAATTTTTTTTAATTTTTTTGGATTCTCTCTTCAATCAGCATTTGTATCACTCCTCTTTTTAAGATATCATTATTTGCATTTTTTTGCAATTTAATTCATATAAAAATCACTTAAATTGCACCAAAATGCAAAAACCCTAAAATCTGGTTTTTCACCTGATTTTAGGGTTTCTTCGATTATTTATTCTTTTTCCAGTTTTTACGCTTAAATGTGAACTGATTCATCCACGGTTTCCCTTTTTTAAGAGCAATATAGCCGATAATCGCGATTACAAGCGCTCCGAGAATATCAACAATCAAATCGCCCATTGTATCTGCCAGTGCTGCTCGTCCAACATAGGGTGTTCCGCCTGAACTTTCAAAGCGCTGCATGTTTAAGTTTAGCAAACCATCAAAAGTATATTCGTAAACTTCCCAAAATACACCAAGCGTTACTGCGAAGCAGAAGGAAAAGACCGCAATAAAACCCGGCTTCATTTTAAAAACGACTTTATCGTTAAAATTTAGCAAACTGACGAATGAGAAACCAATCGCGCCTAACATTCCACCACTAAAAATGTGTAAAATTTTATCCCAATAAGGTACTGTTGAATAAAATTTTTGGATAGTGCCGAGATAAATGGAGCCATAAAGAAAGACGATAAATAATAAATAGACAAGTCCGGGGATTTCAAATCTAAAACTACGAGCTAAAATCGACGGCAATGCTAAAATAAAAATTCCTAAAATAATTTCAACGAGTAAAAAAATATAATCGCTTTGAAGAGTTACTTTGGGACCTTGTACAGGTTGTTTAACGGGAGCTGTGAAAATTTCAAATACCGTAAAAACAAGAGAAACGGCCATTGAAGCAAAAATAAAGAGCGCCACCCACTGTGTCCAATTTAATTTTTTCATGTAGTTTATCATCTTTGTACCTCCCAATTACAACTTTTTTCGTATTCTCGCTTCTTTACCCGTAAAAGGTAAGAAAAAACCGACATGAGTCGTTCATGTCGGCCCCGAACTTAATGTTTTGAAGGATAATTTTCTAAGAAATAAATTAATGTCTGAAGCTCCGTTGTCAAATCAATATGGTGCACACGAACTTGTTTTGGCACACTGATTCGAGCAGGTGTAAAGTTCAGGATACCTTTTACATCTGCTGCAACGAGCTTATCTACTGTTTCTTGTGCTTCGTCAGCTGGAACAGTCAAGATTACAACTTCAACATGATTTTCTTTGATAATTTCTTCCATATCATTTAAATGATAAATCGGGATATCTTGTTGCACTGTTCCGACTTTATCCGGATCAACGTCAAAAGCAGCACAAACACGAATATTATTGTTTTTCATGAAATTGTAGTGTAATAGTGCGGTACCCAAATTCCCAACACCAACAATAGCCACATTTGTCTCCTTATCTTGGCTTAGTGTCTTTCCAAAAAAGTCCAAAATATACGAAACATTATATCCATACCCTTTTTTGCCTAATGCCCCAAAATAGGAAAAATCGCGACGAATTGTAGCAGAATCTACTTTGACAGCTTCGCTTAGTTCCGCAGAAGATACGCGCTCCTTGCCTGATTCGTGTAAGTATTTTAAATAGCGGTGATAGAGCGGTAAACGCTTCGCCGTCGCCTGTGGAATCTTTGTCGTTTCATCCATCATTCTTCACTGATCCTTTCTTCCTTAAAAATTGATTGCTTCTTCAAGCCCAGTAGCCAGTTAATACGATAAACTGCTCTGCCTTTCACAATGCTTGCTTTTATACTATAAACATTTCACATAGAATGCACAAACTTTATGCTCAAAAAATAGCAAGAAATTACGCGCTGAATGGAATCCGCCTTTTCTTCATTCTTATTCTACCTTAAAATCACAAATTTAGCTAATTATTTCACATATTTTTCCTGTGTGATTGCAACCCACTCCTCTTTAAGCTAAACTAAGAGAGATGGGAGAGAAGAAAGATGATTTTATTACAAGTCCAACAAATTTCCAAGTACTTTGGGGCAGAAGTAATTTTAGAAAATATTAAACTTGAGATAAAAACGAATGACCGGATTGCGCTTGTCGGGCGAAATGGAGCTGGCAAATCGACGCTGCTTAAAATCATTGCAGGGCAAACAAGCTATGATGGCGGCACGATATCTAAGCCGAAACATGTTCGAATGGGATATCTCGCACAAAATACCGGGCTCGAATCTTCCAAAACGATTTGGAATGAAATGCTCTCGGTTTTTGATGATTTGCTTGAGCTTGAACGCGAAATTCGAGCGATGGAGCTAAGACTTGCGGATACAAGTCTTTATGACGATCCCGAAACATCGCGCGCGGCGCTAGAAACCTATGACAATTTGCAGCATCTCTTTAAAGAGCGCGGCGGGTATACGTATGAGGCTGAAATTCGTTCGGTTTTAAATGGACTCAAATTTTTTCAGGAAGATTATGATAAGCTTGTCGCATCGCTTAGCGGCGGTCAAAAAACCCGACTTGCCCTTGCAAAACTGCTACTTTCCAAACAAGATATTTTAATTCTTGATGAGCCGACCAACCATCTCGATATCGAAACACTGGCTTGGCTTGAAAGCTACTTGCAGAACTATGCCGGCGCGCTCTTGATTGTATCGCATGACCGCTATTTTCTCGATAAAGTGGTTAACCAAGTCTATGAAGTCAGCCGCACGAAAATTCAACATTACGTTGGGAACTACAGCAGATACCTTGTTTTAAAACAAGAGAAGCTCGAACATGAGTGGAAGGAATTCGAGAAGCAGCAAACCGAAATCGCAAAGCTTGAGGATTTCGTTGCCAGAAATTTGGTGCGTGCTTCGACGACAAAGCGAGCACAAAGCAGACGAAAGAAACTCGAAAAAATGGATCGACTTGATCGTCCAGAAGGCGCTGAAAAATCTGCTAATTTCGGCTTTCAGTTTGAACGCACATCGGGAAATGATGTTTTATTTGTAGAAAATCTTTCTATCGGGTACGAAACTAAACCAGTAGCCCAAAATCTTTCTTTTGAAATGAAACGAACGGACAGTATCGCCCTTGTCGGCCCAAACGGAATCGGTAAATCAACGCTACTAAAAACGCTCGTAAACGACCTCGTCCCCCTATCCGGGGAATTCCGCTTCGGTACTGGTGTCAAACTCGGCTACTATGATCAAGAACAAGCACGGCTTTCTTCTAACAAAACGGTGTTGCAAGAACTATGGGATGAATATCCTGATCGCGATGAAAAAACCATTCGCACAATGCTCGGCAACTTCCTTTTTTCAGAAGATGAGGTCTTAAAAATTGTATCCACGCTTAGCGGCGGTGAGAAGGCGCGGCTTGCACTTTCCAAGCTTACTTTGCTCGGTGCCAATGTCCTAATCCTAGATGAACCGACCAACCACCTTGATATTGAAAGTAAGGAAGTTCTTGAAGCGGCTTTGATTGATTTTGCCGGAACAATTCTATTTGTTTCACATGACCGATATTTCATCAACCGTATAGCTTCAAAAGTTGTTGAACTTGCACCAAGCGGAGCCAAAACCTATCTTGGCGATTACGATTATTATCTTGAGAAGCTAGCTTATGAAAAAGAAATCGCCCATCTCGAATTTGAAGAGAAACTAAAAGCCGGACAAGTCGCTGAAAAAGAGCAGGCGCAGGGCAAAGAATCTTATCAAAAAAGCAAAGAAAATCAAAAATTATTGCGACAAAAGCAGCGTAAACTAACTGAAATTGAAATGGCCATGGAAGATGCAGATGCAAAAATTGCTTCACTTGAACATGAACTGACTCTTCCTGCTGTTTTTAATGATCATGAAAAAACGCTTCAAATTACGGAAGAGCTCGACAGCATTAAACAAGTCGCTGAAGTTCTGATGACAGATTGGGAAATTCTAAGCGAAGAAGTTGAGAGGCTTACGGCTGAATAGTCGCCTGTCTTACAAACTCAAAAACCCGCTTCTATTCAGATAGAAGCGGGTTTTTCTATTAAACTTCATCAAATTCCAAGCTCGGCTCGGCATTTAAAGACAAGTTTCCGAAATGTTTTTGTTCAAATGCAACAGCCCCTGCCGCTGCAATCATTGCCGCATTATCCCCACAAAGCGAAAGCGGTGGAATAATCAGCTCAACGCCTGGAAGTTCTAATGCTGCTTCTTCAATCAGCCGCTCACGTAAGCCGCGATTGGCCGCAACTCCTCCTGCAAGCAACAATTGTTTTACACCGTATTCTTTTGCTGCTCGAATCGTTTTTGTTGTGAGAACGTCTACTACACTTGCTTGAAAACTCGCCGCCATATCTTTCGGACTTGGTTCGAGATTTTTTTGGCGCATGTTATGAAGTTGATTGATAAACGCCGATTTTAATCCGCTAAAACTAAAATCATAGCTGTTATCCTCCATCATTGCACGAGGAAAATGAAAGGTATCTTCCCCTTCATAGGCGAGTTTATCAATTTGAACTCCACCCGGATATGGAAGCCCAAGTGTTCGCGCTACTTTGTCATAGGCTTCACCAGCCGCATCATCACGCGTCTCACCGATAATCTCAAACGAGTTATGTTCTTTCATATAAACGAGTTCCGTATGTCCGCCGCTTACGACAAGTGCCAAAAGTGGGAACTGAAATTCGGTCTCAAAGCGATTCGCATAAATATGTCCTGCGATGTGATGTACCGGGATTAGCGGTTTGTGATTGGCGAAGGCGAGGGTTTTTGCGGCGCTGACACCGATCAGGAGGGCACCGACAAGCCCGGGTCCTTCTGTTACGGCAATGGCATCAATTTCGTCAAGCGACACTTCGGCTTCTGAAAGTGCTTGTTCGATGACTTTCGTGATTTGTTCCACATGATGACGCGAAGCAATTTCTGGCACGACGCCGCCAAACCGTTTATGGCTTTCAATTTGTGAAGCGACAACATTCGATAGAATTTCATTTCCTCCGCGTACGACTGCTGCTGCTGTTTCGTCGCAGCTCGATTCGATACCTAAGATTAACTTTTTATTTTTTTGTCATGATAAATCCACCCACATTACAAGCGCATCTTCCTGATTATCTGGATAGTAGTTTTTGCGAAGAGCGCCATCTTGAAATTTTAATTTCCGATAGAGATTTTGTGCAATTGTATTGGTAACACGAACTTCTAGGGTTAAATGCACCGCCCCATGTTCAAATGCAATTCGAATAAGCTCCCGCATCAAAGCCTCACCGTGATGGTGACCTTGATGTTCCGGGTGAATCGCTACATTCGTGATGTGCCCCTCATCTAGTACAAGCCAAATTCCAGCATAGCCGATCACTTTGCCGTCTTTAAGTGCTAAAATATAATGGGCATATTGGTTGGTCGCAAGCTCGGCAAGGAAAGCTTCTTCGCTCCAAGGAGTACTGAATACCGCTCGTTCTAAGCGAAGCAGCGCAGGAACATCTTTCAACTCAGCTTCTCGAAAAGTCAGCATCACTGTTTTTCCTTCGCTTCAAGCCACTTGCTTTCAGCTTCAGCGAGTTTCAAGTAGCGCGGAACAAAATCCATCGGCTCGCTTCCAGGTCTTTGCTCTGCAAGCAAAGTGAGGCAAGCTGCGCGCGGATAGGTATTAAAGGCTGGTGCAAAAACAGCTTGATCGCCAAGTGCCGCTTTGATAGTGCTGCGCATTTCTTCGGATAGCATCCCAACAAATATAGTTTTTTCGGCTAAGCTAGCTAAATTTGCAAGTAAGCTTTCGAGCGCGATATGCTGATCGGGAAGTTCGTTTTTCAAAAAACCGTTTTCTGCACGATAAAGACCCGCATAGACGTTTTCCCGCCGCGCATCCATAAGTGGCGCAATTTGCCCCTCGAACTGAACCGCATTTTGTGCGAGTACTTCGAGCGAAGACACGCCGACGAGCGGAATGCCGAGATCCCATGCCAGTGTTTTTGCCGTCGTCACGCCAATCCGAAGGCCGGTAAATGAACCTGGGCCGGCTGAAACCGCAATTTTTGTAAGTGCTTCAACTGAAACGCCGCATTCTTTCAGCAATATATCAATCGCCGGAAGAAGACGAACGCTGTGATTCTTTTTTAAATTTGTCGTAAATTCGCCGATGACCGAGCCGTCTTTTGATAGTGCAATGCTCATCGTATCGGTTGCCGTATCTATTCCAAGTATCATGATTCTAAAACCTCCGCAAGAAGTGTTACGTAACGCTCTCCGACTGGTTCTAAAGTAAGCAGCCGGCCTTCATCGCTTTCTCTTGTAATCGTAATTTTCAAGTAGTCGGGAGGAAGTTCATCCGCGATATAATGCGCCCATTCGACGACACTAACGCCATCGCCCTGAAAGTATTCAAAGAGTCCAAGTTCATCTGTTGATGCATCTTCGAGTCTGTAAACGTCCATATGGTAAAGCGGAAGCCGACCGGTTTTATATTCGCGTATGATCGTAAAGGTTGGACTTTTAACGATTTTTTTAATATCAAGTCCTTCGGCTAACCCTTTCGTAAACGTCGTTTTGCCTGCGCCAAGGTCACCTTCGAGTAGCAAGAGATCGCCTACTTCAAGTTTCCTGCCGAGCTTCTTTGCGAAATCCATCGTCTCGCTTTCGTTATTGGAATGAAAAAACTGCTTCATTTTTTCCCACCTGTTCCATTCTTTTCTGTACATATCATAACACAAAGCTGTTGTTTTTTACATCATAGGAAAAGCAGCCGCAAAAACGCGGCTGCTTTCTAATTTTTAGAGATTGTCTGTATCTTCTTCAAGTTGTGCTTGAATATCTTTGTAATCATCGCCATACATCATTTTTAGTGATACTTCTTGAATAATGGTTTGAAGCTCATCACTTTTCACAACTTCAGACGCTTTCGGGAATGAAGGGATTTTAACGAAGTCTTTATTTTCAAGTTTTAGCGTTGCGCCAAGCTTGAATGCAGCGTCTTTATCCTTTGTATTATCGATATTGATTTTCATCGTCATCGATTCCATTTCATCCTTCTTGTTTACTTTCATGCTGATTGGCATATTGATTTTAACAGTTTTGTTCTTTTCAAAAGAAGCGGTAGCGTCTTTCAAACTCGTTTTAAGATCGCTGTATTCTTCATCAAAGTCAGTCACTTCTGTTTGTGAAGTTACAATCGTTTTCACATCTTTTTTCACGCTGTCTTTATTCAATAGTTTTTGAGCTTTTTCAAGTAGTTTCACGAAATCTTTATTCGTAAGATCCACTTTTACAACGCCATCTTTATCTTCTGTATAGCGTTTTTCATCAAGATCGTTCAAGTAATCTGTCACCATCTTGTTCACTTCTTTTTGCAGGTTTTTCGTTGCTTTTACTACTTTATCAGAAGTTTTCGTTGTTTCTTCTTCCCCAGAAAGTTTCATAATTTCTTTTGTGCTGAGGTATTTGTTTTTCAAATCCGGATAATCTGTCCCGATTTCTGAAAATACACCATTCGTAAATTGATCAAATAGCGCTGCAGTATTTTCATCTGGATTCAACACTTTTTTAAGTGGAATGAAAACTTCGCCTGTTTTGTCGTTACTTAAGAAATCAAGCTCAGTATTCATCTTGAAACTCCCTTTTGAAGCCAGTTTAAGATTTACAGCTGTTTTCTCTGCTTTTGAATCAATTGACGTTGTAGCAGAAATTTGCATTTGTTTCAAGAGCTCAATTACTGCTGCTTCCTCTGCCGCTAAATCATCAGATTCAAAACTGTCTACCTTAAATGATGTTTTTTGTGTAACCTGCTCTGGCTGTTCAGTTTGCTTACTATACGTATCTACAAACTTCTCTTGCGGTGTTTTACTGCCGCACGCTGTGAGCACAAGCATAAAAACGAGTAAAACTGATAAAAATAACCCTTTTTTCATGAATTTCCCTCCATTATGTATAAATGTGTTCAAATTTAATGTAACACATCTCCACATGGCGAAACAAGCTATTTTCGAGTTGTTCATAAATTAGTCACATCTTGTGAAAGATTAGTAAAATGTATTGTAAAATAGCTATTTTTATGTTTCACAATTATAAACTTGTTCCAAGCAGAATCCCTAAAAATGCGGCTAAAAGTCCAAAGCCATAACTAAAAAGAAGATAGCTGCCTAATTTACGAAATTCTTTACGGCGATAAAGCTCAATATTTTCTACTTTGAAAGTAGAGAACGTAGTATAGCCGCCCATGAAACCTGTTCCAAGCAAAAGAACGAATAAAGAAGACAAGCCGCTTGACACAATGAACCCGAGTAAAAAAGAGCCGGACAAGTTGATCAAAAAAGTCGGCCAAGGAAAATCGCTTTTCCATTTTTTCTTCAAAAACACCGTTAATGAATAACGAGTCATTCCGCCGAATGCTGCCCCAAAGCCAACAATTAGAAAGTTAAGCACGTGTCTCGCCCCATTTCTTTGCAACATAATAGCCAAACGCGGCAGCAGCCAAGCCGCCGATAAAACTGACAGACATGTAGGTAAAAGCTGCGCCATAATGACCTACCTGAAGCAAGTGAATATTTTCAACGCTAAAACTTGAGAAAGTGGTGAATGAACCAACAAATCCTGTTCCCACTGCTGTGATGACTTCTTGACTGAACCGCGTATGTTCTGCAAAAGCTTGCGTGATTACAGCGAGCAAAAAGCAGCCAAGAATGTTGACACAAAGCGTTGCGAAAGGAAAGGCATCATTTGGAATAAGCAGTCCCGTGCCGTAACGCGCCATCCCTCCGAGTGCACTAAAAATAGCAATATAAAGTAGATACATCTTTCAAAACCTCCAATAAAAAAACTCCTATTTAAATAAACATCGGTTTTTTCCATACCCATGTACATTTAAATAGGAGTCATCAGCGAATACTCGCGTTTTTGGCGAACTCCATCGCCGTTACAGATACTATACGTTAAAAAAAGCAGCGATGCAAGAAAAAGATTGGAAAACTGGCGATTAACCGTTGACAAAATGGGCTTTTTAATACTATAATTATTTTTGTTGTGATAATGCGGTCGTGGCGGAATCGGCAGACGCGCTAGGTTGAGGGCCTGAAAGTCGACACAAACCGCTATACACCAACGTTTCACGCTTGCAACTATACAAATCAATGAATAACCTTACGCACACCTTTATTAAATTTGAGAGGTGTTTTTTTATGCGAAGAAAAGACTTAACACAACAGGAAATGGCGATTATTGGAACAAACACGCCCTACACAGATGCGGACGCGGTGGAGCTATTCATCAAGTCGCGCTACATTAAGAATGTGAGGCACTCGACGCTAGAGTTTTACAAAGGCGGCTTACGAACATTTAGGCTGGCGCTCGACCAGCTCGAAATTGAAAAGCCACTGACTGAGGTCGTGGCGACCGACGTGCACCGCGTCATCGAGCTGTGGCTACAAACGCTGAAACCTAACACGATTAACAGCAAGCTGACGTGCATTCGGGCATTTTACAACTACTTATACAAACAAGGTATCGCGGCAACAAACGTGTCGGAAAACGTCCATAAACTCCGTGTGCGCCGTGAAATCTATGACACGCTTGAACGCAATGAAATCAAGCTTATTGTGCGTGAGTATAAAAAACAGCCGTCCTTTCGCGCATTTCGAAACCTGACAATCTTTCACCTACTGCTTGACACAGGTATCCGTATTAACGAGTGCTTGCACGTCAAGGTAGATGATGTTCAGGGCGACTATATCGTGATTACTGAAACGAAAAACCTCAGCCAGCGCATCGTCTACTTGTCGGACAGCATGGTTGCGCGGCTTCGGACGTATATTAAAGTAAGGGGGCAGCTCGCTACACCTTACCTTTTTGTCAACGTGGATAATGAGCAGTTGCGAGGGCGTACTTTTCAAGAGGACTTGAGGAAGACGGCAAAGCTTTGCGGGGTTAAAAAGGACGTAAGTCCGCACATGTGCCGTCGCACATACGCCAAGCAAGCTGTGTTGGCGGGCATCGACCCGTTTAGCCTCGCCTCTTTACTTGGGCACGGCTCAGTCGAGGTTACTAAGCAATACGTACAATTATGGGGCAGCGACCTTAAGAACCAAGCAAAATTGAAAGCTGACTATGGTGACATATTTAATTAAAGAAAGTTGCATTTTTTGCAGCTTTTTTTCTTGACAATTATATACGTTATAACGTATACTTTTAATATAGAAAAAAGCCCCCAATTGTAGGCTTTATTATGGTGGTGGCAAAATGAAGAAGTCTACTTCGACGGCGCAAAGGTTAGCCGCCGATCGCTGGGATAATAAAAATCCGGGCAACCGAAATCACCGAGTTGCAAAAAGCACCGCAAAACGCTTCATCACAAAAATGGCCAGCTCCGAAGAACTGGCACAGGTGAAAATATGGGTCAAAGAGCGTGAAGCCGCTGACGATGCATCAAAATAATAATTGCAAGGGCTTGCTCGGTGTCTTTTTTGCATAAATGCTGCACACAAGGCTCATGCGCATTTTTAGCAACTAGGTCGAGCGCCCAAAGGTATTCTGCTCTAGAAAATGCTTGCTTGAATTTCAAACTTGGGTTAAAATTGAGTTGGTTATGGACTACGCTTTGTGCGTAATCGCTCTTGAGACTCATGTTGCCGCATGGGTCTTTTTCTTTTAGTCCAGTCTTGTAACTAAATGTTTTCATATGCGGTTACCTCACTTTGCTGTTCTAGTTTCGGCAAAATGCCATGTTCTTTCAGTTTATGGTATAGGAATAAGCGTCCTTCTTGCGTCCAATATGTATGACTATTGGTACCGCCATATTCCCGTGTAAAAGTCTTACTGTGCGTGTAGCCTTTGTCCTGGTAGTCACTGTATAAGAACCACGTGCCGGACAAATTGTATTGTACACCTAAATCGTGAAGCTTAGCATTTAACTGGCGGGCTGACATGCCGTAATCTTTCGCA
>NZ_AODF01000028.1 GCF_000525875.1 Listeria floridensis FSL S10-1187 | reverse complement strand
CGTACGTTTCATCCGCAGCTTTTGAATCTGTTTCAAGGAAACCATGTGTAACTCCATCTAGTCGTTTTGCAAATACTGGGACTGATGCGTCCTTTAATTTTTTTCGCATATGCCTCACCTTGATCTCGAAGCGGATCATATTCAGCAGTTGCAACAAAAGCTTTTGGTAAGCCAGCTAAATTCTTGCTACGAATGGGTGCGACAAGAGGATCATATTTCCGGTCAACAGCATTTTGCATATACAGTTTAAAGTATTTATCTAGAGATTCCTTTGTCAAAACGTATCCATCAGCAAATTCGTCCATGGAAGGATAAAGGACAGATGCATCACGGCTGAAAATATCAGTAGCTGGATAAAGCAGAATTTGACGGCTGATTTTTGGACCGTTTTTAGCTTTTGCCAACTGAGCAACAACGGCTGCAATATTCCCTCCTGTTGAATCGCCAGCAACGATAACAGCATCCTCTTTATTACGCAAACTTGTGTTGTGGCTTGCTGCCCAAAGCAATGCCGCATAAGCATCTTCAATAGCAGCCGGGAAAGGGTTTTCCGGTGCTAAGCGATAATCGACAGCCACTACTCTCGCTCCTGTTGTTTGAACGAGTTTACGAGCAATTGCATCATGTGACTGCAAGCCGCCAGTTACAAAACCGCCGCCGTGGAAGTAAAGAATAATTTCATACGGCCCATCTTGTTCCGGTGTATAAATTCGTAGCGGAATTTTTCCACTTGGCCCATCAATTTTTTTATCTTCTGTGCTACCAATTTCAATGCTTTTCGCTGAAGGTGTTGCTTTTTCCTTCAAACGAATGTATTTGTATCGGGAATCAACGTCCGAAAGTGGGGCAGTATTCTTCACATAATTTTGCGCGGCTTCATCGGATAAATTATCAAGTAACTTCGGATCGTAATCACGTTTCCCAACCGCTTTCTTATAGATAAAAAAGATAGCTAAAAGCGGCAATAAAACCAAACTAAAAAACAAAAAACTGTCACCCATTTAAGTATGTTTTTCAATTGCATTCAACTCCTTATAAGTTAACTTCATAGTCTAAGTATATCAGTTTTGTTTAAATTTAACCAAGCAAGAATGTAAAATGTATTTTTAATCTAATTTATGAATAAATATTTATTTTTAGATTGAAATATCCCTAAATAAGTGTTAACATAAAATAAAACTTGTATATTTATAAATTAAAGGGGTTGTTATTAATGAAAGAAAAAATCATTTTAGCGTATTCAGGCGGACTTGACACTTCCGTTGCCATTCAGTGGTTGGTCGACTTAAATTATGATGTTGTCGCCTGCTGTCTTGATGTGGGCGAAGGAAAAAATCTACCGTTTATTCAAGAAAAGGCACTTCAAGTCGGAGCGATTGAATCTTATACAATTGATGCTAAGGATGAGTTCGCAGAAGAATTTGCTCTTATCGCTCTGCAAGCACATGCTTATTATGAAGGAAAATACCCGCTCGTTTCAGCACTTTCTCGTCCGCTTATTGCTAAAAAATTAGTTGAGATGGCACGTGAGGTTGGGGCAACAGCCATCGCACACGGATGTACGGGCAAAGGAAATGACCAAGTTCGTTTTGAAGTGGCTATCCATGCGCTTGCACCTGATATTAAGGTTGTTGCACCAGTTCGGGATTGGAAATGGTCGCGTGAAGAAGAAATTCAATATGCTCAAGAAAAAAATATTCCCGTACCTATTGATCTTGAAAATCCATTTTCAATTGATCAAAATTTGTGGGGCAGAAGCAACGAATGCGGCATTCTTGAAGACCCATGGGCTGCACCTCCAGAAGCTGCTTATGATCTAACAGCAAGCCTTGAAAACACACCGGATGCGCCTGAAATGATCGAGATACAGTTCGATGCTGGGATTCCAATTTCTTTAAACGGAAAAAACTTGCCGCTCGCTACACTTATTATCGAGTTAAATAAATTGGCAGGAAAACATGGTATCGGCCGGATCGACCATATTGAAAACAGGCTCGTCGGAATTAAATCTCGGGAAGTTTATGAGTGTCCGGCAGCGGTTACACTTATTACGGCACATAAGGAATTAGAGGATCTTACATTTGTGCGCGAGCTCGCGCACTTCAAGCCGATTATCGAGAAAGAAATCAGCGAATTAATTTACAATGGACTTTGGTTCTCTCCTTTATCAGAAGCTTTGTTTGCCTTCTTAAAAGCCACGCAAAAACATGTGAACGGGGTCGTTCGCGTTAAACTTTTTAAAGGGCATGCCATTGTTGAAGGAAGAAAATCTCCAAATTCGCTTTATGACGAAAATCTTGCAACCTATACGTCTGCGGATACATTTGATCAAGAAGCAGCAGTCGGCTTCATTAAGTTATGGGGGCTTCCTACGAAAGTAAGTGCTGAAATCACTGCTAAACAAGTACAACAAACGAATGAGGTGTAACGAGGAATGAAAAAACTATGGGGCGGCCGCTTTGAGATGGAAAGCGAGGCTTGGGTCGATGAATTCGGCGCATCGATTTCGTTTGACCAAAACTTGGCGGAAGAAGATTTGCTTGGAAGTATCGCTCACGTTAAAATGCTCGGAAAGACAGGCATTATTTCGGAGGCAGATATGAATGATATCCTCGGTGGATTAGGGCAGCTGATGATGGAACTTAAGGATGGAAAACTGGAATTTAAAACGGAGCTTGAAGATATTCATTTGAATCTTGAAAAGCTGCTACATGATCGTATTGGACCTGTTGCAGGCAAGCTGCATACAGCACGAAGCCGGAATGATCAAGTCGCGACTGATATGCATCTTTATTTAAAAAAGACAGTAAATGAAGTCTTGCTTGGAATCAATCAGTTTCGCCACGTGCTTGCCGAGAAGGCAGAGGAACATGTCGAAACGATTATGCCAGGCTATACGCACTTGCAGCATGCTCAGCCGATTTCTTTTGCGCATCATCTGCTCGCTTATTATGAAATGCTGTCACGTGATGTGGAACGGTTTTCTGAAAGCCTCAGTCGAATTGATAGTTCTCCGCTTGGCTCAGCTGCACTCTCTGGGACGACTTTTCCCGTAGACCGGTTTTATAGTGCTGAACTGCTTGGCTTCAGCAAGGTTTATGAAAATAGTTTGGATGCGGTGAGTGATCGGGATTTTATTTTGGAGTTCCTGAGCAACGCTTCTATTCTTATGATGCACTTGTCGCGCTTGGCGGAGGAAATGATTTTATGGACAAGTCATGAATTTCATTTTATCGAGCTGAGCGACGCATTTTCTACCGGTAGTTCAATTATGCCGCAGAAAAAAAATCCGGATATGGCGGAGCTGATTCGGGGGAAAACTGGGCGTGTCTATGGCCATTTGTTCAGTCTGCTGACGATTTTGAAGGGGTTGCCGCTTGCCTACAATAAAGACCTTCAAGAAGATAAGGAAGGAATGTTTGATACGGCGGAAACCATTTTGAAGAGTCTCTCGATTTTTTCAGGGATGATTGAAACGATGACGGTTCATAAATCTGTCATGGAGGAGGCGACGCAAAAGGATTTCTCAAATGCGACAGAGCTTGCGGATTACTTGGCAGGAAAAGGGATTCCATTCCGCGAAGCGCATGAAATTGTCGGAAAACTTGTGCTTGACTGTACTAAGAAAGGTTGCTATCTTCAGGATATTCCGCTTGCTGAATATCAAGCGGTTTCGCAATTAATCGAAGCCGATATTTATGATGCATTGTCATCGAAACAAGCTGTTTTGAAGCGTAATTCATATGGCGGAACTGGATTTGAACAAATTAAACAAGCTCTTGGACGAATTAAAGCTTCATTTTGATACAAGGCAAAAAAAGGAGGAAAGCCGCGGCTTTCCTCCTTTTTTTAGATTTTCAGTTGAGAAGCAACTTGTTCAGCTTCTTGCATCATTTCTTCAATGACTTCTCGGCATGGTTTAATGTCTGTAATTAAACCAGCAATTTGTCCAGCCATTACTGAACCGTTATCTGTATCGCCTTCTTGAACAGCTTTTCGTAGTGATCCTAAAGTGAGCGTTTCAAGTTCATCGCGCCCCACATCTAAATCCTCTAATCGTAGATATTCTTTAATCATCTTATTTTTGATAGAACGCACTGGCGAGCCCGCTTTACGCCCTGTTACGGTTGTATCGCGATCCCCTGCTTTTAAAACGGCTTGTTTAAAGTTCTCATGGACAGGACATTCTTCTGTCGCAAGGAAACGTGTTCCGATTTGAACGCCTGATGCGCCCAAAGCAAAGGCTGCAGCGATTCCGCGTCCGTCAGCAATTCCACCCGCACCGATAACAGGAACATCTACGGCATCTGCAATTTGCGGTAACAAGGCCATCGTTGTTGTTTCGCCTACATGCCCTCCCGCTTCTGTTCCTTCAGCAATGACAGCATCAGCACCCAGCTTTGCCATTCGTTTGGCAATCATCACTGATGGAACAACAGGGATGACTATGATCCCGGCTTCTTTCCAAATCGGCATATAGCTTTTAGGTGTTCCTGCACCAGTCGTTACTATCTTAACGCCTTCTTCGATGATTACTTCGGTCAGTTCGGCGATATTTGTCATCATCAGCATCAAATTTACACCAAATGGCTGATTAGTCAATTCTTTAGTTTTTTTTTATTTCATTTCGTAAATCCTCAGCACTCATGCCGCCAGAAGCAATAATGCCTAAACCGCCGGCATTCGATACGGCAGCAACAAGCGGAGCTTTTGCAATTTGCGCCATCGCTCCTTGAATGATTGGATATTTAATTCCGAGCAAATTTGTGATTGACATGCTGTTCCTCCTAATTGTAGTTTTTTTCACATTATATCAAATTTCACTTTTGCTCGTCTACTTTTCTTTTTGGTATGCTTGAACGCCTAAAACAAGTCCGCCAGTGATCCCTGCATCATCGCCTAAACCGGGTGAAACAATATATTCTTCAAAGTCAGGCAAAGTCACATAATGGTTCATCAATTTGTTAAGCTTTTTCCGAACGAGTGGGAATAATTGGCCTTCTTTCATTACCCCGCCTCCTAAAATAATGCGTTCTGGGGCTAAAATCAGGCTGTAATCCATCAAGGCTTGTGCGAGGTAATGGGCTTCGAGGTTCCATACTTCATCATTTCCTGCAAGCTCTGCTCCCGGCTTTCCAAAGCGTTTTTCAATCGCGCTTCCTGAGGCAAGGCCTTCTAGGCAATCATCATGTGACGGGCAGCTTCCGGCAAAACGATCATGTTTGTGTCGCTTCACCATAATATGTCCCATTTCCGGATGCGAAAAGCCTTCAAGAATTTCACCGTGGACAATTGCTCCGCCGCCGATGCCTGTTCCAACGGTTAAATAGATACAGCTCGAAAGTCCTTTTGCCGCTCCGCGCGTTACTTCGCCAAGTGCTGCTGCATTCACATCAGTTGTGAAACCGATCGGGATAGAAAATTCGGCTTTAAGTGCGCCTACGATATCATAATTTCGCCATGCAATCTTCGGTGTATGGGTAATATAGCCATAAGTTTTACTTTCTTTGCGAATATCAATCGGACCGAATGAACCCACTCCAATTGCCGCTAAATCGTTTTGATACTGTTTAAAAAAACGTATTACCTGCTGCATCGTTTCAGACGGCTCAGTCGTTTTGTAGACTGCACGTTTGATGATATCTCCTTTTTCATTGCCAACTGCGACAACAAATTTTGTACCGCCTGCTTCAATTGCACCAAAAATCATTTTTTGTCCTCCCTTTTCACCCAAAAAGTTATATTTAAGCGTTTTCATCGCCTAAAAACAGTATCCACAAGTCTTGAATAAGCCGCAAAAAAAAGCTGGAATCTCTGTTTCAGAAAGTCCAACTGTCATAGCATTGCGAACATTGGTATAGTACCATTTCTGTTCGCTATAGCCTCGTTTAAAATATGTCCAGACACGGTCGCCTTCTGAACTCATCGCATAACGAATCGACGAAAGATTATCAAGTTTATCCGCGACAATCAGTGCTTTTACTTCTAAACTCCCATTTCGCACTGTTTCGATCGTATGTGCTTTCCGTTCTTCCCATGATTTTGTTTTATCTTCTGTATGCGCACGAACAAGCTCGGCAACCTTTTCGCCGAACTGTTCTTTAATTTCTGCATTTGTCGTACCGGTATCCTCTACTACATCATGCAAAAGCCCTGCAATGGCCACATATTCGGGAAATCCGGCTGTACTTAAAATTCGAGCAACATTAAGCGGGTGAGAAAAGTATTTTTCACCAGTAATTTTTTCTTTTTTTGACTGGCATGTGCTTTTCTAGCAAATTCAAGTGCTTTTTGATACATAATGAATCCCACCCATTCTCTACATGATATATCTTTAGTATACAGAATGAAGCGGTTTCCCGCCAGCTAAAACTGCTTGGACATTTGCGACTGCTATTTCGCCCATTTTTTCGCGCGTTTCGATTGTCGCATTGCCAATATGCGGTGTAAGAACTAAATTGTCAAACTGTTTTAATTCAGCACTGAACTTTGGCTCAAATTCAAAAACATCAAGTGCCGCACCAGCAATTTGTTTATTTTGTAGCGCTAAAATCAAAGCCTTTTCATCAACCACTTTACCGCGTGAAGCGTTTATCAGAAAAGCTGATGGCTTCATTTTTGCAAATGCTGCGGCGTCAAACAAATGAAACAAAGCTTCGTTATAAGCAGCATGAATAGAAATAACATCACTTGTTTCAATCAATTCTGACTCAGATACATAACGAGCTCCCCACGCTTCAGCTTCTTTTTTTTGGTGCGGACCGGCATAGAGGATGGACATTCCAAATGCATAAGCCCGTTTTGCTACCGCTTGTCCAATTTTACCTAGTCCAATGATACCAATCGTTTTACCGTATAACTCATGCCCTAAAAAGAATGTTGGTGCCCAGCCCTCAAATTTCTTAGGCTGTTCACGCATTAGTCGATCTCCCTCAGAAATACGACGCATGACATCAATTATCAGACCGAATGTAAGCTCTGCAGTGGATTCCGTAGAAACATCTGGCGTATTTGTGACCGCTATACCAAGTTCTTTTGCTTTTGCTACATCAATATTGTCAAATCCCGCACCGACGTTCGCTACGATTTTCAGTTTAGGAGCATTTTCCAGAACAGCTTGTGAAACAGGCGCCGAAAGCGGGCAAACGATGGCTTCTGCCGTCCTCGCACCTTCTATGAGCGCCGTTTCACTGATTTGTCCAGTACCGTTCCAAAAATTTGCGTCAAGCTGCTTCAAGATAAGCTCAGTCTTTTTCGGCAACTTTCCAGCTACAAAAATCTTTTGTATCACTCTTCGCCTCTATTCGTAAAATTTAATTTCTCTGTTGTTCAGCGGCTGTACTGGGCGATTTGTTCCTCCAATAACTTTTTCAAAAGCTTTATGCGCAACATGACCGATTGTTTGACGATCTTTCAAAAGCACCCAGCGAACTCCTTCTACTGTTGGCGGAGTTGTGAGCGAACCTTCGTATGTATAATACGCTTTTTCTTCTGGTAAAAAATCAGCAATGTTGAGCGAAACCTCCCGTTCTACCGAAAAATCTTGAAAGACTTCTGGGAAAACACGTCTAAGCTCAGTCATATCAATCGATACTCCTGTCCCAACATCCATAAAAGCACCGAGAACAAGCTTCTCTCCGCGTGAATTTTCATGAACGAAGTGCCATTCAATCGGATGCGTTTTTCCGTCTAGCAGATGTTCGCTTGGAATGTGGGCATGAAAAGCCACAAGTGTATAAATATCTCCGTTTAATTCCAAGGTTTGATTTGGTTCTTGCGGAAATAAATGAACCGAATTTTCAATCCGTTTTACTGTGTATTGAATTTCAGAATGACTAAGTGTAAGTGGGTTCCCTGTTAGCGCAGTCACTTCTTGTTGTTTAATGTTAATTGGCGATTGCTTTTCTCCTACTTCTGCAATTTCAAACTCGGAACAAATTTGTCCCCAATGTTCTGGCCCGTTCTCTCCGTTATAAGACCAATTAATTTGATAAGCCGGCATTTTGAACCCCCCATTATTTCTTGACTTGAATCATATTTTAACGCAAATGCTCTGTTTTTTTCAATTGAAAGAAACTATAAATAGCATTCTTTTTGAAGAAAACGCATTCATACTTGTGATTCACTACCCTTATTTATAGATAGTTTGTATAAAATCACACTCATTGACACCGCTTTTTAGATGAGCGATTGAATCCACTATCTACTCACATTAGCTACAATTGATCAATACTTGTTAATTCACAACTTTAGTAAAATACTACCCTTTTTTTATAACACAAAATTTTCACTTTTTATTTAAAAATATGATACATAGTTCCGAGTTAAGCGGACTATTTTTTATTAGAATTGATTAGAATCAAATTAACTAATACATAGAACATTTTAAAGAAGGGATGGATAACGGGGTAATTAAATTTTTAAAAACAGCATTTATTTTTTCAAAGGAGGACATCATGCAAATAATCAAAAAGCGAAAAGTAATCGCGTTTTTATTGATAGGGATAGCCCTACTAGCTTTTTTATGGCTTGCTTCTATCCCTACACTTCAGGCCGCGAATGAGCAGGCTGATGATTTAGTGGTAACAGTGGATCCTGATTCAAAATCAGTCACACAAATTTTCAATTTAACGATCAAAGATAAAAATCCAAATGATAGCAAGGTGATAGTACCGCTCAACGGAAACTTTACTTTTATAGATTCGCTTGAAGGCGGTTCGACTGTGACTAAGGATGAGGCTAAGCAACAGCTTATTATTGACTGGCCAGAAGGCGGAGAGAAAAAAGCCGTTCTAAAATTCAAAGCCACGACTTATGGAACTTATACACTTAGAGCATATACTATTCGAGACACCCAAATGGTTACTTCGGCTCCAGTCGAGATTAACTACGAAGCTGAGGCCCAAGCAGACAGCAAGGAAGCTGTTGATGCCAAAACAGAAAAGGCGGCGGAGAAAAAAAATAACGCAAACGGAAACTAAATCAAATTTGTCTGAAAAGCCAAAAAAAAAGCCGTGCTAAGTTCGACAGCCGTATAGCCCCAGAAGATGTCATTCAACCAGAAGCCTTTGATAATCAGCCATGGATAATTAATCAAATTGAAGAGCAATTAGAGGATGCAGGTTTGGGTAAAAAAAAGCTAGGTGTTGATGTTACACAAGCAGATCTAGATAAAGTTATTGATCTTATGCCTTACGCTAGTGACGGAGGAGGTTATATCCCTAACGGAATTACATTGCTCCATAACTTGCAAACTATTCAAGCTGATCAGGCCAATATTACAGGCACTATCCCAGAATCAATTGGCGAACTCAAAAAGCTAACATATATCAACCTATCCTATAATCAATTGACTGGACATATTCCAACAAGCATTGGGAAACTCTCAAAGTTGGCTCGTCTTAATTTATCACATAATAAATTAACCGGAGAAGTGCCTGAATCAATTATGAATATTAGCAAATTACAAATTTTTGATCTATCATACAATCGTTTTCTTGGATTACTTGATAATATAGCACGCTTTATTTCAAACATTCCACGCTATGATTTGTCTAGCAATGAATTTACAGTTCTGGATAATGAGAACTTGAGATTACTCACTCAGTCTAATCAACCAGAGCCCAAATTGGGATTAGTTGATAAAAATTTCTTCCATCCGGATAATAGAGGCTTTTATGCCGGCCGTTCACTTTTGGCTCATTACATGAATCTGGGGTTTGAGGGAGTAATATTTAAAAATAAACCTAATGAACCGCTTTACCTTTTCTCAGAAACAGAAGCAAACTCTCTTAAAATCGGTCATGCTAATAGCCCGACTGTTACTAACGACGGTCCTAAAGATCTTTCACCAGAACATACTTATACTGTTTGGGATTCTTCAGGAAATGTTATTTTTAATGGAAAACCCGATGAGAACTTTTCATTTATTCCACCTAAAACTGAGGAAGCTTATACTGTACAAATGGATAATCCCAATCCTCCCCGTGTAGGGAAGGAAGATGACCCCACAGACATCTTTGCTTCAAATTTTCTTGCTTATAATATTGGGTTCTTTCGACTTAATGTAAGTTTATTTTCTAGCTTCTCGCCAAAAGACTTGTCAAATGTCGATCCGTATACTCACGCACTGCAAGGGGAAATTAATAAGCCGTTTACACTGAATGCTGAAATCAACGGAAATGGGAAAAAATTCTATCCTGATATCCCCTACACTCACTCTTATTTCTTTTCAGACTCTATATACGTTACTTATTTAAAAGTGGAGCTTAAACCTACTCTCTTAAACAAGATGAAAATTGATCCCGATTCATTTACTATGGTTGGTGGAACACCAGCAGGCATAGTTACGCCGACAGATGGTGGTTATTATTTGCCAATAAATAGCAATGTTCAAGCAAGAGCTGATGTTCCATCCCGTACGCTTTCCTTTGATGTTATACCAACATCGTTAGTCTCTCTTGCAGAAGGGAAAGATGGTATTATTTCAACGGTTGAAACGATAGCCGGAAAAGCATCTAGCAAATCACAAACGATTGTTGTGAAAGATGGAAAACTTGAATTTAATGCTGTTCCACCAGACTTAAACTTTGAAGCTGGGAAAATATCAAATGCTACGGTTAATATTGGACGTGCTGATCCTGCTTGGAAAATTATTGTAAAAGATACCCGGCTTAAAAAAGGCGCTTGGGATGTAACAGCTAAACAACTTACACCCTTCACAAATGCTGATAACGATAAGTTGCCGGATAGTTTGATTTACCGCAAGAAAGGTCAGCAAGATCAAATCATTAATTCAACGAGCAGTGTACTTGTTTATCACAAAGCTACTGAGGGAGATGATTATTATCCTGTTTCTTGGTCACAAGATGAAGGGCCGCTTCTAGAAATCCTACCTGGTCAAGCAAAAAATTTCAAGTGACTATACAAGCTCCATTGAATGGACACTTTCCGATGCACCCGTTTAATTTATCGTAAAGAAGGGATACAGATGGAACAAGACTTATTCGCGATTGTTTATCCAGATACATTTTACAATCGAACCTTATTTGTAACTGACTATGATCCTCGTTACAATCAAATGATGTCAAGTCCAGATATCGTTAAGGCCGATCTTGCTTCAAAGCCCACCCAAAGAGCGCTAATAATTGAACTTGAGCGAAAGGGCTTTGCTTATGAGTTTCAATTAGCTTTAATTCGTACTAATCAAAAATATTATTTTTAGCGTTTTAACCAAAATTAAATTTCAAATACTTGGCTAAGTTTTTAGCTTCTTAAAAGAAATAAAAACTTAAATAAGGATTGGGGTTATCTGCTTCTAATTGTTTAAGATTATGGGCATTATCGAAATAAGCCTGCATATTTTCTGCGCTATTATCGCTTAGAAGGTATCAGGAAATTTTTCTACACTGATTGCTTGAAGTGTTTCAAGTTTGATCACTTGGGTTCATCTCATCCAACTTTTTTACAGATTAGCACGCTTCTTATAAAGCAGAAAGACGAGTTAGCCGCCTATACTAACTCGTCTTTCTGCTTTTACTTACGATACATTTTAAATTCTAAGAACAGCTCATTATAGTGAGACAGCATCCGTTTTCCAAGATTATCGTATACCTCTAAGTTATTTAGCTCGTCCATGTTTGGATAGAAACGTTTGTCGCTCGAAACGTCTTTTGGAAGTAATTTTTCTGCTGCGGTATTTGGGGTCGCATAACCTACATACTCCGCATTAGCTGCCGCATTTTTTGGATTTAGCATGAAGTTGATGAACTTATGGGCACCATCAATATTTTTAGCTGTTTTTGGAATGACCATATTATCAAACCAAAGATTGGAACCTTGTGTAGGAATCACATAATCCAAATCTTTGTTATTGTCGAGCATCTCAGAAGCTTCACCGGAGAAGGTTACGGCTACTCCGGCTTCATCGTCTGCCATCAAAAGTTTGATTTCATCGCCGACGACCGCTTTCACATTTGGGGTCATTTTTTTCAGCTTGGCAAGTGCTTGATTGAGATGGGCATCGCTAGTGTCATTTAGTGAGTATCCAAGGCTGTTTAGACCAAGCCCGATTACTTCGCGAGCTCCATCGATTAGGAGAATTTGATTCTCCAAGTCTTTATCCCAAAGTGCATCCCACGTAGAGAAATCTTTATCTGGGAACATCTTTTTATTGTAAATGATGCCGAGTGTTCCCCAGAAATAAGGCATGGAATACTTGTTGTGCTCGTCAAAGGATAGATTCATGAAGCGCTTATCGATATACTTTTCATTACTCAACTTGGAATGATCAAGTGGGATTAGTAAATTTTCTTGTTTCATTTTATTGATCGCATAATCACTTGGAACAGCAATATCAAATGTGGTTCCGCCTTGCTCAATTTTTGTCATCATCGCTTCATTTGAATCAAAGGTTTGATAGATGACTTTGATGCCCGTTTCTTTTTCAAACTTCTTAATTAAATCGGGATCAATATAATCTCCCCAATTATAAATGGTTAGGGTATTGCCACCTGCATAGCCTTGTTCGCGGTTCATAAAACTGGATAGAAGCATCATCACAAGCGCCAGTAAGATTACTGGGATAAATATGCGAAGGAGCGGTTTCATCGTTTATTCGCCCCCGATCGAACTGTTTTTGTGTTGTTTTTGCGGTTGATAAAATAGTAACCTATCACAAGCAGTATAGTGAATAGGAAGATCAGTGTTGAAAGCGCATTGATTGATAAAGAGATACCTTGGCGCGCGCGTGAATAGATTTCAACAGATAAGGTTGAAAAGCCGTTGCCGGTTACAAAGAACGTAACAGCAAAATCATCAAGCGAATAGGTGAGCGCCATGAAAAATCCGGCAAGAACTCCCGGGGCAATGTAAGGCAATATAACTTTCGACAAGACTTGCCACTGGCTTGCGCCTAAATCTCTAGCTGCATCTATCAAAGTAGAACTCATTTCTTGAAGTTTCGGTAAAATCATAAGCACGACAATTGGAATACTAAATGCAATATGGGACACGAGCACGGATATAAACCCGAGCTTAATTCCGAGAATCGTGAAGAAGATCAGGAAGCTCGCACCGATAATGACATCCGGGCTCACGATTAGCACATTATTTAAGCTGAGCAGTGTATTCTTGCCAACTGGCTTTGGAATAAACTTGATCGCAAGCGCCCCGCAAATCCCGATAATGGTCGCGATCACAGCAGAAAGAAGTGCAATAACAAAGGTGTTTAAAACAATGATCAAAAGGCGTGTATCGGCAAATACTTCACGATAATAATCGAGCGTAAAGCCTTTAAAACCGTGCATCGTTCCGCCTACATTAAAGGAATAGAACATTAAATAAAAAATGGGGGCATACAAAATGACGAAAACAAAAATTAGGTAAAGATTACTCCATTTGTATTTTTTCACTTTCTCGCCCCCTTCTTACGTCTTGTGCCTGTTAAAAACATAATCAAAATCATCGCAATGATAAGAAATACACCGATCGTTGAGCCCATTCCCCAATCTTGTGTTACAAGGAAATGTTCTTCAATCGCTGTTCCGAGCGTGATCACGCGGTTTCCGGCAATTAGACGCGTAATCATAAATAGCGACAACGCTGGAATAAAGACAGCTTGACAGCCGGATTTAACACCATCTGCTGTCAGTGGGAAAATAACTCGGCGAAAAGTTGTAAATCCTGATGCGCCTAAGTCTCGTGAAGCTTGTATCAGAGATGGATTAATTTCTTCGATCGCATTATAGATCGGTAAAATCATAAATGGGATAAAAATGTAGGTGGAAACAAATAGGAAACTAAAATCGGTAAATAGGAGTTGTTTCGTGCCGATTCCGATCAAATCTAAAAATTGATTTGCTGCCCCATAAGTACCGAATATCCCGATAAAAGCATAGGCTTTCAAGAGTAGATTAATCCATGTTGGCAAAATAATCAACAAAAGCCAGAGTTGTTTATGCTTTAATTTGGTCAGTAGGTAAGCCGTCGGATACGAAATCAACAATGTGAAAAGCGTAATCAGGAGGGCATACCAAAATGAACTTAATGTCATTTTCATATAAACCGGAGTAAAAAAAATGCTGATAATTGCTGAATGTAAAATTGCCGTCGACATCAAAAAAAGAATAATAGATAATCAAAATGATCGGCGCAACAACAAATAGAATAATCCAAAGGACGTAAGGAACGAGATACAGGTTTCTTGCTTTTCTAGTCATTTAACTTACGCCTCTTCGTAACTTTCTAAGCGTTTGTCAAATTCTTCTTCGGTTTCGCCTAGACGCATGACATGGATCGCTTCCGCATCAAAAGCAAGTCCGATTTTACTGCCAACTTTGGCTTTTTTCGTTGTATGGACAAGCCATTCATTGCCGTCAACATCAATACAGCCCATTTCGTAATGAACGCCTCGAAATAGCACCCAATCAACTTCAACTTGAAGTTTTCCTTTGTCTGCTGTTGTAATTTCAAGATCTTCTGGTCGAATAACCACTTCGACGGTTTCGTTTGGATTGAAACCTTGATCGACGCATTCAAAGCGGCGGTTGACAAATTCTACTTCAAAATCATGAATCATTTTGCCGGATACAATGTTTGATTCACCAATAAAGTCTGCCACAAAGCGGTTAATTGGTTCATCATAGATGTCGATTGGCGTTCCGCTTTGCTGAATTTCTCCTTTATTCAAGACAAAAATTTCGTCACTCATCGCAAGCGCTTCTTCTTGGTCATGTGTAACAAAGATGAACGTGATGCCAAGACGTTTTTGTAAATCGCGCAACTCATATTGCATTTCTGTACGAAGTTTTAAATCAAGTGCCGAAAGCGGCTCATCTAGCAAGATAACTTCCGGTTCGTTGACAATCGCTCGAGCAATCGCAACACGCTGGCGCTGACCGCCTGACATCTCACTAATTTCTCGTTTTTCATAGCCGGACAAATTGACAAATCGAAGTGCTTCTTCCACTTTTGTCTCAATCATTTTTTTGTTCATTTTTTTAATCCGCAAACCAAAAGCAACATTTTCGAAAACGTTTAAATGCGGAAACAAAGCGTAATCTTGAAAAACGGTATTTACTGGGCGCTTATTGGCTGGGACGGCATTAATTTTCTTACCATCAAGCCGAATTTCGCCGGCTGTTGCTTCTAAAAATCCGGCGATTAAACGCAAGATCGTTGTTTTGCCGCAGCCTGAAGGGCCAAGTAGTGTATAAAATTTTCCTTTTTCTATTTCAAAACTCACATTTTTTTAAAACCGGTTCGTCGTTGTCAAATTGTTTCGTCACTCCATCGAACTGGATAATCGTTTCTGGCATAAAGATTTCCTCCCTCTATAGATAAGAATCTGTTGCAACTAAGATGAGTTCAGCTTTTTCGTCCGTTTGGTTGCTAATTTGATGGCGTGCTGCCGCATGAAAATAAATGGTTTCGCCAGCTTTTGCTTCATAATGATCTTTTCCAAGTCTCACTGTGACTTTGCCGTTTAAAACATAAGCAAAGGTTTCTGAAAGCGACGGTTCAAATTGTTTAAAACAGCCGCCAGGATTTATTTCTAGCAAAACGGGTTCCATTTCTTTTTCATTCGATTCTGGAACGAGCCATTCGATATGATAGCCTCTTTCTTCGTCTTCATAAAAGATGCGTTCTGCTTTTTCATAAATAACTTTTTGTTTGCCTTGCTCTTCGTCAAAAAATTCTTTTGGCGTTGAACCTAGTACTTCAAGAATTGAAAATAAAGTTTCGATCGACGGCGAACTTAAATCGCGTTCAAGCTGAGAAATGTAGCCCTTCGATAAATCTGTCCGCTCTCCGAGTTCTTCTTGTGTTAGATTTTTACTAAGTCGCAAATTTTTGATACGATTGCCGATTTCCATCTTCTCTTCCTTTCTCAAAGTTTAATAAAAGTAAACTTCAAACCACACTTGTTTATAAATACTAAACTAGAGGTTTACTAAAAGCACGATTCATTATACAACATTTAAAATAGCACATCAAGAGAATTTTTCTTTTTCACAGCTAAAAACCCGCCTCACAGCTGAGGCGGGTTTTTAGACAAGTTCTTCTTCAATCGTATACGTTTCCAGTAAATTTAAATTCTGTCTGAGATCTCGTGCCAAATCACGTGAAATTTTACCTTCTTCAAACAAGGCTTGGATTTCATCGCGTTCAAACTGCATGCCTGCCAGTTCTACTTCTCGAACTTTGGCCTCAAATTTTTC
Organism: Listeria floridensis FSL S10-1187; assembly: GCF_000525875.1. Taxonomy (GTDB): domain Bacteria; phylum Bacillota; class Bacilli; order Lactobacillales; family Listeriaceae; genus Listeria; species Listeria floridensis. The sequence continues at coordinate 58,844 of NZ_AODF01000028.1, read as the reverse complement.
TTTCGAGGTTGGCCGCGTTTGATCTTGCACAATCCGTTCTAGTATGATTTTATGTTCTGTGATCAGCGGACTAATTAAGTCCATGTTTGCATCATTCATTTGTGCTTTCAGTTTCCTGATTACCATTTTTTCATTTTCAGCGCGTACAAAACGAATTTCCTTAAATGCTTCGGATTGCTTTGGATGTGCTGCTTTTATCTGGTTTCTAGTTTCTTTAAATCGTTTTGGATGCAGCACAATTCGCAAAACACGTTTTAAAAAGCCGATTAATGTTTTAATTTTGGTTTTAAACTTTTGTTTAAGAGCACTTTCTTTCATATTTAAAAAACTTTCATAACGGTAAGCTGTTTCAGTTTTGATTTCACCATCTGACAATAGCTTCTGGGTATACTCATGTTGCCATGTCAAAATTTCAAGCCGCTTCGCTTTTTCTTCACGGCTCATCCGACGATTTTGTCCATTAAAGCCTTGTTGTAGCTCATGTATTCGTCTGCGATATTGTTGAATGACGCTTTCTGTTGCAGCTTTATTTTCTGGCGTAATTTGTTCGTGTAGCTCGCGAAGTACTTTCCGCAGTATCCAAATTTGCGTTGCACGTTCGGCTCGGTCATTGCCAAGGTCAACTTCATTATCACGTGCCAAAATCGGCAAGATGAATGTCGCAATTAAAAGTGTTAAAAGAATAACTCCAGAGGCAATAAAAATAATTAAAGCACGCTGTGGGAACAAATCTCCGTTATCTAAGAAAAACGGAATTGAAAGTGCTGTCGCAAGTGTAACGGCACCACGAACGCCAGAAAGGCTGGTCAAAACTGAGGCACGAATCGAAGGCTTCTGCTCTTTTTTGCCTCCGTTTCGAAATTTCCAATTGAACAGCCAAAAACTACTAACCCAAACATAGCGCAAGATGATGAGCGCCAGTGTAATCAAGACTATGTAACTTAAAACTTGAACATTGCTGATACCTGAATCTTCCCAAACCACGCGAATAATCGACGGCAACTGGGTACCGAGGATTAAAAAGACTAAACCGTTTAAAACAAAGATAATGACAGACCACGTGCTTTTTGATACTACGCTTAATTTCATTAATTGCGGGTCCGCTTTCTTGCGTTCGATGGCATGCATGATACCTGCTGCAACGACTGCAAGGATTCCGGATACATGAATTTCTTCTGCCGCTAAGTAAATGAGAAACGGCGTCAAAATTTCGATCAGCATGTGGAACGTAACATCTTCCATGCCGAGTCCGCGCACCCATTTCAAAAGCTGGAACTTTAATAGTGATAAAATAATTCCGACTACAGCTCCGCCAATCGCGATCACAAGAAAACTCCAGGATGCATTCAGCAAACTGAAGGTGCCTGTTACCATTGCTGCAATGGCAAATTGGAATGAAACAAGGCCTGAAGCATCATTAATTAATGATTCCCCCTCGAGTAAGCTCATGATACGTTTTGGCAGGTGGATGCGTCCGGATAACGAGCTTACGGCAACGGCATCTGTCGGCGCAAGCGCAGCGGCAAGTGCAAATGCGGCCGCGAGCGGAATCGTCGGTATTAACCAATTGACGAAGTAACCGATCACAAAAACGGTTGCAAAGACAAGACCAAGTGCTAGAAGCAAAATTGGGATTCGCAGCTTCCACAAGGCTTTCTTATCGGTCCGCTTGCCATCATTAAACAGTAGCGGTGCAATGAACATGACAAGGAATAATTCCGGATTTAAGTCAAGCTCGAAGCCGAGCGGTATAAGTGCAATTAAAATGCCTAAACCAATTTGGATAAGCGGCACAGAAACAACTGGCACAAAGCGGTTCAGCAAGTTAGACACGAGTATTGCAAAGAGCAGCAGCAATACAAATAAAAACATCTCCAAATGGTTTCTCCTCCTTCTGAATTTATTATGCACGAAAATAAAAAGATGCGCAAATCATTAACGAAGTTAAAGATTTGCGCATTGAACTATTCTTCTAAATGACCTTTGTATTTATTAATTTCATCATTCAAGTTTTTCATTTTCTCATCAAGTTGTGTCACAATATCCGCAGCTTCTCGCAACTCATTCGTCAAATATTCAGGTGCTTCCTGCTGATATTTGTAGTAAATCTTGTGTTCAAGACTTGCCCAAAAATCCATTGCCACAGTCCGAATTTGAATTTCAACTACGATATTTTCGGAGCGGTTCGTAAGGAAAATTGGAACTTCGCAGAGCATGTGCAAACTACGATAGCCGTTTCCTTTCGGGTATGTAACATAATCTTTAATACGCAAAATCTTCAAGTCATCTTGATGCTCGATCATTTCTTTAATTTTAAAAATGTCGGATACAAACGAACAAGTGATACGAATCCCTGCAATATCATGTACATATTTGCGCGCATTTTCAGTTGTAATATCTACACCTTTTTTCTCAAGTTTTGCTCCGATACTTTCAAGCGATTTAACCCGAGATTTCAAATGTTCCATCGGATTATAATCATGCAGAAATTGAAATTCTTCATTCAAAATTTTGAGTTTGGTGTTGACTTCTTCCAGTGCAAAACGGTGCAGTAACATAAGATTTCGCCATTCTTTTAGTTCGTCTACTGAAGGTTGTTCCAAAATATTTAACCCCTCTCAAAAACAATTTTACAACCCTAACTTCTCTATCGTACTACATTTTTCCCCTTGTGAGGATAAATATAAACGAATTTTTAGTGCTTTCTCATGAATTTCTTAGTGAAAAATCGATCAAAGCAAGCTGTACCCGCATTTGTCTCCCCTAACAAATAAAACATACTTTTTTGTCCACATAAAAAGCAGAAATTTGGCGTCGTAAGAAAAAGTTTCCTCACCAAATTTCTGCCTGTTTTAAATTTTTATTTCTGTGAAGCTGCATTAAAGGGACCGCTGATGACCACTTTACCAAGCATATGTCCTGTTTCGACATCCCTTGTCGCTTGCTTCAAAGTATCCGCTCGGATGCCCTCCGTATATACTTTGCTGAGTGTAGTATCAAGAACTCCATCATCTGCAAGTTTCGCGATAAGTGCTAGTGCATTCCCTTGCGTTTCAATCTGATAATCATGATCCGTTTTTGCAAACATATATTCCCAGTCAAAGCTGACGGATAAGTTTTTCCATGCACTGAGATCGAGCGGTTCACGTATGCCGACAATCGTGCCAACGTGCCCAAACGGCTCAATCAAGTTTTGAATTTGATCAAAATAACGTGTGATATCAAATAAAACCGCGATATAGTGAACCTGTTTGGCGCCAGCTTTTTCAAGGCTTGCTGCAAGATCATCATGATAGTCAATCGGATGATCAACGCCGACTTTTTGAAGCCAATCAAAGGTTTTCGGACTTGAAGTGGCAAAGATTTCAAGACCAGCCCAATTTGCTAGCTGGTTTAAGACCGAACCAACTCCCCCGGCACCGTTTATTACCAAAATTCGTTTGCCTTTATTGGCATTTTTCTCTGGAATCAAGCCGAATTTATCGAAGAGCAATTCATAGGCAGTGAGAGAAGTGAGCGGCAATGCGGCGGCTTCTTCATCGGAAAGTTTTGCTGGAGCATGTGCGGCAATTCGCTCGTCGACTACTTGATATTCTTGGTTGCTTCCATCTCTTGTCGTCGTTCCAGCGTAGAAAACACGATCACCAACTTTGAACTTGGATACGCGTTCACCAGTGGCTACAACTTCGCCTGTAGCGTCAAAACCTAGAACACGAAATGCACTCGATTTTTCTGTTCCTTGACGCAGTTTCGTATCTACAGGGTTTACTGAAACAGCTTTTACCTTTACCAAAATATCATGTTCTCCTGGAACTGGAATTTCCTTTTCTAAATCAATGAAGCTTTCGGGATCATCAATCGGTAATCCTTCATAAAACCCGACAGCTTGCATCAGCTTTTCTTCTGTCATATGAATTCCTCCTCCTTTTCTTTATGATCTTATCACGATCAAAAGACGTTTCGCTTGTTACTCAACTTTTGCCGGAGCTTTACCAATAAAGATGCGGTATAAATAGTACGGTTTTTCTCGCAAATCTTTTCCTTTATGGAAGCCAGCTTGTCTCTGCAACTGATTGGCATTGAAATAGAGATACTGGTCAGGTCCGATCGACAGTGTATCCGGCCAGAGAATACGCGGATCATGTACAATCGTTTCCATTGAGCCGTCTGTATAAATAGCACGAATTCCATTGTTTTCATAATCGCCCGCATAGATTGTGCCGTCTGCCGCTGTAATCATTCCGTCAGACGCACCTTTTTCGCCCCAATCTTTCACATGAGCTTCTAGTTCTTCATCATTGATCGTTTTATCAAAAATCAAGTCCGTTTCAATCGAATATAAATGACGGCTTGAAAGTGGGCAATAATAAAGTGTCTTGCCGTCAGGAGAAATGGCAATGCCGTCTGCTGCGACTTGCCATGGCGACGTTGATCCGTCTGCCGATCGGTTCATCAAAATTTCGCCTTCTACTTTAGGAATAAAATCGGGATCAACAGCTGTAGATTTCGTTCCGTCCAAAATTCGGAAAGATTCGCCGCTTGAAAGATCCAAGACAATCAAAGCACCTGGCCCTGTAATCGAAGAATCGGTTATATAAGCGACTCCTTCTGAACCACGACGTAAATCGACGCGAACATCATTTAAATATGTGGTATCTAACACGACCTCGGACGAGAATGTGTATGTCCGCTTTATTTTATTTGTTTCTAGGTCAACCGCTACTAATTTTGCCCCACCTTTTATTGGTACATCAAAGTTAGGTGCGCCCGTATCGAGTATCCAAAGCGTCCCAGAACCGTCTGCCACAATACTTTGTACACTTAGAAAACCCTGCTCTGGTTTTTCAGGGATAAACTGATTTGCCTCAGCACTTGGATAAGGAATGAGCTCTCCATCGACGATTTCAACTACCGTCGCTTTCACATCATCGCCCCATTCCGGGAAATTGATAAAAATGCGTCCTGTTTCTGATACGCTCACACCAGTTGGCATTTCATCATAAAAAGCGTGGACAGCTTCTAATTTGCCAAAATAGTTTTCTGTTGGATATGTCATTCTACCTCTTCCTTTCTATGTTTACTTAACTTCTACTTCAAAATTCAATACACCTTTTGCAAGCACATGGCCAAACATATTAAAACCGAGAAAGGCTGGTGTAGATTCTTCCGAGATATTCACCTTTTCAATATCTAGCGCCCAAACCGTCAAGAAATAGTGATGAACACCATGTCCTTTTGGAGGAGCAGCCCCGATATACTTTTTCGCCCGAGCATCGTTTGGAAATTGAACAGCTCCAGCTGGAAGTTTTGAATTGTCGCTGTTTCCTGCGTCTTGCGGCAATTCACTGATTTCTGCCGGAATATTTGCAACAGCCCAGTGCCAAAACCCTGAACCTGTCGGCGCATCCGGATCATATAAAGTGACAACGAAACTTTTCGTTTCACTTGGTGCCCCGCTCCAACTAAATTGAGGCGATATATCTTGCCCGCCTTCGATTCCAAAATCACCAGACATAAATTTCACATCTGAAAGCGCTCCGTCACTAATGTCGTTACTCACAACTTTAAAAGACGGCACATCCTCTAAACCTAAAAATGGATCATTCATGGTATCTCCTCCTAAATGAGTTGGATTTCTTTAACACTTACAGAATAAGTCGTTTTTTTAGGAAAGTAAATGAGGGAATTTTTTTATACCTCCTGCCTAGTTTGAGACTAACAAATTAAAATCCCTTAAAAACCCTTGCTCCCAAGCTTCATCTGATTTCAAATAAATCTGTCCGTAATCAACCAACCAGCCATGAAATTGCCTTGCTTGTCCGTTTGTGAATCCAGAAGGAAGCGGCGCAATGCGCTGCAACTTGTCATAATTCAGCTTCTCTTCCACACCTAGCCGTTGAAAAATTCGCTGAGCATAGCGGTCAGCAATAAATGCCACCTTATTAAAGACATACACCAGCAAAACATCTGCCGTTTCCGGTCCTATCCCGCGGATTTCGAGAAGCTTTTCGCGTAATACGGATTGTTCTTGTTTTTCAATTGCTTCAAGATTAAAGTGATACGTTTTAAGCCAAGCAAAAAGTGCAAGTAATGTCTGCGATTTGTTCTTGTAAAACCCACTTGGACGAATCCACTCTTCCAGCTCCGTTTTACTTGCAGCAGCTAATTTTACTGGATCAAATTGGGTAGCAGCCGCAATGTTCGCAAGCGAGTAGTCTACATTCTTCCAATTGGTATTTTGGACGAGAACTGCTCCAACGACGATCTCCCATTGGGTTTCGGTATCCCACCAAGTTGAGTGATCCATTTCTTCGCTTAACTTATCATATAAGTCGTTTATATTTGTAATCAAACTATGTTCTCGCTCCTTATAAAAAAAACGCCCAAATAGGCGTTTTTTAGTCAATAATAAACCAAGCATTCTTCTTCAAGTCTGCCAGCATTTTTCTTATTATAGGTTTCGCCCCAGTCATAGAGCACTTCAATGACAGGTTTAAGCGATAAACCATATTCGGTTACACCATAAGCAACACGAAGCGGTTTTTCTTGCATCACTTTCCGGTAAATCAAACCATCGCTTTCCAAGTCTTTCAGTTGAAGCGAGAGCATTCTCCTTGTGACACCAGGAATAAATCTTTGAAGCTCACTGTAACGATGTTCACCTTCAAAAATTAAATGATACAAAAGTACACTTTTCCAGCGACCAGAAATAATTTGCAACGTTGATTCAACAGAGCAGCCGTTTTCACAATTATAGATTTTTCTTGACATAACAGAATCCGCCCCCCTATCAATTTATAGCTATCATAGGTAGAAGCAGACCTTTTGTCAAATAATTTATCTTTCTTAAACGACAAACAAAAGCGGATTAGTGATCTAATCCGCTTAACAATTCAAATATATCTTGCGTAATTTCTTCATTTCCAGTTGCAGTATCGAGTGTAATTAAATAAAGCGGTCTAGTAAGATTCGTCGGTTGCACTGGTTCCGATATTCCCGCAATCGCAAGTTTGGATTGTAGAGAGCGACCGAATCCCTGCTTCACTAAATCTAAAATAATCGCATTGCTGCTCGCCATCATCTGTTCAGCCGGAATAATTTCTTCATTCTTAAAATATTCATCCGTATACTGGCGAATCCCAGAACCCGGTTCACGCAAAATCCAGCGTGTCAAATGACGATCGCCGATCACAACAAGCTCATCCTGCATGAAGACTTTACGCGTTATATCGGGATACACTTCGGGCGATTCTACTAAGCCGATATCAGCTTCAAGCATATGCACGGTTTTGTAGACATTCGTCGAATTGTCGAGCATCAGCTCAAAGTCTACATCCGAATGGAGGGCTTGTAAATTTGAAAGAATCTGTGGCAACAAATATCCGCCGACGGTTTGCGAAGCTGCTATCTTGAATGTTCTTCTGGCTTCTCCTGAGGCAGCAAGTAAATCTTGTTTAGTTTTTTCCCAGTCATTACAAATTTGTTTGGCTTTCTGATAGAACAAGTCTGCCGCAGCTGTTTTCGAGATACGATTGTGGCGGTTTCGTTCAAACAATTTGACACCTAGTTCCTTTTCAAGCTTTTCAATGTGGACGGAGATGGTCGGCTGGGAAATATAGAGCGCATTTGCAGCTTTAGTAAAATTATTGGTTTCGTAAACCGTGATAAAAGTTTCAAGTAGTTGGAACATATGGGAAACCTCCTTTTAAAAGAATAGTTTTGCTGCACCAATCGAAAACAGCATTAACACTATGGAGCTAATTCCAGCAGCAAGGAAAACTTTGCCACCGCGCTCAAGGATTACTTTGAAGTTCACGCTCATTCCAAGCGCGGCCATTGCCATTCCAAGCAAGATATAAGCGGCACTTACAAGCCAGTTGATTACGGAATCAGGAATTGGCAGGAAGCTTCCGATTGCACTTGAAAGAAGGAATCCACCCATGAACCAAGGGATTGGCAGTTTCCCTTTTTCTTTTTGACCAGATGTATTTTTACGTTGAAACCAAATGCCGATGAAAAGAGCGACAGGTGCTAGCAAAATGACACGCGACAACTTGGTAATAAGAGAGGCATCTAGGCTAATCGTTCCCGCAGAACCGCCTGCTGCGACCGCATGAGCAATTTCATGTAGCGAAGCGCCAGTCATTACCCCAAACTGTTGATTCGTGAGCCCTAAAAGTGGCTTCAATCCGATTTCAATCAATGTGAATACGGTTCCGAGAATGCAAACGACGGCAACGGCCAAAACGGAGTCATCTCGATCTGCTTTAACTTGCGGCGAAACACCCATCACAGCAGCAGCCCCGCAAATTCCTGTACCGCTCGCAGTTAGTATCGCAAGTTTATCCTCAACGCCTAATTTTTTACATAACCAGTAAGTAAGTAAAATCGTTCCAGTAACGACTAGACAAGCAAGTAAAATTGTTTTTACGCCTGACTCTGCAAGTGTATAAAGGTTCAAACGAAATCCAAGTAAAATAATACCAAAGCGTAGAAATTTATTCGAAATGAAGCCGATTCCTTCTGCACTCGCATAAATAATAGGACTCGCGGTTTGCATCAACATTCCTGCAAGCAAAGCAATCACAAGTGCTCCAACCAAGCTAAAACCTGGCAGAAGGGCTAAATATTTCCCTAATAGCGAGCACGCAAGCGTCGTCACAGCAGCTATCCAGAAACTTTTCTTTTTCATTATCATTAACATTTTTCTTCCCCCTAATTCAATTAAAACATTCTTTAGGAATAATCGATTTCTTATTTACTTTTTTAATTATAAGGGAGAATTATTATTAATAAAAATAGTTATTATTAATCTTCATTATTAATTTTCTTAATAGCAAAAAAACATTCCACTCCTTAATTGAAGCGAAATGTTTTTTCCATTTGAGCAATTAGCAGAACTTGTCTAAATTGAGCAGTAAAACGTATTTATGATTGATCCTTCAAACTAGTTTTTATTTCTTTTTGGACGCGTCGCAAAGCTTTTTTCGATCCGCGTGCAAAGTCATGTGCTTCTTTTCGTTCTTCAAAACTAGTAAAAAGCTGGTCAAGATCATAACCTTGAGGATAAAGTTCCGCTGCCTTCATCACGAGTTTTAAGCGTTTTACTTGAACTTCCTGCTTCTTCCCGTCTACATCAATCACAGCAAAGTGATCTTTTGCGGTATACACAAGACCAACTTCACCCGTTTCAAGTAACTGAACACGATCGCCTTTTTCAAGCTCTAATGCTGGCTTTTCTTCGATTTGCTCAGTTTTTCGATGGAAATTGATTTTTTCGAAATGGTAATCTTTCGTCGTAATGTACGTTTCCGCTTGCCGAATCACTTTGGGATTTAATTTCATTTTACGTGCAATGTAAAGCGCGTTGCTTTCGCCAGATTCACCAATGATCAATTTGTATTTCGGTTCGAGCGTAACCGAATCAAAGGCCATTCGTGCATTCATGAAGTCGGGATGTGTTGCCCCGTAACGTTTAATTTCTGCGTAATGAGTGGACGCCGCTGTGATCGCACCTTTTCGGTAGCATTCTTCTAAAATAGCAATCGCAAGAGCGGCCCCTTCGTTTGGTTCCGTTCCACTTCCAATTTCATCAAACAAGACAAGCGAACGGTCATTCAACTGTGAGAGAATGCTTGCTGTATTTTGAATATGTGATGAAAAGGTACTTAGTGCATTTTCAATGCTTTGATTATCGCCAATGTCTACAAAGACGCGTTCAAAGACGGACAGCTTGGATTCACTTTCGGCTGGGATATGGAGCCCTGTCATCATCATTAAGGTTAACAAACCGACTGTTTTTAAGACTACTGTTTTTCCTCCAGCATTTGGTCCGGTAATAATTAAGCTGCGGTAAGATTCGCCTAAGATGAAATCAAGCGGAACCGTTTTTTTAGAATCCAGCAGCGGATGGCGTGCTTGTTTAAGTTCAATAATGCCGGTTTGATTCACTTTCGGCTCGGAAGCTTCCATTTGGCGTGACAATTTTCCTTTTGCGAAAATGAAATCGAATTCTGTCATGACATCAATGTTGTGTTTGATGCCGGCTAATTCAGCGAAGACTGCTCCGGCAAGGGTTGAAAGAATTTGGTAGATTTCTGCTTGTTCAATACCTTTTAAAGCCATTTGTTCGTCGTTTAGTTTTGTCACGCTTTCTGGTTCAATAAACACTGTTGTTCCTTTACTTGAGGTTTCAATGATCGTGCCGCGGACAAATTTTTGAAAGCTCGCTTTGATTGGAATTGTATAGCGTTCATTTTTGTTGGCTACAAAAAACTCTTGGATGTATTTTTTGTTTTCACTATTCTTCATAAATTTATCAAGCTTGCCTGTGATTTTTGCTTGGTTGTCGAGTAGCGCTTTTCTTGCTTTGCGTAAGCCCGAACTAGCAGCACTATCTACCTCGCCGTTTCTAATCGCTGCGTATATTTCTTCTTCAATCTCAAGAAAAGTTGTGATGCTTGACGCGTACCCGGCAAGGCTTGGGGCAATTCCTTCATTTTTTGTTAAAAATTGACCGACGCGACGAGTACTTCTTAGAAAATCCGCAATTTCTGTTAATTCTTGCGGCGTAAGTTCAAAACTTTTTTCAAGTTTTGTGATTAGTTGTTTGATTTTACTCGCACCAAATAGCGGCAAATTTTGCCCCGTATCTAAAATTTTACGGGCTTCTGTTGTTTCAGCCAATTTTTGTTTGATTACGCGACTATTTTTATAAGGGAGAAGTTCTTCTGCCCGTTCTTTTGCCATATCGCTAACACAATTTTCAGCTAATCGTTCGATTAAACTAGGATATTCTAATTTTTCAAAGGTATTTGTATTCATCTTTCGTTCTCCTTTCAAGAAAAAACGGAAGACACCTCCGTTTGCGTCCACAAAAAAACTGCAGTTCAGATTCCCTGCAGTTTCTAAATATCATCTATAAATCGTTTTGCTCCAAAAAAGGGCATAAAAATAGATGCGTATTTTAGAAAGTGTTGGTATCTTCTTTAGGCGAGCAGAAATAAGCCTCAAAACGAGAATTTTTTTTACTTCTGCTATTCAGTTCCTAAATTAAGATTTAACAACACTCACAAAAAGCACCTCGGTTAATTTTATATAAGGACGCAAAAATGACTTTCTATACATTTAAGTTTAAAGGCATCACTCTGGTTTGTCAACTTGATGAATGCCTAAATTTTTACGAATCGGGGTTGATTTATCCGGCTATTTGCTTTACTATAGAAAAAGGTTCTTGCATTTGAACCCTGACAACTGAAAACAAATCCTCATCCTATTAAACGGTGAGGTAGAGGTTGCAAAGATCACTAGTATGCTTCTTGAGGTGCGCGAAACACCATTGATGGGAACAGAACAGGAGATTTGCCGAAGTGAAATAAATTTTGGCGATTTATTTTGCTGGGACAGTACGTGAAAACGGCTGGACTGCTGCTAAAAAAGTCATTTTTAGCAGGTGCGCTATCTGACAAGGATGAATGATGCTGATTAAATTTTATCCACCCTCTTCTGATAGCGAAGCGGGTGGTTTTTTATTCACTAAAATCCTGTTGCAGTGCGAATAATCATACAACGAGGGAGAGTTTTATTATGGCAAACAAATCAAGCGGAGAAATTAAGCGTTCGCTAAAGACGCGTCATTTATCGATGATCGCGATCGGTGGTTCGATTGGAACAGGGCTGTTTCTTGCGAGCGGAAATGCGATCGCAACGGCAGGACCGGGTGGAGCGCTTGTTGCGTATGCGGCAATTGGACTTATGGTCTTCTTTTTAATGACAAGCCTTGGCGAAATGGCTACATATATGCCGGTTTCCGGTTCGTTCAGTACGTATGCTACCCGCTTCGTTGATCCGGCTTTCGGTTTTGCACTTGGGTGGAACTATTGGTTTAACTGGGCGATCACCCTCGCGGTTGACATTTCTACAGCCGCAATCATCGTACAATTTTGGTTCCCCCACACTCCGGCGTGGCTGTGGAGCAGCATTTTCCTCATTTTAATATTTGGACTTAATGCTCTTTCAGTTCGAGCTTACGGTGAAAGCGAATATTGGTTTTCGATCATCAAAGTGGTCACCGTTATCGTCTTTTTGATCATCGGTGTTTTAACCATTTTTGGTATCCTCGGCGGTGAATTCATCGGCTTTAAAAACTTTACACTAGGAGAAGCACCATTTAAAGGCGGATTCTTTGCAATTCTAGGAACGTTCTTAATCGCTGGATTTTCCTTCCAAGGAACCGAACTTGTCGGTATCGCAGCCGGCGAAAGTGCAACCCCAGAAAAAAGTGTTCCAAAGGCGATCAAACAAGTTTTCTGGCGGATTTTGCTCTTTTATATTTTTGCGATTTTCGTAATTGGCTTAATTATTCCTTATACAAGTCCGAACCTTCTTGGCGGAGAAGCAACAGACGTTGCGATCAGCCATTCACGCTTGTTTTTGAGAAAGCGGGGCTTGCCTTTGCCGCTTCCGTTATGAATGCCGTTATTTTGACTTCCGTATTATCGGCTGGGAATTCCGGTTTATATGCATCAACGCGGATGCTTTGGTCGATGGCAAAAGATCGCAAAGCGCCGAAGTTCCTTGCTCAGGTCAACAAGCGCGGTATCCCGATGGCTGCTCTCGTTGTGACAACAATTGTCGGTGCGCTCACCTTTGTCACGACATTAAGCGAAAACGGGACTGTGATTTACACTTGGCTTTTAAGCGCATCCGGTTTAACAGGCTTCATCGCATGGGTTGGAATTGCCATCAGCCACTACCGATTCCGCAAAGCGTTTATCAAACAAGGCCATGACCTTTCCGAGCTGAAATACCGGGCGAAGTTTTTCCCATTCGGTCCGATTCTTGCTCTTATATTGTGCATTCTCGTTATCGTTGGTCAGGATTATCAGTCGTTTTTAAACCCTGAACTGACAAACCCTGATTGGTGGCAAAAAATTGGGATTTCCTATATCGGACTTCCGATATTCCTGATTTTCTGGCTGTCGTATAAACTGGCTAGGAAAACGAAAATCGTCCCGCTTGACGAAGCGAAGTTTGATCATAAGAAATGATGAAAATCGTGTGAATGACTCCGAATGTGGAGTTGTTCGCACGGTTTTTTGTTTGTGTTGAAATAAGGAATGATTTGATTCTTCTCAATCCGAGCCAAATCCTCCGCTTGCGACACCGCCTCTCGCGTCCCGTCAGACAGCGCCTTCACGCCCGGAACTAGGTCAAACAGCGAAAACGCCCCGCGTACTGCGCGTTCCGACGTAGCCATCTCACGCCCCGTCAGCCAATCTTTTCCCGTCACTGCCGCGCTCATTTCTAGACTGCCATAAGCCGCCCCAAGCACGAGTCCTGCTGGCGGGCAAAAAATCGCAACCCCGACGATCGCAACCGTCGCCGCAACATTCACCCAAAACTCCTTCTTCTCCTGTTCATCCTGAATCGACGTATACGCAAACGCACGCGTGTTCAGCATCGCCGCTCGAAAATCGTTCTCTGAAACCGTCTCATCCGGATTCAACTTCTTCCACGCCTGAAACTGGTTTTTCAACCGATCCGCGTACACATTACTCCCGCTAAACAAATCATCCATGGTCACTTCAGTTTTCGGCACTTCCCGCTGTTCCTGCGTATAACTATTCACAAAAACCGTTTCCGTTTTCGTCGCTCCAATCCGATTTGTGGTCGTAAACTTAGAGGCATCCAAATTCCGCATGCCTTCCACAAACTGATCCAAGTCTTCAAAAAACGGCCGATCTATTTTCGTATGAACAAGTTCATCCACCCGCTCAGAAAACTGGTGCAACACCTCAAAATCCTCAAACAGCTCCTGCAGTTCTTTCTCTGAACTTGTATGGCTGAATGAAATCGCTCCATCATGATCCAAGTTCCGAATGTCTTCCTCCGCTTCATCCAAGTTCTTCGACGCTTTTTTCAGCTCATCAATCGCGCCCTTACCCCAGACACCTTTCCCAATCAAGTTCCCGATGCTGTCATGCGCACGATCAAAATCACCCTCATGATAGTCTATGTCTTTCATTACGCACTCACCTCTATGCTGAATTCTGTTTCTATACTTTCAATTTTAGCAAAACACATAATAAAACTCTGTGTCCAATCCGTGAAATTTTTCGTCAAACCCCCGATATTCACTTAATATAGTTACATTTATACAACTTTTTTAAAAGCCTTGATATCTCAGCGTATTAAAAGTTGAACTTTTCACAAAATAAATCCTTTTCTCTTATCAGATATAGAAAAGAAATCTGTCCCGCTTGATGGCACAAGAAATAATAAAAAAAAGCAGTTCCCTATGTAATTAAATACCATAGAAAACTGCTTTTTGGCTTAGCTTCATTTCGCATCAACATTAACCGCCTCAAGCTCAAGCAAATACTTCTTCCGTGAAACACCGCCTCCATAACCGCCAATTTCTCCATTAGTTTTAATCACACGATGACAAGGAATCAAGATGGCGATTTGATTCCTTCCATTGGCATTCCCGATTGCTCTTACAAGCTTCGAGTTCCCAAGTTTGTTCGCAATATCTTGGTAGCTCCAAGTTTCACCCGGTGGGATCTCTTTCAAAACCTGCCAAACTTGCTCTTGAAACGACGTTCCCGCGATTTGAAGCGGTATTGTAAATGTACTGCGCGCACCATGAAAATACTCTTCCAGTTCTTCTTCGAGCTTCACAGCAAGCTTCGTTTCGCCAAATAAAATTCGAGCATTATAACGTATTCTTAGCTTTTCAATTTCACGTTCCAAGCCCCGCCGGTCCATAAATTCAAGCAGATAAAGCCTCTCTCCATCTGTCAAGCTAAGCATTCGTCCAATCGGCGTTGCAATAACTTTGGCACTCATAAGTGTTACATCCGTATGCTTTGGCGGATTCCCCATAATCTTTGTGAACGCATCATTGAATGCACTCGACGATTCATATCCAAACGAAACTTGTTGGTCAATCACTTTTTTCCCTGCTAAAATTTCTTTAAAGGCAAGCCCCATCCGGCGCGAACGCGCATATTGCACAAAAGTCATCCCATAAGTCTCTTTAAATTTACGCCGCGCTGTTGCCGAATGAATTCCAAGCTCGTGAAAATCAGCCTCCTTCCAGCGCTTTTCTGGGTGCTTTTCAACCGCTGCAACAAGTTCCTCTACTTCTTTTGGAATACTGTTCGGATAAAAAAGCGGCGTACAGCGTTTACAAGGTCTGAACCCTGCTAAAAGCGCTTCCTCTGCCGATAAAAAGAATTCACAGTTCTCAAACTTCGGTTTTCTAGCCGTACACGTCGCGTGGCAAAAAATTCCTGTCGTTTTGATTCCCGCAAAGAATATGCCGTCATATTGCGGGTTCCTTTCAACAAGCGCTTGATAAAATTCCTTTTTTCTTTCCTTCTGAAATCACCATTTCTCGAGCGCTCCTTCCCAAAAATAAACTTTATGGTGTTATTATACCTTTTTCAGAAGAAATTACTTACGAAAATTGAACAACTATTTTTTTGAAAAAAAGCTGGGCAAACAAGTTTGCCCAGCTTAAATTCGGCTTCAAGAAACCCCGTTCAGCTTCTTGCCATTTTATTTATCCTTTAAAATCTGCCGCCCGTTTCAGTGTCTTATCAAGCTTCACTTCGTGCCCTTCTCGTACGAATAAAGGCAAACTCAGGAAGCTGTGTGTTTCTTCAAACCATTCGCCACTTGATTCAACCGTCTGTTCCATTCCCGCATCACTTACAAGCCGCGTCCAGGTTCCTTTTGGCAAGTAGAAACGCGCAACACCTTCCTTGTTGAAAATCGGAGCAACTAGCAGGCTGTCGCCAAGCATATACTGCAAATCAAGCGTATACGTATTCGGATCATTCGGAAACTCAAGGAACATCGGGCGCATAAGCGGAATCCCTTCTTGCACAGCTTTTTCTGCTTGCGGATAGAGATAAGGCATCATTTGAATCTTAAGTTTCGTAAATTTGCGTGTGACTTCCACAGCTTCTTCGTCAAAAAGCCAAGGAACACGGTACTGAATATTGCCGTGGTAGCGCGAATGTGAAGATAGCAACCCAAACTGTGTCCAGCGCTTGTAAAGATCGGCCGGAGTACTTTCTTCAAAGCCGCCGATATCATGACTCCAGAAATTAAAGCCACTAACAAGGAACGACAATCCGCCACGTAGCGTATCTGCCATTGAGGTGTAGCTAGAAACATTATCTCCTCCCCAATGCACCGGGAATTGCTGTCCGCCAACCGTAGCACTTCTTGCAAATACAACAGCTTCACTTTCGCCTTTTTTCTTCTTCAATACATCATAAACCGCTTGGTTATAAAGATGTGTATAGAAATTATGTGCCCCTTGCGGATTCGACCCGTCATGGAACTTCGCATCATACATTGGAATACGTTCACCAAAATCCGTCTTGAAGCAGTCCACACCCATATCAAGCAAACGATCAAGGTAGCCTTGATACCACGCAACTGCATCTGGATTGGTAAAATCAACATAAGCATTGCCTGCTTGCCATAAGTCCCACTGCCAAGGTGTACCATCTTCATGCTGAATAAAGTAGCCTTTTTCTGCCCCTTCCTTAAAAAGCGGCGACTTTTGCGCGATATAAGGGTTGATCCAGATACAGACTTTTAAGTTGCGGTCATGCAAACGGCTAAGCAAACCTTTTGGATCTGGAAACGCATCTTGATCCCATTCAAAGTTACTCCATTCAAATCCTTTCATCCAGAAGCAATCAAAATGGAACACATCTAGTGGTAACTCGCGCTCCTCCATCCTATCAATGAATTTCATCACTGTTTCTTCCGAGTAGTCGGTCGTAAAGGAAGTGGAGAGCCAAAGTCCGAATGTCCATGCTGGTGGAAGTGTTCCTCCGCCCGTCAGCTTGTTAAATTTACCAAGCACATCTTTGGCGGATTTACCAGCCACAATATAGTATTCCAAATGCTCGCCTTCTGTTGAAAATTGGACGCGATGAACGTTTTCTGATGCAATTTCAAAACTTACTGGCTGACTATGATTCACAAAAACGCCGTAGTAAAGTCCGTCTTTTCCGTTTATCCCCGGTTTACAAGCCAGATAAAACGGAATGTTTTTATAGGATTGTTCTGATCCGGTTCCTCCATCTTTATTGATAATATCCACTGTTTGACCGTTTTTAACAAATGGCGTAAAACGTTCACCAGTCCCATAAATTTTAGTATCGACATCAATATTTAACATTTCCCGCATAAAGTGTTTAGAACGTCTCAAGTGAAGTCCCGCTTGGCGCGCATCTCCGTAGTTCGCTTGCGCACCGGAAACGCTGCCTGGATACATCGCACCAGCTGTTAGGTCGTCGATGGAAGCTTGCGCCGCATGCTCAGAAGCCGTTAGCTCGTTCACATTACCTTCTGCATCGGTATAGTGAAATGCCAATCTAAATCCGCCATGAAGCGGCAAACTAGCACTTAGACTTCCTGACCGAAGCGTTGCTTTTCCCGTCCGAACACCAGCACCTTGACCATCTACTTCACCTTCATCAATCGTTACTTCTGGATTAACAGCTTGATCTGGATAAAGCTCGTAGCGCGGATTTTTATCATTTACATCGAAATGTGTTAAGCGAATTCCGATGACATCTTCCATTGGGGAATAAGCACGTAGCGTTGTATTTCCAACATTCAGCGTGTTCCCGCGTTCAATGATTTTACGGTAAGTGGCGTAAGCCAGTAGTGAATCATGACCAGCTTCGTCTTTCACAATGTTTGCTTCATAAACTTCCGCCGGATTTTCAATTACATATTGTTCTCTGTTTAACCAGTATCCATCAGTAAATTTCATTTTAATTCTCCTTTAACTTCTATATTATTCAGCAAGTTCACGTGCATGTTTTTCTTCCAATTCTCTCGCCATTTGATCTTCAAATTTGTCCACGTTATTAAACGCTAGTGCCGCAGCTGATAAAACATAACCTAAAAGCGGAATCCAGATGAACCCAAGTGAAATCGAATTAAGAGCCGAATCAGGTTGTGTCACAGCACTTCCACCTGTTGATTCAATGTAATGTCCCATCGCAAGCACAGCAGCTAAAATCATCGAGCCAATTCCCATACCCAGTTTCGCTGAAAATGATGAAAAAGAAGTAACAAAACCTTCTGCCCGAATACCGTTGCGCCATTCGCCAAAGTCAACTGCATCTGAGAGCATAACGGCAATAAGGGCACCGATCAAACCTTGACTGAGATAGAAACAAGCGACTGCAATTAAGATAATCGGCACATTGCCGCCTGTTTTTTCTGATAAAAATAAAAGTAGCTGTGAAAGAATCGTTCCAACCATCCCGATCATCATCGTGTTACGCTTTCCGATTCTTCCAACGAAAAATGGAACAAGGGCAGTTGTTGCCAGTTGTAAAACTGTTCCAAGCAACGTCAGCGAGCCAAGTGCTTCTTGACCCAGATTATATTTGAAATAATAAGGAAGCGCACTTGAACGAATGGCAAAAGCTCCCCAGAATACAAAGTTAATAAAGATAATAATAAACCATGGATAATTTCCTTTAATCGCTTTTACACTCTCACGCATTGGAACAGAACGCTTCGAGTCTCGTGTTACGACACGCTCATTCGTACCTCGAAATGCTGTGAACATCGCAATTACAGTGATAACCCCTAAAATGATCGCCCAAATCGTCCAACCGGGCGCTGATTTCGTACCACTTTCTCCGTCTCCCACCATCGTACCAAGAAATGCAACTGCTGGCAGAGTAAGCGGCAAGAACAAAGCAGAACCAAAATTTCCAAAAAATTGCCGAATCGTAGATAACGTTACACGTTCTTTCGGATTTGATGTCAAAGCTGGCAAAATTGAAGTTACTGGAATATTAATGGCTGAATACAAAACTTTCGCGCCGATGTAGGCGATATAAATCCAAATAATTTTGGCCGTTTCACTTCCCATAATGAAGCTTGGTGCCGAAAACGCCATCACACAAAAAACAGCAAACGGGATACTAAACCATAGCCAATACGGACGGGACTTGCCCCATTTCGTATGCGTCCGATCAATCATTTGTCCCCAGAAAACCCCATCAATCGAATCAATAATTGCCGTCAAAGCAAATAGTCCAGTGGTTGCTGCTACAGCCACTCCAAGCGTATCCGTACAAAAAACTAAGAAATAGGTTCCTAAAATTTGGAAAACCGTATTACAGCCAAAATCACTCATCGCATAGGCAATCCGCTCCTTCCAAGGAACTTGATTTCCTTTTACAGCTCTTGCTTTGCCAATACTGACCGTTCCACCAGCCAGATTTTCACTTTTTTGTTCCATTTTCGCTCCTTCTTTCTCTTATCTTCTCTACTAAAAGTTCAAAACTTCACTAACTCGTGGCAAATTGTCCGTGTTTGCGGATAAACCTGCCTGTAAATCTGATAGAGCTTCTGATAAATCTGGCTGTTCTCTGAATTGGGATAAATCGTTTCTCGGTAATGAATCAGTTCGCGTGCGGCGTCCTCTTCCGACTTAAACCAACCGCATCCGATCCCGGCAAGCATCGCGGCTCCAAAAGCCGGTCCTTGTTCCGTTTGCAGTGTAGCGATCGGTGTGTCAAAAATATCCGCTTGCATTTGTAGCCAGTCCCGATTTTTCGCACCTCCACCCACTGAAATAATTTTGCTAAATTGTTTTCCTGCTGTTTCTTTCATGATCATTTGACTATCTTTAAGCGAAAACGTAATCCCTTCAAGCACGCTCCGCGTAAAATGTTTCAGCTCGTGGTGCGTATCGATTCCGACAAAGCTTCCTCGCACGCGGCTATCCACATATGGTGTTCTTTCTCCAACAATATATGGGGTAAAAAGCAATCCGCCCGATCCCGGCTTGACGGACCCGATTTCCGCTAACAAATCTGTGAAGCTAACGCCATCTGCAAAAGTCCGCTTGAACCACTCCAAGCTATTCCCAGCTGCAAGCGTCACGCCCATTGAATAATGTTTGTTCTTTGAAACATGGTTAAAAAAAGTGCAGTTTCCCCTGATAATCCACATTTCCATCCGGCTCACAGGAAAGGAAGACACCGCTTGTTCCGATGGAAGCTAGACCGAGTTCCGGCGTTACAATCCCAGCAGCTAGTGCCGCACAAGCATTATCCGCACCACCACCAAAAATCTTGATCGGCTTCGTAAAACCAAATTCAGCAAGCAGCTCCGGCTTCATCATTCCACGAAGATCTGCGCCCGCAATCAGCTCAGGCAGTATCCCCACTTCAATTCCAAATTTCGTTAAAATCGGTTCAGACCAAGTTTGTTCTGCGACATCAAGCAAAAGCGTTCCAGCTGCATCCGAATAATCCATTTGAAAGTTTCCTGTTAAATAATAACCCAAAAAGTCCTTCGGTAAAAGCAGATGTTTAGTTTCCCGCCAAATTTCTGGTTGATGTTTTTGCACCCACAACACTTTCGGCAAAGTAAAACCTTCCAGCGCCCTGTTCTTCGTTAGCGAAATCAATTCACTGCCCATTTCCGCTGCAATCTGGTCACATTGTTCTGTCGTTCGAACATCATTCCACAAAATAGCATTTCGAAGCGGGTTTCCTGTTTGATCTAACAAGACAAGACTGTGCATTTGCCCTGAAAAGCTGATCCCTTCAAGTTCGCCTTTTAAATCAGGCCATTTACTTAAAAGCTCTTGTATGACAGAACGAAAAGCTGTAATCCATTCAAGCGGGTCCTGTTCAGAATAACCCTTCTCAGGTACCAAAAGCGGATAACTAGATGTGGCAGAAGCTACTTCTGTTCCTATTTTAGTCATGACAACACCTTTTAGCGAACTAGTCCCAAGATCAATCCCAAGCACATAACTCATTTTATGTCCTCCTTTCCTCCCCGTTTTTAATTTATTTCATATAATCATTCAAAACATTTTTCACATATTCGATATGGCTTGATTTCACTTCCGCATCTTCGTGTTCCAGCGCAAATGTAGAGAGCGATTCCAAATCTTCTTGATCTGCTAGAATAGAAGCACCAATTCCCGTTTGGAACGAAGCATATCTTTCAGCTATAAGCTCTTCTAAAAAACCATCTTGTTTAAGTTTAGCTGCATTTTTAAGCCCTCTTGCAAACGTGTCCATTCCTGCAATATGAGCAAGGAATAAGTCTTCCACATCAAAAGCAGATCGACGTACCTTAGCGTCAAAATTAATCCCACCAGGTGCAATTCCACCATTTTCAAGAATTTCGCGCATCGTCAAAGTAACATCATAAATATTCGTTGGGAATTCATCTGTATCCCAACCGAGCAAAACATCTCCTTGATTGGCATCAATTGATCCAAGCGCACCATTAATTCGTGCAACAGTGAGCTCATGCTCAAATGTGTGTCCCGCAAGTGTTGCATGGTTGGCTTCCAAATTTAATTTAAAGTCATTTTCAAGACCATATTTTTGAATGAATTGAAGTGTGGTTGCTGCATCAAAATCATATTGATGTTTCGAAGGTTCCATTGGTTTAGGTTCAATTAGAAATTGCGGTTTATGACCAATTTTCTCGCTATAATTTACGGCCATCTTAAACAACCGGGCGATGTTATCCTGTTCAAACTTCATATCCGTATTAAGCAGTGTTTCATAGCCTTCACGCCCACCCCAGAAAACGTAGTTTGCGCCACCAAGTTTTTTCGAAACATCAAGCCCTTTCTTCACTTGCGCAGCAGCAATTGCAAAAACCTCTGCTTGATTGGTCGACGCGGCACCGCTTACAAAACGTGGATTTGAAAACATGTTTGCCGTATTCCACAGCAACTTGATCCCCGTTTCATCCATTTTTTGCTTGATCAAATCTGTGATTTCATCAATATTTTGAAAGAATTCTTCAAGCGAGTTGCCTTCCGGTGCAATATCGACATCATGGAAGCAAAAGTATTCCGCACCGAGTTTCTCTAACAGCTCGAAGAATGCCTCCACACGATTTCTTGCCGTATCCATTGCAGTTTTACCAAACCAAGGTCGCTTGTTGACAGCGTTTCCAAATGGATCAGAACCGTCTTGTGTCATCGTATGCCAGTAGCAGACCGCAAAACGCAAATGTTCTTTCATTGTTTTCCCCAGAACTACTTCTTCAGGATTATAATGTCGAAACGCAAATGGATTCTTTGATTCTGTTCCCTCAAACTTGATTTTCTCGATATTTGGATAATAATTCACTTTAACTTCCTCCTCGGAATAAATTTGACTTAGGTTTATTTGTACGTTAAACTAACTTACATAAAGAATAGTAAACGATTACAAAATAATTGTCAACCGCTTTCAAATAAAATATTCTAATAGTAGACATTAAAAAAAGGAGCAGATTTATGATTTCAAGTAAATACACCATTCGTGAGCAAAATGAAGCTAAAATTTTAAATATCATCATCCAAGAAAAAGAAGTATCGCGAGCCGAACTATCGAACTTGTCAAAACTAAACAAGGCTTCCGTTTCTTCGATTACAAAAAAAACTGATTGATACGGAGCTTGTATTTGAAACGCGTATCGGCGATTCCTCTAACGTTGGCGGAAGAAAACCAATTATGCTTACTTTCAATAAAAAAGCGGCACTTTTAATCGCTTTTGATATCGGCTACAACTATATCGAAGCACTTCTAGCCTATATTGACGGAACCGTGATAAAAAGTATCAGCAAACGAGATCTAAACGTGTCGAAAACCAATGTCATTTCACAGATTGAAAAAATCGTTTTAGAACTTCAATCGGGATGCCCCGCGTCACCGCATGGCATTGTCGGGATGACGCTTGCGATTCACGGACAAGTAGATGACGGAAAAGCCATTTTTACACCTTATTATGATTTAGATCAAATAGATTTGCTAGATGAACTGGATGCACGCTATGAATTCCCGGTTTATATGGAAAATGAAGCCAATTTATCTGCACTAGGCGAATATACCTTTTCCTCGGAATATCAAAAGTTGATTTCAATCAGTATGCACAGCGGAATTGGGGCTGGAATTGTCGAGTACGGCAAGTTGCAAAGCGGAAATAACGGGAAAGCAGGCGAAATTGGGCATATGATTTTTCAACCACACGGCCGCACTTGCCCCTGTGGAAACAAAGGCTGTCTTGAACAATATGGCTCAAATAAAGTAATTTATGACGAGTTCGCGACGATGAAGGGGCTTACGAAAGTCGATTCAGACGTGCTTCGAAGCTATTACCGAGAAAATGATCCCGATGCAGCTATTCTTATTCAAAAATACGCTGATATTTTAAGTACCGGCATCAATAATATCATCATGATGTATGCCCCCGAAATTGTTGTTATTAACAGCTCTGTTGCCCGTAAAATTCCGCAAACCATTGAGCTCATTTCAGCGCGACTTACGAGCCGCTTCACAGCGGGGGTAAGCATTCGAAACACTTACCTTGAAGAAAACTCAACACTTTATGGTGCCTTAGCACTTTCTGCGCAAAAATACCTTAATATTGAAGAGTTGAAGCTCCAAGCTAAATAAATTTAACATCTGTTAACTTTTTGTCATCTTTTTTAAAAGCAAATCATCAGCAGAGATAATTTTACTCCCCGTTTTTCGTATACAATGAATATGAAAGGCGGGGATAAAAATGATGAACACAACTGTTCCAGCAGACAGAGAAATCGTATCTAAATTTTTATGCTATCTCGCTGCCAACACTAAAAAGTCAAAGAACTATGTAACCATCTGGAAATTAAAAAAAGGAGATCGTTTTGAGACACGCCCGGGAGCATTTTATATTATGAAAAGTGGTGTAGTTCTATCCGAAGTGGTGTGCGATAAAACCATGTCACAACCTTTTATTCTTTTCCATGATAATCAATGTTTCTGTCATATAAGTTCAGATCGTCACAAATTCACAAACCGATTATTGCAAGACAGCGTCATCTATCAAATTGATTATGAATTTGTAGCAGATCGTTTTTACGAACAAACCGATTTTTTTTCGCATGTTGTTAAAAATTTACGAGCGGAACAACCAGTATTTGATGGAAAGCACTTCCATATTGAGCTTAAAGCCGACCTATAAAGTAGCTTACTTTCTATATATGATTTGCTACCGGCTTGACCTGCACCAAAGCGGAAATAGTTTTACGCTCCCAAGCTATGTTACACTCACCCTAATCGCAAGTTTTTCACGCTCTAAAAAATTCACCGTCAGCCACGTATTTCAAGAACTTGAGGAGCGTGGATATTTGGAAAAGAAGGGGCGCAAAATCATCATACGCGACTTCGCGCGTTTTAAGACCGACCTAGCAAACTCACTTAGCGAAAAAATAACTTTTATTGCGATGTAAGCAAAAAACTCCTGCCTTCTAGCTAGAAGGCAGGAGTTTTTTTGATGCTTCATTTCATAGAAAAAATAATAACTAACTTTATTTAATCTTCATGTCAAAAATCCTCTCCTAAAAATTATCCTCCATCTTCTTCATGCTCACTACTAAACAAAAATCCGTGCTAAATTCCACAAAAAAAACAACCCTCTCCGTGATGTCTGATGGCTATAATAATAGCGTTATCATTCATTTCATACTAACAGGAGGAAATAAAGATGATCAAAGAAGAACTTTTTAAACGCTTAACTGACAAAAAAGATCGCATCATCAGTATTAGACGGCATCTGCATGAATATCCAGAGCTGTCCTTCCACGAAACCAACACATCTAAGTACATCCAAGATTTTTACAAAGACAAAGACTGCACAGTCGAAACTTACACTGGTGGAAACGGTGTCCGTGTCACAATCGACAGCGGCAAACCCGGAAAGACCCTTGCGATCCGCGCTGACTTCGATGCGCTTCCGATCACAGAAGAAACCGGCTTGCCCTTCGCTTCCAAAAATAAAGGCGTGATGCATGCTTGCGGACATGACGGGCACACGGCTTATATGCTGATTTTGGCAGAAACGCTGATTGAGATGAAAGACCAGTTGGACGGCAAAATTGTTGTGCTACATCAGCCAGCGGAAGAAGTTCCCCCAGGCGGTGCCCTTCAAATGATTAAAGACGGCGCGCTTGACGGAGTGGATAATGTCCTTGGCATTCACGTAATGAGTACGATGGACACAGGCGGCGTTTTTTACCGAGAAGGCGCTATTCAAACCGGACGTTCTTACTTCAAAGTGACCATTCACGGCAAAGGCGGACACGGTTCCTCACCGCACATGGCGAATGATGCAATTGTTGCGGCCAGTTACTTTGTCACAGCCGTCCAAACCGTCGTTAGCCGCCGCTTAAACCCATTTGATGTCGGAACAGTTACGATCGGTTCATTTGACGGAAAAGGCCAATTTAATGTGATTAAAGACTCCGTCAGCCTTGAAGGCGATGTACGCGCCATGACCGAGGAAACCCGCACATTAATCCAAACAGAAATTACCCGCATCTTGGACGGCCTACAAACCATGTACGGCATCACGTATGACTTAAACTATCAAAATGACTATCCCGTTTTGATGAACGACGAAAAATTAACCGCTTTTGTTTCCGAAACGTTAAAAGAGGCAAACATCAATGAAGTTTCTGAGGTCACACGTTGCGAACCGCAGCCACCTTCCGAAGACTTCGCTTACTACGCCGAAAAACTGCCAAGCTGCTTCTTCTACGTTGGTGCAAAACCGGCAAACGGCAATTTTTATCCTCATCATCACCCCAAATTTGATATCAATGAAGACTGCCTGCTTATTGCTGCTAAAGCAATGGGAGCCGTCGTCGCTGAATACTTGAAAGGACGTGCAGAATAATGGCACAACAGCAAACCTCAGAAAACTATAAAGGAACAAACCGATTAGTCTTTGGAATCGTGTTCGGTGTTTTAACATTTTGGCTGTTCGCACAGTCTATGGTCAACATCGTTCCAGCTATCCAAAAAGACATCGGCATTTCATCAGATTTACTTAACATTGCAATTAGTCTTACTGCTCTTTTCTCCGGTATCTTCATTGTTGTCGCCGGTGGAATGGCAGACAAATTCGGGCGAATGAAGCTTACCTATATCGGCTTTATTTTAAGCATCATCGGTTCGCTTCTCATCGTGCTTTCACACGGTGCAGCACTTCTTATCATCGGGCGGATTGTTCAAGGACTTTCCGCAGCTTGTATCATGCCAGCAACACTTTCACTCATGAAAACGTATTTTGACGGCAAAGACCGTCAACGCGCACTTAGCTACTGGTCGATCGGTTCATGGGGCGGCTCAGGCTTCTGCTCATTTATTGGTGGTGCGATCGCAACCTACATGGGTTGGCGCTGGATTTTCATCATTTCGATCATCGTAGCCTTGCTTGGTATGCTTCTTATCAAAGGGACGCCTGAAAGTAAAGTCATTCAAACAGCAAATGAAAGCAAAGGACGCTTTGATATTGGTGGCTTACTCACATTTATTATCGCAATGGTTTGCTTAAACCTCGTCATCACTCGCGGCTCTACATTCGGCTGGACAAGCTTGACAACAATCATTATGACACTTGTATTTCTTGTCAGTGCTTTTCTTTTCTTCCGAATTGAACTCCGCCAAGCAAATGGCTTCATTGATTTTAGCTTATTCAAAAATAAGGCATATAGCGGGGCAACCTTATCGAACTTCCTTCTCAATGCCGCTGCTGGAACACTTGTTGTTGCCAATACTTATGTTCAAGTGGGACGCGGTTTTACTTCGTTTCAATCTGGCTTATTGACACTTGGATATGTCATTTGTGTACTCGCGATGATCCGTGTTGGTGAAAAACTACTCCAAAAAATTGGAGCAAGAAAACCCATGATTTTCGGATCGCTCATTACGGCAATTGGAATTGCGATGATGGCCTTAACGTTCTTGCCTGACGTCCTTTATATCATTTTCGTTTTCATCGGCTATGCCCTATTCGGGCTAGGACTCGGCGTTTATGCAACTCCATCAACAGACACTGCCGTATCAAATTCACCTGAAGATAAAGTTGGCGTTGCATCTGGGATTTATAAAATGGCAAGTTCGCTTGGCGGATCATTCGGCGTCGCAATCTCCGCAACCGTTTATGGCGTCATCGCGGCGAGCGGAAATGTTGAGATCGCAGCAATGGTCGGACTTCTAACAAACGTAGCTTTCTGTGTACTTTCATTCCTTGCGGTCGTCTTTATGACTCCACGTACCCAAAAAGTTGCTCAGAAACTACAGGCTAATGAATAAAAACAAGGAGTTGTTCAAAATGCGTGAAAAATTAATGAAAATGCTTGAAGAACGTCAAGATGAAATGGTAGCTATTCGGCGTCATCTTCATAGTCATCCTGAACTTTCTTTTAAAGAAGATAAAACCGCACAATATATTTTAGACTTTTACGAAGGAAAACCGGTAAAAATTGACCGCGAAGTAGGAAACGGCCACGGAATTATCATCACGATTGAAGGTGAAAAACCTGGTAAAACCATTGCTTTACGTGCCGATTTTGACGCTCTTCCGATCGAAGAAGAAACTGGCCTTCCGTTTGCTTCTAAAGAACGTGGGGTGATGCATGCCTGCGGCCACGACGGACATACGGCTTACTTGCTCATTCTTGCCGATTGTCTCATCGAACTAAAAAGTGAACTACAAGGTACGATTAAAATTGTCCATCAACATGCTGAGGAAACTCCTCCAGGCGGTGCAAAGAGCATTGTCGAATCAGGCTTGCTTGATGATGTTGAACATATTTACGGTATCCACTTCTTCCCTTTCAAAAAAACAGGAGAAGTTGCCTATAGATCCGGATACGCAATGGCTGGTCGCAGCTACTTCAAACTGCGCGTTCAAGGACGAGGCGGTCATGGCTCCTCACCGCACATGGCAAACGACGCAATTGTGGCAGCATCCCAGTTTGTCTCGGCAATCCAAACCGTTGTTTCACGTTCTTTAAATCCATTTGATATGGGCGTGGTCACGATTGGCTCTTTCGATGGCAAAGGACAATTTAATGTCATCAAAGACCATGTTACGCTTGAAGGCGATATCCGTTACATGACAAATGAAGTCGCAGATAAAATTGATCAAAAAATTCGTTTGATCGCAAGCGGCATTGAAACCACATTCGGCGTTACTTGTGAACTCGATTTAATTCGTGACTATCCGCCACTTTATAACGATGAAAAAATCACAGAACAAATCAGAGAAGTACTTGAAGAAAAAGGTGTGGGCGACTACCTCACTTCCGTAACCGAATTCGATCAGCTTTCCGGTTCCGAAGACTTTGCTTATTACCTTGAAAAAATCCCCGGCTGTTTCTTCTACATCGGAGCTGCTCCTAAAGGTGTTGAAAATCCCTATTTCAATCACCATCCAAAATTTGATATCGATGAAGATGCTTTGCTGATTGCGGCAAAATCTGTCGCTGATGCAGCATTAGCTGATTTATTCGCTTAAAAATAAAAAACTCGCCAACAAGAGTTATTCTCTTGTTGGCGAGTTTTTAAATGGAGCTTATCTAGGCTTTCTTATTTGTTCTATTCTCTAACTTTTCCTTGTGCATACTGATTCTTCTGTATTAAATCCGCTAGTATGGTCTGATATCGTTCCTCTTCTTCATTTTTATAGCCTTCAAACACCACTTGATCAATATTGGATTGATTGAAGTAAATGATTCTCTTTGGGTCTAATCCTTCTGGATAGACACTGCCACTGTAATCAAAGTACACCTTTTTCTGATTTTGATCAATCAGCGGATAGCGGTTCATAATAATAATTTTCACTTTACCTTCTTTTAAATAAACAATGGAACCGACGGGCAACATTTACATTCCTCCTTTGATTATCTGAATAGGCGGTGCTTTTATAACCGTGTGAAAAAACAAGAAAAAATAAAGACTAAAACAACAAGAGCATATACGAAAAAAACACTTGGTTGAACAAGACAAATGTATGTAAATAACAAAAGCAAACCATACATAATCAGCTGAATCAAGAGTACTTGAGCAACGTACTTAATAGACTGCTTTTTTTCAAGTTTAATAACCACTTGTTTTGAACCAAGCGAGCACCCAAGTTCTCGTTCTAGATTAGCCTTGCTCCGGAGACTTATATAGATCTTATAAGCTATCGCAGCTATGAAAAGAAAAATTACAATTACACTCCGCTCAGTAACCGCTAAGCCGTTCCAAACAAATTGTTCCATCAAATAACTAAACAAGTTGGCAAAGACGACCACACATCCAGTAAAGATAAAAATGAGCACTCCAGAATTAAATGTCTTTTGAGGACGCAACTGTTCTAACAGCTCGTCACCTCTTTGTCCAAGGCCATAAACTTGAATACGAAATAAAATCCATCTGAAGGCAGGACAAAACCACAACCACTTATTTGAATCCATATCTAGTATATAGCTTTTCCCCAGCTGATTGACTAATTTGTAACGGCTATTCTTTAGATTAATAATAACTGCTCACACCTCTTTTAATTAAATGGATTAATAAAATCTAACACTCCTGAAACTGCTTCACCAACATCATCTAATTTATCGCTTACAAAATCAACCCCATCATTAATTTTACTTCCTGCCCAATCTATGCCGTCATCAATTTTTCCGCCAACCCAATCAAGCTTATCTTGCAGTCCAAGAAAATTATTGTCATATGCCCAGCTAAACCCAGCTCCAATTGCAACACCTGCCGCAAAACCCCAACCAATTGGATTTGTACTGACCATTGCTCCTACAAGAAAGGCTCCTCCCATTGTAGCACCAGTCGAAACCACATTGTGTGTAATCGCTTCGCCAACAGTTTTATCATTATTTGAAATATCATCATAGATCCCCCAAACAGTAGTTACACCAGCAACTGCCCATCCAGCACCTTTCGCATATTTTATGAAACCTCGTCCTGCATTGCTAATGGTCACACCTCGAGGCGACATCATCACAAAACTATTTGCTCCAGCGGGTCCGAATGCACTACCAAATTGACCGCCAAAACGAACCAAACCCATTCCGAATGCTTCCGCACTAGAAATCAAAATATCTTCTAGTCGAATTTCATTTTTAATGTAATTCCCAACTGTCCCTAGGAAACCACCCGCTGTTTGAAGAGCCTGCCCAATTTCACTTCCAAAGCCTTCAAATATATTTAAAATTTTATTCCCCAAAGCTACTGAAACAGTCAAATCTGGATTATTCCTCATTATATTTAAAATTTCATTTAATTCTTGCTCGCTAATATCTGGATATTTGTTCAAAAGCCCTTCTAACTCTGCTTTGCTCTCCTCATTTGCTTGTTTTAATAATCGTTTCGACCAATCCATCTCAAAAGCATCTATACTAAAAGTTCCAGTCTGACTATTAAAGCCCTTTCCGCTTGAAGCTGCGTTTAACCCTGCCTCCACATCTGCTAATAGATTTTCCAAATCAGTAAAAAACTGAGCAGACTTTACATCATAATTTAGCAGCTTCGTCAATTTTTCTTGACTCGCTTGAGCACTAGAACGGAACAACTCTGCCATTTGTTTCTTCCCAATTCCTAAAGCGTCGTTTCCATCAGGAGTCACTAACTCTTCAACTCTTCCTGCTAACGCTTCTAATTGATTAATTTGACTTCGAAGAACATCCTCTTGTAAAGAGTTGCTGTCAACATCAACTTGATAATCTTGCGGAATCATTTTCACTGATTGTTCTAAGTGTTTGGCGACTAAAATTATACCTTCAGCAAGAGGCAAATACACCATTTTAAAATATTCTTTGGCTGAATCATACGTTTTCCCTTTTAATGAGGGTTCACCAGAAAAATGTCGAATTGCTGATTTAACAAGTTGCATCCCTTGAATGTGCGACTGACAGATACTGCTTACCGAATCTGCTTGACCATTTGATTTTCCTATGAACATGTTCACACTCATCGATTAACTCTCTCCTTCTTTTACTTGTCGCAAAAGCATTTCCTGCTTTTCTATACAACTCGCTTTTTGACGGCTCCCTTGCTCTCTTTCAATATCCCAAGCCTCGAACATTCGGTTCTGCTGTCGTTGCAAACTGATTTCATTATCAGCTATAAACAAAGCCATCGACCCCGTTTTCCAAATTTCTTTCATTTCTAGAAAAATACGTCTTTGTTGATATATTAGTTCCTCAAAAGCTTCTTCAGATCGTTTATTTGTACTTTCTTGTTCCAACAGATCTTCTTCTATTTTTTTCAGGTTTTGAAGTTTTTCAAAATGCAGGTCCAATCCCATTATGTTTCCTCCTGCTCCGTTTACAATTTTGGTGACACAAAAGCCTCTCCAATTTTTTGATCTATTGCTTCAAATTCGCAAGCAACTCGGTTAATGTTAGCAATATCTTTCTTCATCGCCGATACAAAAAGTTCAACTACCCGTTCTTCGTCCAAAATATAAGTTTGTGCTTTTTTATTCCCTTGAAGTGTTGTGCTATGATCAATTTGAGCAGTTTCATTTTTCGTCAAACTAGAAAGACTGTTTTCAAAAAGAGCCGCTGACTGCTCTGCAATATCAACTTGACTAGTAATTCCATTTCCCAACAATATCACCTCTATTACAAACCAACCCTTTATTAAAGCGTTAATTTATATTTTAATACAAACTTTTGCAACAAAACTTAATCTCCCCCACCACTAAAACCATGGTTACCTTCAATTGATTTATCATATGTACAAAATCCGTTACTTTTAGTTTCAGCTAATTAAATTGATCATCAAAGTACTCAAATAACTTCCCCTTCTGTTTACTTCTTAGCTATTCCTACAATTGCGCTGGCAAACATTCATTTTCTTGACTTCTTTATACGTAAGTTTATGCTCTATCACAAAACTCTGCTAGACTCATTTTTACTTATCTGGGCAACCTCGTCGTCTCGACTTTTTTCTTTGTAGAGCTTTTCACATTAAGTATATCATCAATTTAGATGTTAACATGTGTCTATTTAGTGAATTTTTCAGTAAATTAAACTTGTATTTGTTACTTGATTCGCCAACAGAATCCTATCAAACTCTTTATCTTATCGCAGTGTACTAAGGTAAAAACGACAAGTTTCGATTATTCACGTGAAACTTGTCGCTTCTTAAAAGTCTTATCAATTTGCATGAAACAACTCCGCTAACTTGTCACTCGGTAAATATGAATCGTCAAATAAACTTGTTCATCACGTGTTAACTGTGCTTGATGCGTCTTTTGCAAATACATATCTATTTTAAGTACACACTTAAATGCTTCTGGGTATTTGAGCTGCACTTGTTCATACAAAAAATCATCGCCTGAATCCACAATTTCATCTATCAGCATTCGCTGAGCAAAGTACTGCAAATGTGTCACAAAACGCGTATAATTCAGCGAAGTTTCATCTAAAACCATTCCATAATGATACGTCACGATGTTTAAGATATCCTGTACAATGCGTGTCATTTGAAAAGTAGTCCGCATTTGTTGCCCATCTTGGCGTGAGTTCACAATGTGAAGGGTAATAAAACCCGCTTCATCTTCGCCAAGCAGTACGCCAAGACGTTCTTGAATGATCCCAAGCGCCTTTAGCCCGATTCGATATTCTTGCGGATAGAAACGCTTGATTTCAAACAGCAAGGCATTTTTCATATTAATTCCCTGCTCATAGCGAGAAATCGCGAAATTGATATGGTCTGTCAGCGTAATGTAAATATTGTCGCTCAGCTCAGCATCTAAGCTCCCTTTCGCAAACTGAACAATATCATCAGCCGCTCGAAATGTTTCTGGTGAAATCTCGCTTAATAGTTCCGTTAATTTGGAAGAAAGTTCATCTGAACGCATTACAAATGTCTTTTCGATTTTCCCCTCCTCAACTTCGTCACCAGCTTTCTTTTGAAAAGCAATACCTTTCCCCATTACAACAACTTCTTGAGCGTTTTCATTTTCTGCTAGTATCACATTATTGTTGAGTACCTTTTTGATTTTCATTGGGTTTTCCCCATCCTTTCAAAAGAAAAAAACCTAAATTAATTCCAAAACTGTCCATCCCAAAAACAGCTCTCGAATTAACTCAGGTTTTGCCTGCCGAACAGTAACAATCCTTCATGCTTCCCATCCTCATTATATTATACAGCGAAACCGTTTGCAAGATAGTTTACACATGTTTTTTAAGATTGAATCTTTATTCTCGTTTACTGAAAAAAAAGTCAATTATTGTTAGGTTTTGAAGTCTTCCATTTGGGTAAAAAAGAAATAACTTGTTCTTTTAAGGAGGATTTTAAACCATGACAGAATTAAAACCCAACTTGAAAAAGCCGGACATTAAAGATGTTATTAGGCAAAGCGAACACGAAAGATCATTTACCGAGCAAAATCAAAAGAAGCCGCAGCCGCCGAAAGATGTGAAACAACAGTTCCATCGTAAAATTCTTGATTAAGAGTAAACTAAAATTGCCCAAGCAGACGCAACTTTACTGTTTGGGCTTTTAAATTGGAGGCGAAGTAATATGGCAAGACGTTCTGAAATGATTTTTGTAAACTTACCTGTTCAAGACTTAGATAAAACGGTTGAATTTTTCACCGCACTTGGATTCGAATTTAATCCGAAATATACAGATGAAAACGCCACTTGTATGATCGTAAGTGATCACATTTTTGTAATGTTACTCGTTCAGGATTTCATGAAACAATTCACGAAAAAGCCGATTGGGAATTTTCAAAATGAAACGTCGGCAATTCTCACATTATTAGCCGCATCAAGAGAAGAAGTAGACGAGATATACAGTAAAGCGATTGCTGCCGGAGCGAGTGAAGCCGTCCCTCCGATGGATCAATATGGCATGTACAATCGCAGTTTTTATGATATTAATGGTCACTTATTTGAAATTCTCTATATGGAAGAAAGTTGACTCTCCCCTGTGTCAGCCTTTATACTAGACTAAAGGAGTGATACAGATGGCAAGACCAACGAACAAACAAGACCTTTTAGATTTAAGTGGGAAAAATTGGGACGCCCTAACGACTCTCGTCGAATCGATGCCGCTTGAGCAGCAAAATGGTAGCTTTCCATTTGATGACCGTGACAAAAATATTCGCGATGTTTTGATTCACCTACACGAATGGCACAACATGATGGAAACTTGGTACGAGGTCGGAATGCGCGGTGAAAAGCCAGCTATCCCCAAAGCAGGCTATACTTTCCAGACACTTCCAGCACTAAACCTTGAGATTTGGAAAGCCTATCAAGATGTCGAGCTTCCGGAAGCAAAGGAGCGGTTACGAAATAGCCATAAGCGGATCATGGAGCTAATCAACTCACACAGTGATGAAGAATTATTCACCAAAAAGTATTATAAGTGGACGAATTCGACTTCGCTCGGTGCCTATTTTATCTCCAGCACATCAAGTCACTATGATTGGGCTATAAAAAAAAATTAAAAAGTACAAAAGAGAATTGAAACGCGCCGAGTAAACTCGGCGCGTTTCAACTTTTGGTTAAAGATAGCTTCCTTTGATGACGAAGAAAGAACCGCGTATTTCACCGGCAAGTTTTGATTTTTGCCGAGCAAACTTGAACTTTCCTTCAAACTCTGGCGGAATCTCCATTCCTTCTGAAAGTTTAAAGCCAACTGCTCGTTTGCCGCTGTCCTCTATACTATACATCACATTAACCGACAAACCGTTTTCATAAAAAACGTAAGCCATTTTGATTCCCTCTACTTCAAAACTGGATACTTCAAGCGCTTTGTAAGGAAAAATCATATCGCGCTCTTTTAGAATCGTTTCAATCCAGTTTAGTGTATCCGAATCCTCACTTGCTGGAACTGTGATAAATTCATGTTTGTATTTGTTCCAAAAATAACGTGCTTCATTGGCGCGTAGCCCTGCAAGCGCACTCTTAAATGGCGAACTCTCCAAGCCTTCTTCTGATACTGTTTTGAAATCTACTTTATAAGCCATTTTGATTCCTCTTTTCCTTTTATTCGCAGATCACCATCTTACACGTTTCGAAAGAAACCTACAACAATTTATACCATTTAAGAACAAAACTGTCATTTTATTCACTACTTCCCACAGTACCTTCTTTTATTTGAATTCAAACATTTTTGAAACAAGATCAGTTATACTAGAGTAGAACTATTTTTTTGTTCCATTTGGCTATCTATTGTTTTGTTAAAGTTTGAGAATGTTTTCACAAACTTTGATTGCTTAGCACGACTGAACCATTGCAGCTAAATGGATTAGCCTTTATTTGAAAATCGACTTTTCGTTTCTTCACATAGTTTTGTCCATTTTTGTCAAATTTTTTTGGACAAATTGAACATTTGTTTATATTGCTTATTTGTAAGCGCAGTCATACTATTAAGGTGTAGATCAAAGCAGTTTAAGAAAAACGTAAAAAACTGTATGTATTGCTCCTTTAATCACTAGAAATGGCTGACGTTTTTAGAAAGGAAGAAATTCTATGTATCTCTCTGCACGATCTCGCATTATATTGGAAAAAATACTTCCAACCAAACAGGAACTTACGGTTCCAGAACTTGCCAGCCAGCTCAATGTCAGTGAACGCACGGTAAGGCGCGATCTAGAAGAAGTGAAACAGATTTTGACACAATTTGATTTGTCGCTCGATAAAAAAGGCGGCAAGCTTTCAATTGTTGGTTCAGATTTAAACCGTGAAACCATGATGCATTCACTACTTGATCTCGTCAGCCAAGAATTTACTCCCTTTGAACGAAAGCAGCACCTTTTACAAATTCTGCTTCGGAATACAGAACCCGTCAAATTGATTTCACTTGCAAATGAATTAGCGGTTACAGTTGCGACAATCAGCAATGATCTTTCTAAGTTGGAAGAAGATTGGAATGGGAAAATTCTGATTCAAAGAAAACGCGGTATCGGTGTCGTGCTTGAGGCTACAACAGCAGCGAGACGCGAACTAATTCGCGAGCTAATTCTTTCATCCGTTCCGAAAATTAAGCTGCAAAAGTTTTTCAGTCAACCGGGAAACAGTGAAGAACTGCTACAAGACTTCCCTTTTCTAAGCGACTTTATCGACTTATCAGAAGTCGCTGATGCTGATTACGCGCTCACTCGCTGGATGAAAAAGCTGTCTTATGAAATCAAAAATGATTCTTACGTTCATCTGCTACTTTATCTTTTACTTGCAATGAAACAAATTGCGGCTTGCGAATTTATCGCCAAAAAAAGCGACAATCCAATTTTTCTTCAAGATTATCCTGAATATGATATTGCCGCGCGAATCTTGCAAGATGTTGTTCCAGAAGTGAAAATTCCTGAAACTGAAATAACAGAAATGACGATGCAAATTTTAGAATCAGAAATTCAAACTGGCGAAGCGGTTTTTTATCGCAACGAAAAAGTACAAGCTATTCGGATTGCAAAAAAGCTCATAACACGCGTGACCAAAGAAATGGACTTGCCACTTTCACAGCTTACCTTGCTGAAAGGCTTAACCGAGCACATCCAGTATTCGCTGATTCGGCTGAAGAAAAACATGCCGCTCAGCAATCCGCTGCTCGCACTAATCCGAAATGAATTTGGCACACTGTTTGACACGGTTCACCGCATTGCTTCCGAGCTTTATCCATTTGAAAAGCTTCCTGAGGAAGAGACCGGCTTTATTGTGCTTCACTTCGAAGCCGCCGTGATTCAGTCAGAAAATTTACGTCCCTACAGCGCACTGGTCGTTACTTCTCGTAGTAATGGGGTCAGCACTTGGTTAAAAGCGAAATTTAAAAAGCAACTGCCGAAGCTTACGAAAATCAAATTTGTTACGCCACTCGAACTCGTTAAGGAAACTGATTTCGCCAAGTACGACATCATCCTCTCCACAACGGAACTTAGTGATTTTGGATTTGATTACGAATGGATTAGCATCTTTATCTCCGATGAAGAAATTGCGTCAATCGAGCAAAAACTTGAGAAAAAAGTCAGTGCAGAAAAAAGCAATCCGCTTTCGCTCACAAGCCAGTTCGATCTTGATCTTTCCAAAACGGTTTCGGATTTGAAAAATGCACACTTTTATTACGGCCTCGTCATTTCATTCCTCGAATCGCTTTCGATTGAAGGAGCTAGCGGAATGACGCGTAACGTGGAAGATAACTTGCGCAACTTCAGTCAGCAAATCGCAGAGAAGCACAGGGGAATCGAAACGGAAGGTTTATTTCAGAAACTTGATGCCCTTGAAGCCAAGCAGAAAATGATTCTTGGCGGAACGAGTACCGGCATTTTTGTTGTGAATGAGAATGTGGATCATGCTTCAGCGCATATTTTCACTTTGACGCATTTGATCGACTTCCAAATCGAAGCAGGTATCAAAACCGGTGTTTCAACGGTCATGGTCATCTTGCTTCCCTATGAACTCAGTGCGGAAGAGCTCGAAATTGTCACTTATCTGCTCAATGTTCTGACAGAAGACGATGCACTAATTTTACTCGCCGAATCGGGCGATAAAAAGAAAATCGAGTCGCTTTTTGCCATCAGCTTGCGTGAATTTCTTGCGCAGAAAAATCCTTACAGCGAAAACGGCTATCCATTTTTACCTTAACCTTGTCATTACCGCGCATTGACGCGTGATAATATAAAAACTTTTAGGAGGAATCAACATTATGTCCAGCAAAGTTTTACATGAATTTTTACAACCGCAATTAGAGGCGCTTCGTGAACAAGGTCTCTATAATGTCATCGATTCAATCGAAGGTCCAAATGGTCCAAAAATCAAGATTAACGGTCAAACTTTGATTAACCTTTCATCAAATAACTATCTTGGCTTTTCAAATGATGCCCGCTTAAAAGCCAAAAGTATCCAAGCCACTGAAGAATACGGTGTTGGTGCAGGAGCTGTTCGTACGATTAACGGCACAATGAAAATCCACGATGAGCTTGAAAAACGCATTGCTGAATTCAAGCACACGGAAGCAGCGATTGCTTTCCAATCTGGATTCAACTGTAACATGGGCGCAATCTCAGCCGTTATGACAAAAAAAGATGCCATTATTTCAGATGAACTGAATCACGCATCAATCATCGACGGCTGTCGCTTATCAGGTGCTAAGATTATCCGTGCGCGCCATCAAGATATGGATCACCTTCGCGAACTTGCAAAAGAAGCTACAACGAGCGGCGAATATGAAAAAGTAATGTACATTTGCGACGGCGTTTTCTCGATGGACGGCGATGTAGCAAAAATTCCTGAGATTGTGGAAATTGCAGAGGAATTCGGTTTAATTACTTATGTCGATGATGCGCACGGTTCTGGCGTTATGGGTAAAGGAGCCGGAACAGTGAAACATTTTGGCTTGTCCGATAGAATTGATTTCCAAATCGGGACGTTATCAAAAGCAATCGGCGTAGTTGGTGGATATGTAGCCGGTTCACAGGAATTAATTGATTGGTTGAAAGTACGTGCTCGGCCGTTCTTATTCTCGACTTCCTTAACTCCAGGCGCAGCCGCTGCTTGTATTGAAGCAATTGATGTGATGGACAGTCATCCGGAAACCATTGAAAAACTTTGGGAAAACGGAACCTACTTAAAAGCGGGTCTTAAAGATCTAGGATTCGATATTGGTCATTCAGAAACACCGATCACACCTTGTATCATCGGCGACGAAAACTTAACACAAAAATTCTCGCGTCGTTTACTCGAAGAAGGCGTTTATGCAAAATCAATCGTCTTCCCTACTGTGCCTAAAGGAACTGGGCGTGTCCGCAACATGCCAACAGCCGTGCACACGAAGGAAATGCTTGATGAAGTACTTAAAGTGTATGAAAAAGTCGGCAAAGAACTAAACGTGATCAGCTGATTTTGGCATAAAAAAAAGCGGGCTGAACGCTCATCCGCAAAAATGAGTTCAGCCGCTCAAGAAATTATTAATACTTCTATTCTATCATGGAAACAAAAAAAAAGCGAACGAAACTAATTCATTTTATGGAGGGTTTTCTAATGAAAAAAATTCTTATTACTGGCTGCTTAGGTCAAATTGGTTCTGAACTCACAATGCGTCTTCGCAAAGATTATGGTGTCGACAACGTAATTGCTACAGATATTCGTCATGTAGATGGACCTGTTTGCGATGAAGGCTTATTCGAAATTTTAGATGTAATGGATAAAGAAAAAAATGCTCGATCTCGCTAAAAAACATGAAGTAGATACGTTAATTCACTTGGCTGCACTTCTTTCTGCTGTTGCCGAAGCTAAGCCACAACTGGCTTGGGACCTCAACATGGGTGGTCTTGTTAATGCCCTTGAAGTGGCTCGCGAACTTAATTTGAAATTCTTCACTCCAAGCTCAATCGGATCATTTGGTCCTGGAACTCCTGCAAAAAACACACCGCAAGATACACTTCAACGTCCAACAACGATGTACGGTGTCACAAAAGTGGCCGGAGAACTTCTATGTGACTATTATTTCACGAAGTTTGGTGTCGATACGCGAGGCGTTCGTTTCCCAGGTCTAATTTCCTACACAACTTTACCTGGCGGAGGAACAACGGACTATGCAGTGGATATTTATTATGAAGCATTAAAAAATAAACATTATGATTCGTTTATTGGTAAAGGCACTTATATGGATATGATGTATATGCCAGATGCGATTGATGCGATTGTTAAGCTGCTCGAAGCTGATCCAAAGCGTCTTGTACACCGTAACGCCTTCAATATTACAGCTATGAGTTTTGACCCTGAACAAATCGCAGCATCCATTCAAAAAGAAATTCCTGACTTCACGATGTCCTATGATGTTGACCCTGTTCGTCAAGCCATTGCCGACTCTTGGCCAGATTCACTTGATGTGACTTGTGCGAAAGAAGAATGGGACTTCGATCCTCAATATGACCTAGATAAAATGACAAAAGACATGCTTGCTAAATTAGCAGAAAAACTGGAAAATAAAAGTGTAGCTAAATAATTTGTTTTTTGAAACAGCATTTTGAATCAACAAAAAAGGGTCTAGAAAGGGTGAACAAATTTGTTCTTCCTTTCTGGGCAGTAAGGGGAAAAACATGGAAAATCAAAAATTGAAAAAAGAGATTGGCTTTTTCACTGCCTTAACCGTCGTTATCGGAACGGTTATCGGCTCGGGGGTATTCTTTAAACCCGAAGCCGTCTTCTCTGCAACAGGAACTGCCGGCCTTGGTCTCCTCGCATGGGTTCTTGGGGGCGTCATCACGATTTGCGGCGGACTGACAGCAGCAGAACTATCAGCAGCTATCCCAGAAACTGGTGGCATGATTGTTTATCTTCGCAAAACCTATGGCAAATTAGCTTCATACATGCTTGGCTGGGCGCAAACCGTTATTTATTTCCCAGCTAACATCGCAGCGCTTTCGATCATCTTCGGAACGCAAGTCGCAAACTTATTCGGTACAAGCGACGCAGTGATTATCCCAGTTGCAATTGCTGCAGCAGTATTCATCATGCTGATGAACTTCCTTGGGGCAAAAGCTGCCGGATCATTCCAAGCAATTACAACCGTTTGTAAACTTATTCCTTTAGCACTTATTATTGTTTTCGGTTTATTCCACCAAGGAGATGTTGCTTTCCGCTTGTTCCCAATGAGCGTTGAAGATCATCCGTTTCTAACAAGCCTTGGTTCAGGACTAGTTGCAACAATGTTCGCC
Organism: Listeria floridensis FSL S10-1187; assembly: GCF_000525875.1. GTDB lineage: Bacteria > Bacillota > Bacilli > Lactobacillales > Listeriaceae > Listeria > Listeria floridensis. The sequence continues at coordinate 18,314 of NZ_AODF01000028.1, read as the reverse complement.
TATGACGGCTGGATTCACGTTGGAAATATTGCCGGCGAAATGAAAAACCCTAAAAAAGACTTACCAAAAGCAATCGTGCTTGGTTTGTCAATCGTAATGGGCGTTTATCTTTTAATTAACATTGCTTATCTAATGGTTATGCCAGCTGCGGCTCTTGCTGCAACTGCAACACCAGCTGCTGATGTTGCAAGTGTGATCTTCGGTTCCATCGGTGGTAAATTAATTACAATCGGTATCTTAATTTCTGTATTCGGAACAATCAATGGATATACGATGACTGGTATTCGTATTCCTTACGCAATGTCACTGCAAAATCAACTTCCATTCAGCGGTTGGTTCCGCAAACTTGGAAAAACTGCCGTTCCTTATAACAGCGGAATCGTTATTTTAATTATCTCGATTATCATGATCTTCTCTGGACAATTCAACCAGTTGACCGACATGTTGATCTTCGTAATTTGGATTTTCTACACGATGATCTTTATCGCTGTCTTTATTCTCAGAAAACGCGAGCCGGAACTTGTTCGTCCGTATAAAGTACCACTTTATCCGATCATTCCGCTTATCGCGATTCTCGGCGGGGTTTTCATTGTACTCAATACGCTATTTACGCAACCGCTTAATGCCGGTGTTGGCCTGCTTCTTACAGCAATCGGTTTACCGATTTACTTCTACAAGAAAAGCAAGGGGCACATGACAGACGACTAAAAACAACCACACTCGGGAGTGAAAGATATGTCCACGATACTTTGGGGGCTCCTCATCGCCCTCGTCTTGATCGTACTTATTTTCGCAGAGCTCGATGAACAAAAAAAAACATAAATAGCTGCAGAAAAACCGGATCTCTATTTCTTCTCAGAGTTCCGGTTTTTTCTGTTTTAAAAAACTTTTGTTTTCTCAAACGTATCTCCCACTGCCTCTAAATTAATTGTTTTTTTCAGTATACCTTTTTCAAAAAAAAGTAGAAGCAAATTTTTTTTCATGGTATACTGTCATTGATGACTTTTTAGGCTGTTATTTATGTTTAATTTTCAAAAAATTAAACTAATAAAACCTCTAAAAAGATGGAAAAGCCTGCTTCAAAGTAAAGAACGAGGGTTTATTCGCATCGAGTAATCCTGCTAAACTGTTATTGTTGCCCATGGCCTCATAAGATCTTACAAATGATAGGTGGAAAAAATGAATATAAAAAATTTAAACGATCGTAAATATTTGGACAATGTTTAAGCAAAAAATAATTTGGATTCTGGCGCTTATTTTGCTTGGTCAGGCATGTGTTTATATCTATCAAAATTTTATAGCGGACACAAAATATCAAGCAAACTTTGGCATACTCCTCAGTAACAAGGAAAATTCAAATACTGCTAGTTCGCAAAGTGAAGTCCAAAGCAATATTCAACTTTTAAACACGTATTCTTCTGTTTTAACAAGTGAAAAAATTTTGTCGGATGTTAAAAATGAAGCAAACGTTCAATTAACAACTGAAGCCATTGCGAAAAAGCTTACGGTGACTTCTGATACAAACTCACTTGCCTTCCATTTCACTTATGAAACGACAGATAAAAAAGAAGCCGACAAAATCAGCCAAGCTTACATCACGGTTATTCAAAAGGATTTTCCGGCATTGTTTCCAAATAATACAGCTACCATTCTTGATCAGCCGACTACGGCCAAAGTAAAACTTGGCTTCACGAACTATATCTTAGTCTTCTTGATTACTTTACTGTTTTCATTTATTTCTTTGCTTATCCTCTGCATGAAAGACCGGAGCATAAAAACGAAAGAACAGCTTATTGACCTTGGCGTCACATACATCGGCGATATTCCTCGGATTGAAGAAGTACATGTTAAAGCTAGAGGAGAAAACTCATGAAATTACAGCGTAGCAAGAAATCGTCCATCATTCAAAGTAATGAAGTTGCAAATGAAAAATTCAGTTCCATCCAAACCAATATCCAGTTCATGCGTGCAAATGGTCAAAACGTGCAGACAATAACTGTCACTTCTGCTAGTAAAGGAGAAGGCAAAACCTTTTTCAGTTCAAATTTCGCGTCTACTTATGCTCAGTTTAAGCAAAAAACTCTTTTGGTGGATACAGATTTTTATTCACCGAAACTGTCGCGTGAAAACTATGCTACAACATCCAAAGGGCTTTCCAACTATTTAATCGGCGATGCAACTTTTGAAGAGGCAGCTCAGCCGCTTGATGACTATCTTGACTTGATTCCAACTGGAGTGATTCCGCCAAACCCGCTTGAACTGATTAAAACACACGATCTAAGCGGCCTGATTCAAGATGCACTGACACGCTATGAAATGATTATCTTTGACTGTCCCCCAATCACAATTTTCACAGATGCTCGAATTTACGCAGCATTATCTGATCTAGGTATCCTCGTTGTGAATAGCGGCAAAACGATGGAAGACGATTTCATTCAAGCGCGCAACTTCCTAGCTGATTCAGGCGTTCGTGCAATTGGGGCTGTGTTGAATAATAGTAAATACGATAAAAGACGATATGATTATTATGGGAGTTAGTTAGAAATTATTTATTTGAGAAGATGTAAAAATAATTTATCTATTTTACATCTTTTTTATTTACCCTTTTACATTCATATTTTTCAGTTTCAAGTTCTGTTTATGTGACTTTTCGTCAACCTCACATTTTTAGATTGATAAGTGACTCATTGTCACTTAAAATGAGGATGAAGAGAGGAGTGAATGATTTTGTTTGCAAATAAGATAAAAAATCTTCGGAAAATCGAAAATCTTACTCAGAAACAACTAGCTGAAAAAATTGGAGTCACACGTAACACACTAGCAAATTATGAAATCGGCAGAAGAGAACCGGATTTTGCTACCCTAACCAAGATTGCTGATCATTTTCAGGTATCGACTGATTTTTTGTTAGATAGAAATATTAGAAGTATTAATGCTAACAAAGAAGAGTCGTTTACTGCACAGTTAGACCGAAAGGAGGACGCAAAAAGACTGTCATCGGCAGAAATAAAAAAAAAGCAGTCCCCTTTTTAAGGATTCTATTGTTGGGTCCCATAAGTAATAGAAAAGCGAGAACATCAAGCAAATGATTTGATCTATCGACTGAAAAGCGTGAATTTATCAATATTAATACATATTTCAAAAACGGGAGATGAACATCATGGAATTTGAACAATTTTCGAAATCATTGAAAACTCTTAGTAACCGAGTTGAGCAACTAACAGAAAACATTACAACCGAAGAAGCCACCAAAACATCTTTAATCATGCCTTTTTTTCAAGTTCTTGGTTATGACATTTTTAATCCACTAGAATTTTCACCAGAATTTACTGCAGATGTTGGTATTAAAAAAGGAGAAAAAGTTGATTATGCTGTTCTTGAAGATGGGTGTCCTCTTATACTAGTCGAAGCTAAATCAATCACTGAACGGCTAAATAAGCATGACTCACAACTGTTTAGATACTTTGGAACAACTTCAGCTAAAATTGGAATCCTCACTAACGGTAATGAATACCGATTTTACACTGACCTTGATGAGCCGAACAAAATGGATAGCACTCCCTTCTTTTCATTTCACTTAACAGAACTTAAAGATGGACAAGCTACTGAAATTTTTAAATTTCACAAAATAAACTTTGACTTAAACAATATTTCTAAAGCTGCTTCAGACCTTAAATACTTGGGCTTCATTAAAGAATTTTTAACCATTCAATTAAACGATCCCAGTGAAGAGTTTGTAAAATTTGTCATTACTGAAATTTATGAAGGAAGTAAAACTAAAACTGTTATTGATAAATTTACTCCTGTAGTTAAGCGAGGCTTTCGCCAATTTATCTCTGAACAAGTTAACAGCAAGCTAACCGCCGCGCTTAATTCATCTGTAACCTCTAGTAAAGAAGAAGAAAGTGTTGTTCATGTGGAAGATGAGCAACAAATTGTTACTACTGAGGAAGAAATTGAAGCCTTTGCTACAACAAAACTCATTTTAAAAAACACGATAGATCTAGAGCGGATTTTTTATCGTGATAACAAGTCTTATTTCAACATTATCATTGACAATAATATCCGCAGATGGATTTTACGGCTTTATGTTAACAATACAAGAAAATTCATTATTTTAAATGACGAGGAAAAGACCGAAATTGAAATCGTGAGCGTAACTGATATTTTCAATTATAAAGAAAAAATCATACCGATAGCAGAAAGATTTATATAAACCTGTCCAAATAGAAAGAAGCACGAACGAGGTTCGCGCTTCTTTCTATTTTCTCTTATTGTCTTTTTCTGCGATAGCGTTCAAATGCAAAGATCAATAAAGCAATTAAGACAGTAAATAATGCCGCAACCACACTATTTTGAACTAAATCATTTCCCTCTTCCAAACCGACAGCTTCATCATTATATTTTTTGTCATGATTCCGAATTTCGAAATCCTTTGTGAACTTCCACTTATGCCCATCCATATCTTGCGCCTTCAGCTCTAACGTATATTTCCCTGGTTCAAGAACCTGATCGTTCCACGAAATCGGCAAATCATAGTTCGAGTTCGGTGCCATCATTTGATTTTCAACCTTTGCTTCATGCAAAACCTTCGTTTTCCCTTTTTTATACACCTTGGATTCCACCGTCATACCAGAAATAATCGTAGCCGCCGTATTTTCTAAATTCGCTGAAACGATTGTATGATAATTTTGTAAGCCGGGTTTGACTTGACCAAGCTGTAAATTTGGTTCCACCTTTTCATCTGATTCGGTCAGCTTTACGCCGATAATATAAGAATAGTCATTTTTAATTTGTACATCTTTTTCTTGCTTTGCTTCCTTATCTGATTCCTTTTTGTGCACATAAAACCCACCCAAAACCGTTCCTTTAAACGCCTCTTTCGGCATTGTAAGCGTGAATTTCACTTGTTTTTCTTCATTCGGTTTTAGCACGACTTCTTGTTTTTTTGAAACCATTTCTTCAAAGTCTGCCTTAAGTGTCTTATCTTTTTTGTCAATTGATTTCCCGTAATTAATTACCCCGTTGCGATTGGTTGTCGCTCTATTTGGTTCTACTTCAATAACAGCTTCTTCCGCTGCATTATTTTGTAGAGTAAGCGAAATTGTTTGAACCGCGCCAGGTTTAACACGCAAATCAAAATATGTCTTCGTTTTGTCCACTTGGTTCTCTGGAATATTTGCTTTCACACTATATTTCATATCACTTGCTTCACCGTTAAGCGGCATTCCTAAAATAAGAGCTGCACTTGCCGTCAATCCGACAATCATTGTTTTTAATTTCATCGTCCATTTCCTTTCTTTTTGAAATGGCAATTAATCTCGCAAGACTAATTGCCATTCTGTTTTTACATCGGTGCGTCTGTTAATTCCCAACTGATTTTAGCTGTATAATCCACATTTGCTTCTGCCGTTCCTGGAAGAACTTTCAATTGTACTTTTTGGTTATCGCCTTGTTTACCATTAAATACGTCGAGCCATGTACCACGACCTGTATTTTCATCAGCACGAAGAATCATTTTTGAATCTGTATTATCAAACTTAACATCAAAAGCTTTAGGTGCCTTCGAAATATTTGCCGTTTGTGTCTTCAGTTCGCCATCTGTAAAAGAAAGTTCAGCACCCTTTAATATTGCAGTACCATCTTTACTTTTAAATTCAGAAGCCTTAGCTGTCAGTGTCCATCCTGCACCAGTTCCGCGAGTGTCAGTAACTTGAACAAACGGATCTGCATTTTTTGCATTATAAATCGTTGTATCAGCCGAGATTTTTTTCGTACCAAACTCGATATTCGATACAAAGTCGACAGTAAGTGGCCCCTCATTCCCAGTACCAGAGTTCGTTGGATCTTCTGGATCAGCAGGATCACTCGGTTTAGGGTCGTTAGGGTTCCTTGGGTTAAGTGGTTTAGTCGGATCTTCCCCCGCTTCAAATGAAATGTGATTGTTAGACTCAGCAGAATCAGCTAATGCTGCAAAAGCAGTTTGCGCAGTTCCTGTAAGCGTCACTGCAAAAGCACAAGTAAGTGTGGCAAATTTAATTTTATTCATAATTTCTTTTCTCCCTTTTTAAACATTATTTAGTTGGTGCGTCTACAAGACTCCAGCTTAGCGTTGCATTATATTCACCTGCAAAGTTACCGGCAGGTACTGTCAATTTAACTTCATCGCTGTTTAGCACATCAGCCCAAGAACCCATCCCTGTTTTTTCATCTGCTTGCATCAAAGTAGCAGCTCCTTCGCCGTCAGCTTCAAGTTTAATTCCAAAGTTGTTTGGTGCTACAGAAACATTTCCTGCCGTCGTTTTCATTTGACCTTGTGGAATTGTAAGCGAAGCTCCTTTTAATACCTTTTCTTTATCTTTCGCTTCAGCAAAAGCAGATAAACCTACTTGCAGCATCCATCCTTGGCCTTCTCCGCGACGGTCTGATACTTGGATATTCGCATTTTTTGCTGAGATCGTATACGTTTGTGTAGCTGAATCAATATCGTGCATTCCAAAATTAAATGGTGTTACATTATCAATCGTAAGCGGTCCGACATTTCCTGTTTCTCCGCCTGGTTCACCTGGCTCGATTGGTTTAACTGGATCTTTCTTTTCACCTTGTTGAAGTTTGACGTTTGCTTTCGATGTTGCATTGTCAGCCTCTGCTGCAAATCCTGTTTTCGCTCCAAAAGTAAGCAGTGTTGCTGCTGCTACCGTTCCGATTACTAATTTATTCATTTTCATTTCTTTTCCTCTTTTCTTGTTTTAATAGTATATATGCAGCTGCCAGTGCAAGAGCGCCTGTCAGCACAATAAAAGTTTCATTCGCTTGATCGCCCGTTTGCGGGATTTTCTCAAACTTTGTTTTCCTATCACTTTCCTTGCTCTTAGAAGAAATCGTTTTTTCTTCTTCTTGAGCATTTCCTTCAACAAAACGAATGTGTCCGCTGCTTTCAAACTGATTAGTCGCCGCAAGAGAACTTACCGAAGGAAAAACAAAAGAGATAACCAGTAAAAATCATTACACCTATTACTTTTTTCATCTTTAACCTTCCTTTACTCAAGGCGTGTCTTCAAGAACCCATTCAACCGCTCCACTATATTCTCCAACGTAAGAAGAAGGTAGCAGTTCAATGCCAAGTCCTTGCTTTTCATTCCATTCAATTTTTTGAAGTTTTTCAGTACCTGTTTCACCTGATTTAATTTGAATAAGATTTTCAGTATCAAGCGGTTGCGAATTCCCTTTTTCATCTACAAAAACCAAACCGTTAAGCTGATTTCCTTCTTTTGAAACAAGTGGCTTTTTAAGACGTGCTTTAAGCGACCATGAGCCTCCAGCTCCTCGTGTATCTGAAATCGTAATACCCCTATTCTTATTTGCAAAAATAAGCGTATTTTCCGTTGGGATTTCTTGCAAACCAAACTCAAAATCTGAAATCTCAGAAAAACTCAATCTTCCTTCCACTAATAGATCGACATAATCGACATTCGATTTAGCCCCTTCCGCGTCCATCGCATAAACATTCACGCGATGTTTACCCAGTTCTAAAGTTTCAGGTTTTACATATAGATTGAAATTATAGTTCACATTTGTTGGATTATTCTCTTGCTTCCCAAGAAACTTCTGCGGAGTTCCATTATCAATTTGGTAGTAAAGTTCTACCCAACCGCTGTCATGGTCGCGCCAACTTCCCGGAATTCGAATACTTGGTGCATTCGGAGTCTCAAGTCCAACAATCTTTCCAGAATCCATCAGTTCAACAACTGGCGGGCGATTACTTGCAATCGTAAAGTCAATGGGGTCTGAATTTGTTATTAAGTTTTTGCCGACAGAAGCCGACTTTTCAGTTACCTCTTGATCCATATCCACTTTATTTACCCGAGCTTCAAAACGAATCTTTTTAATCCCAGATTTCTCAGTCAAGTCGCCAAACGGAAGATTTAAAACTTCGCCAGTAAAAAAACTTTCATCTAACCCTGTTTCATTACCATCTTGATCCACCGCACGAAGCGAACCAGGAAGATGCTTAACGTAAGGATTCAATCTTTTTTTTTAGAAAAACATCCTTCCAAGCAGTCTTACCCTTCAAATACTGCGTATCAATTTCGTAAGTCAACACATCCTCTGCATGAACTTCTTTGCCTTCAATGCTTTTGCCGTCTCGTTGATCAACAATTTTTTCTTTGGTTTCACCTTCCAAAAGTTCTGGAATTTCTTCGAAAACAACGCGGTTATTCGCATAATCACTTCCTGTTGAACCTGTAAAACCCCAGTAAACTTGCGAAGTTCCAAATACATCCTTCACATCAATCGGAATACTGATCGTTCTCATTGTATCGAATTGATACGTGAGCGTTGATCGCTCAGCATCCCACTTCACTACAAAATGATGCCATTTTCCATCAGATAGATAGTTATTTTTTGGAAAAATCGGATCTTCATGATTGAGCCACCGGTAAGAGCCAATTAATTTCCATTCATCATGATAAGTTGACTTCTTTCCCGGATATCCCCATGCAATGTGATTTTTTCCTTTTGGAATTGCTGCATCAAACTCACTATTATAATGTGTATCAAACTCGACTGCGAAAGAGTTCATGATCGCCATTCCGAAGTCCTTATAACTCGCTGAATCCCAAACCCCGAGACGTGCTCCTTCACCTGTTCTGAAAGCTTTATTTTTATTCTTATCTGCCTGCATAACGAATGCCATGCCGTCAGCCGCCTTTTCTCCTCTATCCCCAAAATAAAGGTACATCGACGTTTTAAAATCTTTCGTCAAATCCATCATGTTGCCATCTGTGTTCCAGATCGCACCTGCTTGGTTTTTTCTGTCAGCTGTAATTTCTACAATATCCAAGTCATCTGATTCAATGACTGAACTGTTTGCACCGCTTGGCACTTGAAAAACATCTGTCAGCTTAATTCCAGCAGGCGGCATGCTTTCCTCATTTGCATAGGCTGTCAGCGGTAGTAAGAAACTGAAGGAACATACAAATAAAAAAAAACATCCAAACTTGTTTCACCATTACACCTCCCTGTGTATTTTTGATTCCTGTGTGTCGTTTCTTGCCTGTTGATTGCTACAGTCATTATTTTGCCAGTTGCTTGTGATCTATGAATGACCTTAATATATAATTTGTGTAAAGTTTTGGATAAAAAGTATATTCTTATAAAATCAAAGACAAAATAATTTTACTTTAATATGAATAAACTCAAGGGAATCCCCAACCTAATAGCGCTTTTCAATAGCCAACCAAGCATTTTTATAACCAGCAATAATGTATCTTTATTTTTTATTTTCAAATGTATTTTTATCCGCGATTTCTTTGTAAAAAGCCTCATAGTGCGGTATTATAACTAAAAGCAGCATGATTTTGTTTTCATTTTTATCCCAGTGAACTGCTCAAAAACTTTTGTTCACATCAAGCACGTTAGTATTGCAAAACGGGGAGTCACAAATTTTCTAACGGAAACTTTCAAGATAAAAAGATACATCTGGAGGGGATTTTTTTGAAATATCGGGTTTTAGTAGTGGAAGATCAATCGGACATTCGTACAGCCATTCAAGCGTTCATTACGCGCTCAGGCTACGACGTCGTTTCTGTTGCAACTGGAGAGGAAGCGTGGGAAAGCTTTCAAACAGAGGAGTTTCACGTTATTTTAACGGATATGATGCTTCCCGGATTGTCAGGCGAAGAACTTATAAAAAAAATTAGAGCCGAAAGCGACATTCCCATCATCGTCATCAGCGCACTTACAGATGAAATGTTTCAAATCAATGCCTATGAATATAAAATTGATGACTATGTCAGTAAGCCTTTTTCAATGAATATTTTAATTTACAAAATTGAAGCCATCATTCGCCGTACATACACTGAAGCTTTAACTGAAATTGAATACAAAGATATTCGTTTAATTGTCAATAACTATGAAGTGTTCTATCATGGTGAACTTGTAGATTTAACAGCTAAAGAATTTGAGTTACTTCAAACGCTGCTGCTTGGAAAAGGGAAAATCTACACGCGTGAAGAATTAATCGACCTTATTTGGGGTTATGACTACCTTGGCGACACACGGACTATCGATATGCACATCAAAAATATACGTAAGAAGCTATTCCCAGAACTGATTGCTACAGTAAAAGGAGTTGGCTATCGCATTGAAAGAAATTAAGTGGACGCAAAAACTGAATTTATTCTACCGCAACTGGTTTGTCATGTTTATAAGTATTGGTATCACTTTATTTCTCTTTTTCATCGTCACCGCACTTATTTTGATTGCAAGCATTCAGGAGCATCAGCGCGCTGTTTTTAAGAAGCAGGCGGATCAAATATTTGCTTCCTATAAAAAAAAGGAATTTAACGCATCCACGGATGATATGTCAACGAAACAAGATTATACAATCTTCATTTTCAAGAATGGACAACTTGAGTACTCGAACTTAAATATCCATAAAGACCAACACGGTCAAGAACTTACAGCCTCGGTCTACAAACAAAAATACTTCAACCATTTGAACTCAGACTATCTCAGCTACGAAAACAAAAACGGTAGCTATCACATTTTTGTTTCTACTATTAATGACCTTTCACCACGAGCAATCTTCCAACTAACTAAAAAATTAATTTTATACGGCTCCATTCTCGGCTTGATTGTCTCCTTCATCCTCTCCGTCATTTACTCACGAAATATGCGCAAACAATTTAACCAAGTCAATACCTTTATCGAGTCGTTTACCGATACGCCTGAATCCAAGGCGCCAAAACAGCGGACGCTTAATACAGAATTTAAAGCGCTTGAAACCAATATTTCCGATGTTTTCACGAAGCTCGATCAAACTTCTAAAAAGCTTGAAGCGCAGTATGCCAAAGAACAAAAACAGCAAAAAGATCGCATTGATTTCATTCGCGGCAGCAATCACGAACTGAAAACACCGATCATGTCGCTTCGACTGATTCTTGAAGGCATGTTATACAACTATCCAGAATATGAAGATAAAGAATACTTTTTACATGTTTCAATAAAAAAACTCGATGAAATGAAAAACTTAGTCAATGAAATTATGGACGCTTCTCGGCTTGAAGTAGATTTCGTTGAAGGCTCTTCTAATTTAACAACAACCATCCAAAACACAGTTGATCTTTTTGAACCAATTATTCTCGATCAAAATGTGACCATCAGCCTTCAAAATTCGAATCCGGATACCATCATTAATATTCCGGGTAAACACTTGAAAAAAGTTTGCTCCAACTTAGTTAGCAATGCTTTGAAGTATTCGCCGCACGATTCGACCATTGAAATCGGCTACGGGGCGAACCCGCTTGTTTTCTATATCCGAAACAAAATGGCAAGTTCCGTTCAGTTGGATGTAAAAGAAATTATCCGGCCTTTCCACACCCAAGATCAATCGAGTGAAGAGTTTCAAAGTCATGGCCTCGGCTTGTTCGTCGTTGACAATATTTTGAGTAATTACGAGTATCTCTATGAAATACGTCAGGAAAAGGCTCATTTTTCATTCATCATTTATTTAACACAAGAACGCTAAGAATTTTGCTTAAACCGCTAGAGCAGAAATAGACATCTGTTTTAGTGGTTTTTTGGTTAAATGGGGCATTTATTGACGAAAAAGCCAGAAAACCTTCACAAAACGTTCATAAATATTTGAGCTTCTGTATGGTATACTAGACGTGTAAGTATACATATTAAAGGAGATGAAGAAATGGCTGGACAAATCAGAATGAGTCCTGAGGAACTTCGCTCACGTGCGAAAACTTACGGACAAAGCGGTCGAGAAATCGAACAACTTTTACAACGCCTTTCCCAATTACAAGAACAATTGAGAAGCGAATGGGAAGGTCAAGCGTTCCAACGTTTTGACGATCAATTCAACCAATTGAAACCAAAAGTAACAGAATTTGCACATTTGATGGATCAAATCGAAGCGCAACTTACTAAAACTGCTACTGCGGTGGAAGAACAAGATCAAGCTTTATCACAAAATTTTGGTTTAAATTAAATAATGAAATTGAAAAAGCAGTTCGTTAAAAAAACGAACTGCTTTTTCATTGAATCGCGTATATCATTCCTTCTATTTCTAACTATCTCCATCACCATTTGAATCCCTGTAACTGCGCTCATTTATCCGTAAGCAAGCAACTAATGAAGACTTAGAAGAGTTTGAGCAATTTATATTAGTGAGCGTCGTAAAATATTAAAAAAACGCCCCCCAGCGAGAGCTGAGGGTATTTTTTATGATCGTTCAAAAATAACAAAATAACATACCTCTAAAACAGATTATTGACCATCGATTTGAACATCTAGTCCGATTTCGAAAATCTCTTCTAATTCTTCATTAGTTAGTAAGCGGCCTTGTTTAATTATCTTACCGTTTAGCACTACAATTGGTAACATGTTAAGACCATTACTCTCAATCTGATTTTTGATGATTTTTCTATGCTGAAAAACATAGCTGTCTTTCTCATAGAAATACAAGGTTATTTCTGTTTCTACCCCTTTCATAGAGAGATATGTATCTCGAAATTGTTCATTCATTAAGCTTCTGAAAACTTCCATCTCAACTTCATACTTTTTATCATTTTTATAGCAAAAGTATTCTAATTTTATCATTTTCCTAGAGTTACTCCTCCTGCTTTTAAACTAGCTGTTCCCAGTCCCATTCGTGTTCAATATTGTGTACTAGCACTACATGCAAGATATCTTTTCTTACCATAATGATTAAAATAAATTCCCCCGCCACAACTTTTAGGAGACTTATAAGGAAGTACCGATGACTTTTTAGATTTTGAACCATAAGTCAACATCGTATTTAATTCATAAAAACCTGATTTTGTCGCAGTAATTATATAAGTAGTGTATCCTGTTGTATTATTAATTTTTTTTTGTTGATGCTGTATACCAAATCACATTAACAGATCTTGTGGCAGCAACTCCGTTTTGTGACATATCAATTACAGCGGTAGTGTAATATTCTTGATTATCATCAAAACCTTCTTTTTAAAAAAAAAGTTTTTTTCTACACTCGAAAGATTTTCAAAATTAACTTTTTCTGTAGCTGAACTTCCAGAAGCAAAAACAGAATCTTGTGGTAATAAAATAATCGCAATCATTAAGCCTAAGAACAAAGTAGTTATTTTTTTCATGAGATTTCCCTTCTTTTGATGTCTTAATTATTTTCGATAATTGTTGATTGATAGTGATCATTTTTTCTATCAAACCCATTTGATCTGAAAAATGCTTGTGTTTGTTTATCTAATTTCGCGAAATCTGTTTTTTTACTTTCTTTGACGATCCTCCCCATTTCATTTGCATGAGCTATCGGGAATACCATCACCGTTAAGCATAGCACTAAAAAAGTCCAAAATATAATTTAGATTTTTTCATAATCCATCCCCTTTCTATTAATTTTCAAATTGTACCATAAAAATATTCTGAAAAACCAAAAAAGTAATGAAACGTCTGTTTCTTGTCGTGAATGATTAGAAATCAATAAATTTTATGTTTTTTCACATTTTAGTAAGAATATTAAATCTTTTTTTGTTATAACTTTAGTCTTTCAAACATAGAAAAGACCAACCTTCAGTTCTTAAACAGGCTGGTTTATTATAAATTTCAAGCCCCATTATAAAAGTTTCTATACTTTTCTCAATCAATCCTACTTTATCGAGGTTTAAATATTAAAAATGTTTCTCGCCGTTTAGGTCACAATACACTTATTACCATTTTAGAAACTTACAAGCATATTGTTGACGAGTTAGAGCAAAAAGAGGCGAGAGAAGCAGACAATGTAATGTACGAAATTTATGGAGTTATATAAAATTGGTGGCAAATCGGTGGCAAAAAAAATCTAAAACAATGTATTTTTTACTAATTCTAAGCAAATCAAAAAACTTCTAAACGGCTTTATACCAACCATTCAGAAGTTCAAACAGTATTTATCCTGTTTTAAAATATGGAGCTGGCGGGAGTCGAACCCGCGTCCAGAAACATCGGCACTCCAGCTTCTACGCGTGTAGTCGCAGTATTAGAATTTCGCTTGAAGTTCAGCCCTGCAACAGGCTTCCCTCGAGCTAGCTTGATTCATCTCTTCTTTCCGACTCCAAACGTAAGCCTAAAAGCGTACCCCACTTAGAGTAAGACCCTTACCGTAGCACATGGGCGATGCACGGAGGATCAGCTTAAGCTACTATTACGCAGCGAAAGCTAAAGATTTGTTTTCTTTGCCAGTTATTATTGGCTTTTGCGTTGATAACGAGGACGACACCCCCGACGCGCAACCAGAGCTCGAACTATCCCTGTCGAATCCGTAACAGCCCCGAACTTAACCATTATACTAAAAAAACATAGCTCTAGCAAGAGAGCCCAGCCAGATTGACACTAAAATTAATCCTGAACTCCCTAGCAAATTAACGCTGCCTTTCCTTAAACGCCCGTTCAATATCGCGTTTCGCTTCTTTGCGTTTCAAATCTTCCCGCTTATCGTATTTCTTCTTACCTTTCGCAACACCAATCAAAACCTTGGCATAGCCATCTTTGATATACATTTTAAGCGGCACAATCGAATAACCGGCTTCCTTCGTCTCACCGATCAAGCGGCTGATTTGTTTTTTATGCAGCAAAAGTTTCCGCGTCCGAAGCGGCTCATGATTGTAACGATTGCCTTGCTCGTAGGGGCTAATGTGCATGTTGTGCAGAAATACCTCGCCTCGTTCAACGCGTGCATAAGCGTCCTTCAAATTCACACGCGCATTCCGAACCGATTTGATTTCCGTTCCTTGAAGCACAATGCCCGCTTCAAAAGTTTCTTCAATCGCATAATCATGACGGGCTTTTTTGTTCTGAGCAACTAAATTCCCTTCTCCTTTAGGCATTACCGCCGCCTCCTTTCTGCTTCATTACCGTTTTTTTCTTTTTTCTTATTTTTCGGCTGCCCTTTTTTAGCGACACCCTCATAAAATGTTTTTTTCTTCTTTTTCTTCTTCGGTTTCGTAGACCAGTCGTCCTCAGCTTCACGTTTCTTGCTCTTTTGAGCTGGTTTTTTATCCTTATTTTTCTTATTTGTACTCTTATAACCGCGCGTTTTATCAATCGGTTTTTGGCGCTGTCTGCCGCCTTTTGCCGGCCGTTCAATTTCCTTACCTTCACTGAGCAGCTTAAAGTCAATCGCTCGGGCATCCACATCGACCTTCGTTACTTCGACCTCAACCTCGTCGCCGATTCGGTAAACACGCCCCGTCCGTTCACCAATCATCGCAAGCAGATTTTGATGGAACTGATAAAAGTCATCCTTCATTGCGCTAACATGAACAAGCCCTTCAATCGTATTCGGAAGTTCAATAAATAAGCCAAAATTCGTTACAGAACTAATAATCCCTTCAAATTTCTCGCCGACCTTATCGACCATGAATTCCGTTTTCTTCAGTTCATCCGTTTCACGTTCTGCTTCAATCGCACGGCGTTCCATCTTCGAAGCATGTTCCGCCACATCAGGCAGTTGTTCCGCACGTTTTTCAATCGTTGCCTCGCTGACATCCCCATCAATCAAATACTCGCGAATTAAGCGGTGCACCATCAAATCCGGGTAACGCCTAATCGGCGAAGTGAAATGCGTATAAAAGTCCGTCGCTAGCCCAAAGTGCCCTGCCGAAACCGTGTCATATTTCGCTTGCTGCATCGAGCGGAGCATCACCGTTGAAATCACCATTTCCTCAGGCTTTCCTTTAATATCCAGAAGCACTTGCTGCAAAGCCGCCGGATGAATCTGATTCGACGTCCCTTTCACCACAATACCGAAGTTCGTGATGAACTCGAAAAAACGAGCCAATTTGTCTTCCTTTGGGTCTTCATGAATCCGGTAAATAAACGGAACATCCATCCAGTGAAAATGTTCAGCCACAGTTTCATTCGCAGCGAGCATAAACTCTTCAATTAAGCGCTCCCCAGCTGAACGTTCTCTAAGAACCACTTTTTCCGGATGACCATTTTCATCAACGACAACACGCGCCTCTTTGGCATCAAAATCAATCGCACCGCGTTTTTCACGCTTTTCATGAAGCTGCTTCGAGAGTTTCAGCATATCTTCAAGCATCGGCACAATGTTCGCATATTTTTCTCTAAGCGCCGCATTTTGTTCCACTAAAATATCATTAACATCCGAATACGTCATCCGTTCCGTCGTCTTAATGATACTTTCAAAAATTTCATGATTCACAACATGCCCAGTTTCATCAATTTCCATCACACAGCTAAGCGTAAACCGATCCACTTTTGGATTAAGCGAACAAATTCCGTTTGACAGTTTATGCGGCAGCATCGGAATAACCCGATCCACCAAATAGACACTCGTACCTCGTTCCAAAGCTTCCTTATCGAGCGCCGAATCTTCCGTCACATAATGCGACACATCCGCAATATGTACACCGAGTTCAAAGTTTCCATTCGGAAGTTCGCGAACCGTAACCGCATCATCCAAATCCTTCGCATCTGCCCCATCAATCGTAATGATCATCTGATCGCGCAAATCGCGGCGGCTCCCAATATCACTTGCATCAACCTCACTTGGCGCAGCCGCCGCTTCCTTCATGACATCCTCAGAAAACGTCATCGGAATATCGAGCTTATGAATAATCGACAAAATATCGACCCCAGGATCATTCCGGTGCCCGATGATCATCTTGACAATTCCTCGCGCCCGTTCATGCGAATGTGGATACGCCGTCAGTTCGACAATAACCTTATGTCCATCAACCGGTTTTAAGCCGTCATCCAAGTCGACATCAATTTCCCCAGAAATTCGTTTATCATCTGGGATCACAACCCCTTCACCCGTCAAATCTTCCATATAAGTCCCGACAACTTGAGACGTCTTGCGTTCTACAATCTTATGAATAATCCCTTCCGCCAAATTGTCGCCTTTGCGTTTTGTGATCTCCGCAAGAACAGTATCGCCGTTCATCGCATCGCCCACTTCATTCGGCGGAATAAAAATATCATCCAGTTCCTTATTATCCGGCAAGACAAAACCGAAGCCGCGCTCATGCGCTCGAAACGTCCCTTCAATGGTATCAGACTGAGCCGGAAGCGTATAGCGGTTTCGTTTCGTCCGCACAATTTGCCCCTTATCCTCAAGCCGCACAAGTGCCTTCACCATTTCCTTGAAGTCCTCCGCATCATGCGGTTTAAACTCAAGTTCAAGATCATCGAGCGAATACGCCTTATCCTTGTTTCCCCCTAAAATCTCTAGCAGCCGTGCTTCTATTTCCTTAACATTCACCTAGAACCCCTCCTTTCTATTCCTTCTGCTCCTATTCTTGCCAGTCAAGTTGATTAAGAAAACGCAGGATGTCATCTTGCAAAATCTTTCGCTCCTTATCAATCGTAATGACATGCCCAGAATGGTCGTAATATTTAATATGCTTATCATTCGACTGCACCGTCTCATAAATCCAGTCAGCGCCGGAAACATCTACCATATCGTCCAGTTTCCCTTGCACCACAAAAATCGGTGCATAAATCATATCAATATCTTGCATCACCGAATTAATTTCATCCTTTAGTTTTGCAATTTGATCAGTCGATTTGTGCGCATACTCCACTATCTCCGTTTCAATCTGCTCTGGGCGTTTTTCCTTCGAGTCGCTTATAATTGCGGACATACTCCATATATCCGGCGATAATTGGCGACGAGCTGTCCATTCGTGTTGGTGCACTCATCGAAACAATTCCCTTAACCGGCTTTGTAAAACCCATTTTTAGTGAAAAAAGTGCGCCAAGCGAGAGCCCGCAAACCGCGATTTCCCTGTACCCCAAATCTTGGAGATGCTGATACGCGTCTAAGGCGTCTTGCCACCAATCAGTCGGCCCTGTCTTAAGAAGCAGATCCGGTGAAACACCGTGGCCTTTATATTGCGGCGCATAGGCCGTGTAATTGTGATCTTGCAAAAAGCGTCCAAGCATTCTTACATCTGCAGAACTTCCCGTAAAACCGTGAAGCAAGAGAACCGCACGTTTGCCCGTTTCAAATAAAAAAGGCTTTGGTGGTGTAAATTTCATCTATTAAAACGCTCCTTACTACATTTGTTTCTCTTCTAGTTTACGAGAAAACCGACCATCTAGCAATTAAAAAAAGTTTCCACGAATCAAAAAAGCATTCCCAAAACTGGGAATGCTTCAGACTGTTGAAAAACGACAATTCCAAAATGAAAAAAAGACGGGATTGTCGTTTTTAAGCTCTCAGAATGAAAAAAACTCGAAGAAGAACAAGAACTTCTTCCACGTCCATAAAGCTAGTTTTTTCAGGTTCATGGCAG
>NZ_AODF01000027.1 GCF_000525875.1 Listeria floridensis FSL S10-1187 | reverse complement strand
GCCATAAGTACCAGTTAAGGACGTCGAAGTGCCAATCACATAAGGATTTTGTTGGACCGTTAGATCATAGTCCATCACGTCATTCCCAACAACTGTGACCGGTTTCCGTGCTTGCTCGACATAGCGGCTATCCACGCCTACAACTTCTACTTTATCCGTTTTCTTGAAGACAAATTTCTCCATACCTGAGAACGTATAGTTTCCATTACCATCTGTCGTCGCTTGACCAACAACTACTCCGTTGACCCAAACACGAACTTTCGAGATATCTTTTCCGTATGTGCCGGAAATAGTAGAAGTTCCAACCGTGTAGCTTGCAGGAACCGTTAAGCTGTAATCCATTACGTCATCGCCGATGACTGTAATCGATTTACGGGCTTGTTCAGCACCGCTACTGTCTAATCCGACCACTTGCAATGTATCTGTTTTCTTAGCAATGAAATTATTCAGGTTTGTAAATGTATACGAACCATTATTGACTGTAGCTTGTCCAATGACTTTGCCGTTGACCAGTACGTTGACTTTGGCAATATCTTCTCCGTATGTTCCGTTAATGCTATTTGAGCCAATCGTATAGTTAGCTGGAGCTGTTAAGCTGTAATCCATTACATCATTTCCAGTAATCGTAATTGATTTACGGGCTTGTTCAGTACCGCTGCTATCTAATCCAACCACTTGCAGCGTATCTGTTTTCTTCTTGATGTAGGTATTCAAACCGCTGAATGTATAGTTGCCATTGCTTAGTGTAGCTTGGCCTACCACAGTGCCGTTCACAAGAACATTGACTGTTGCGATATCTTTACCATATGTGCCAGAAATATTTCCAGCACCGATAGTATAGCTTGCTTGTGCTGTCAATGTGTAATCCACTGGGGAAGCTTGAACAGTTGTAGAAACTGTGTTAGATGTCTTGCCATTTAGCGAAGAAGTTGCTTCGATAACTGTACCAGCTGCTTGTTTTGAAATGGTAATCGAATAGTTTCCGCTTGAATTAGCTGTTCCTGTATAAACCAGTGCCGAGCCATCTTTTTGCGGAATACGTAATGTCACGGTTGCATTTGGATCTGCGGTACCTGTTACTGCTGTATCTGTGTCGATCACTTTATTAATCGTTGGATCTTTCAATGGAACAGAAGTAACCACTTGACTTGCTGGTGTGCTGACATTCCCTGCTGTATCGGTAGCCGTTGCTTTTACAGTGACGCCTGCTGCTTGTTTTGGAATCGTGATGGTGTATTTGCCATCTGCACCTGCTGTTCCTTGGGCAATTAAGACTTCATTCACATAGATTTTCACTGCAGCATTAGCTTCAGTTTGACCGGTTACAGAAGTTTGGTCTTCATTTACAGCGTTCAGTGTAACAGTAGGAGCTGTCTTATCAACAACGATTGTAGAAGCTGCTGCACTGGTTTTTGAGCCAACCGTTGCTACTACTTGAATCTCTGTTCCAGCGGATTGTTTTGCAATCGCAACAGCGTAGTTGCCGCTTGCATCTGCTTTCCCAGTATAAACGAGCGATCCGCCACCTGCTTGTGGAATCGTAAGTTTCACATCTGCATTCGGTTCAGTTTTCCCTGTCACAAGTGTATCGCTATCCCCAACAGTATCGATCGTTGGTGTTGGAATTGCTGTTGCCGTAACTGTTACAGAAGCTGGTGTGCTCACATTGCCAGCTGCATCGGTAGCCGTTGCTTTAACCACTACACCTGCCGCTTGTTTTGGAATCGTGATACTGTATTGACCATTTGAACCAGCAGTTCCTTGTGCGATCAATACATCGTTCGCATAGATCTTAACCGCTGCGCTAGCTTCAGTTTGACCGGTTGCGAGAGCTTGATCATCTGCAATAGGACTCAACGTTACATCAGGAGCTGTTTTATCGACAACTGTTGTAGAAGCTTTATCACTTGTTTTCGAACCAAGTGTTGCGACAGCCGAGATGACAGTGCCAGCTGTTTGTTTGGCAATTGTGATCGCATAGTTGCCACTTGCATCTGCCGTTCCTGTATACGTAAGCGAACCGCCGCCTGCTTGTGGAATCGTTAGTGTTACCGTAGCGCCTGGTTCAGTTTTCCCAGTGACAATCGTATCTTTATCACTCACCGTATTGATTGTCGGTGTCGCAATTTTCGTTCCAGTAACGATCACCGAAGAAGGCGTACTTATATTACCTGCAGCATCTTTCGCCGTTGCGACTACTTGCTTCCCTTCGGTTTGTTTCGGTATAGCAATCCAGAAATCACCGTTAGATCCTGCTTTCCCTTCCCCAATCTTCATGCCGTCTACGGTTAATTCAACCGTTGCATAAGGTTCAGTTGTACCTGATGCGCCTTCTTGTTGATCATTGATTGGTAAAAGAACTGGAGCATCGGGGGCTGTTTTATCGACTACGGTTGTACTTTCAGTTGGAGAAGTTTTACCATCTAGAGTAACCGTTACTTGAATGGGTTGCCCTGCTTTTTGTTTAGGAATCGTAATGGTATAGTTTCCACTAGCATCCGCTTTGCCTGTGTATGTTAATGAACCACCACCTGCTTGTGGAATCGCTAATGTCACATCAGCATTCGGTTCGGTTTTCCCAGTTACGACTGTATCTTTATCCGATACTTCGTTAATTGTTGGAGCTGGAATTGCTGTTCGAACAACCAATGTTGTTCCCTTAGCCGAAGTCAGTCCACCTTTTTCCGCGGTCACTTCAATCGTTGTACCTGCAGCTTGTTTCGAAATGGGAACCGAATAGTTGCCGCTTGCATCCGAAGTGCCTTCAAAAGTAAGCGAACCGCCGCCTGTTTGTGGAATTTTTACTTTAACTGTTGCACTTGGTTCGGTTTTCCCAGTCACTACAGTATCTTGATCGGTAACAGTATTCACGGTTGGTGCTGCAATGTCGCCTTGAGTGACGACTGTCGAAGCTTTAGCAGAAGAAAGATTGTTTTTCGATGAGCCAACCTCTACCGTAGTTCCCGCAGCTTGAGCAGGAATACTGATCGCATAGTTTCCACTTGCATCTGAAGTTCCTGTGAAGCTTAGGTAAGAACCATCGCCTTGTGGAATACGAAGTGTAATACTTGCATTTGGTTCCGCTGTCCCTGTCACTAATGTATCTTTTGTTGTTAGTCCATTAATTGTTGGCGTTTTAAGAGCGCCTTGAATAACTGTTGTAGATGCTTTGGCTGAAGTGATACCGTCTTTTTCAGCAGTTACTTCAATTTTTGTGCCGACAGCTTGTTTAGCAATAGAAATCGAATAGTTGCCGCTCGCATCAGCTGTGCCCGTCCAAGTTTTCGTTGAACCATCATCTTGTGGAATTGTTAGTGTGACTTTCGAGTTTGCCGGAGCAGTTCCTTTTACTAGCGTATCATCTGTTGTTACCGTGTTAATCGTTGGTGTTGCAATCGTTCCTGCAATGACTGTGGTCGAAGTCGTTGGTGAAGAATCCGTTCCATTTTTCGCTTGCGCCGTAACTAATGTCCCTACAGCTTGTTTAGGAATCGTCACCGAATACTGCCCATTAGAACCCGTAGTTCCAGTATATTGCGTCCCATTAATCGTTAACACAATTTGTGTGTTTGGCGTCGAAGTACCTGTTACAACTGTATCTGTATTTTTTACCGTGTTGATCGTTGGAGCTGCCAAGGTTACACTTGTGACTACTTTTGTGCTTCCATATGGACTTTCATCACCATCGCTATTGACAGATTTTGCTTGAATCGTCGTTCCGACTGGATAAGTCGAATTCATCGTGATCGAATATTGCCCGTTTGAGCCAACTGCCCCAGTTCCAACCGCAGAACCATTTACATAAAGTGTGAGAGTTGTATTCGGCTCAGCTGTCCCCGTCACAATTTTTTGATTATCTTTCACCGTATTGATCGTTGGTGTTGCCAGTTGAGGTCCTTCTTCATACAAAACGACTGTTCTTCCGAGATAACCAGTATGTGAACCAATCGTTGCATACAGAATGATTTCTGTTCCAGGGGCTTGTTTAGGAATTGAAATGGAACCTGCACTAGCTGGAGCAGAATAAATTTTCCCATTAATGTTGGCATAAACTGTAGAACTATAACCTGCCCCTATACTAATACTTGTATCACGATTGGTCACAGGCTTTTTCACTATAGGGATGGCAATTTTACCATCACCAGTTGTACCAGAACCGCGGATAGCAGTTTTAACATAAGTGGTATCGGTCTTACTGTACACACCGTTCAGTACTGCATAAGCTGTAACTTTTGTTCCAACAGGCATATTATCTGGAATATTCTTAGTGAGTTCCCAGTAACCCGTCGCGCTTACCGTTGCGGTACGTGTGATTGAACCGAACGTAATATAAACAGTCGAACCTGGTGTAGCATTAAAACCGAAAACCCCATAGTCTGAAATTAGGCTATCCATTACGTTACTGATAACTGGCATCCTAACAGGATCATCAATCGCTGCGGCTCCAGTCGTGTTCGCCATTGTACTAATTGATTTCGATTGTAAATCAGACTCAGCTGCCATCCCTATCTGTGGTGCAAAATTTGTAATCATGGGTGAAGCTAACACATTTGCAATAAGTAAAGCGGTGAACCCTTTTTTCATGTAAATACTTTTCTTCGAATTCTGTTTTGTCATATTCTAAAAATCTTTCCTTTCTGTTGATTAATCATTGTATAAAGTAAACTAGGTAGCAGACTGCCCTCCCTTCACTTCAATCTTACAGCAATAAACATGGAGCTAATTTAGCCTTTGGGAGGGTTTAATCTGAGAGATTTTGTCAGTTTCTTGAATTTATTTATTACAGATAATCATTTTCCATCCTAGAAGATGCAAAAAAGTTATTTTCAGAAATTTCCAAGATGACTAAAGGTAGGCAAACTAGAATGAAAAATTAATTTGATTTCTTACTATAAAAAAAGACAGGAAAAAATATTCCCGTCGTAAAAGCATTCGTTTCTCTTAAGTTAGATGTAAAATTTCGTCTGGTTTTAAAAAAACAAATTCCACTGCAGCAGAACCAGCAGCTGATCCCGCTCCCCTTAAGGTAAGCCCAAAATCTGCTCTTGCCGCATGTGCACATTCCATGTCCTAAATCGAGTCTTCAATGTATCTGTTAGTCGACTAAGCAACCCCCAACGAGTGAAGAGAAACAGAGCAGAATGAGGCTTATTCTGCTCTGTCTAGCACTTGTACTAGCAATCTCATTAATATTTTTCCCATTCCAAACAGATAAAAGTCGACATTCATTTCATTGGTATTCGTTAAAGTCACGGTGCCGCTTTCAGAAATAGCTGCAACACAGGTTCAGTCCCAGCAAAAAATGTTACATCGTTCGCAAAACGTGCCTTTCCTTTCACCCCTTCAACTGACAGATGCCCCTTATATTTCAATCCCTAAACATATAAGTGTAGCTTAACCATAAATTCCTAACGAAAATCGCAATTCATTATGCTCGAAATTGTGACTGAGCTGCGATAATACTTCAGATAAAGAATACAATACCTTTTTGTATCTAAAAACTATCCTCCACATCAAAAATGATTGCTAAGGTATTTCAATTATTTCTATCTCACTTGGCAAAGTAGTATTGGTGGTGTGTTGTATATTTCGTGCGTTTTCGTGCTGTTTTATCTCGGTTCGCAGTATGACCGTTCAAATTTCGCAACTCATTATAAAGCGGCAAAAGCATCTTCTCAGTCCCACTAATTTCAAAACAAAAGTTTTCACTTGCAAAAGTTAGACACAATTGACGATTTTTCGGGATAAGTACAATATTTCGTAGACTCTTTAGCGGGTAAGTATGACGTTTCCCAATTTGATAACTATAGTTTTGCTCAAATACTAAATAATCTCTGTCGATATAAAATTCCCCGTAGCGATATTCCATTCCAATATCCGAGTAAACCTTGCAAACACCTTCGACTTTCATAGATTTCCGCCCCTTTCACCAACGTATACCTTAGTTTTAAATGATGAAACGGGTTTCATGTCAAGCCCTTTTTTTGAAATTATAAGGTTTTTCTTTCAATAATTTCGTGTTGAATTTGTTTTTTCTGAATGTCAGGATTATCAAATAGCGTAAAAGCAGTTTTCCCAAGCTTTTCAATATGGAGATCGAGAGTGGCGATATCAAGAACTTGCCCGATCGGCAAATTTTCCTGCCCAAGAATCGCTAAATCCTCTGGAATGCGAATGCCATTTTCCTTCGCATACTTGATGATCCCTGCGGCCGTTTCATCATCCGTCGCATAAATCGCATCCGGACGTGGTCGGTCGCCGCCAAAAAAATATTTTGCAGCCTTCATTCCGTCAGCTACACTGGCACAGTCTCGAAGTAAGTTCGTATTGTCCGCTTTTCTTCCGAATGTTTCCTCGAAAGCCCGAATCTTATTGCGCGTACTCGGACTGATCACTTCCGAACGTCCAGTCGTAAACGCTATATTTTTATAGCCCTTCTGTAAAAGCAGCCGAAAGCCGTCTTGATACGCATGGAAGCGGTCGATGTAGGCGGAAGAAAACGCGGTTAAATTTGTTTCCTCACAGACGACAATCCGCCCAAATTCCGTAAATTCCTCAATGTCCTTCAGTTTGTTGGCGCGTGATGTCACGATAATACCATCAACTTGTTTGGTTTTTAGCCGCATTAAATGCTTTTTCTCCATCACCGGATCATAGTTTGTCGGGAGAAGCGTGACCGAGTATCGTTTGTGGAACGCCTCTTCAAGAATGCCGCTGACAAGCTTCGCAAACCAAGGATGGTCATTATACGGCAAGATAACGCCGATCGTATTGGTTTTGCCGCGAGCAAGATTTGTGGCGCTACGATTTGGCGTATAATCCATTTCGCGGATGACCGCTTCGACGCGTTCACGCTTGTCACTTGCTACGTAGGGATGCTCATTTAAAACCCGTGACACCGTCGTGACTGAAACGCCAGCTCGTTTCGCAATTTCTCGAATATTTGTCATCAGTTACGGCTCCTTTCAAATAAAAAAAGGGGCAGCGCGACTAAAGCCGCTCTGCCCTGGAATTACGCAAGTTCTAACTGTACCGGTTCCGCATCTGGAGCCGGTTTCCGCTCAGCACGGATAGAGACAAGCCTTGCATCTTTTATTTCGAGTGCTGTGAAGATAAAATCATCATATTCAGCTACTGCTGTTTCGCCGTCTTCTGGAATGTTTCCGAGCAGCGTCAGAACAAACCCGGCGATTGTATCTACACCGCGCGAAGGCAGTTCGACTTGGAACATTCGGTTGAAGTCATCGAGGGCAAGCATGCCGTCAAGATCATAGGTGTGCTCATTTATTTTCGTAAACTCATTAGTTAAATCATCGTATTCATCATCAATATCGCCGACAATTTCTTCAAGCATATCTTCGATTGTGATGAGGCCGGCAACACCACCGTATTCATCCATCAAAATCGCGATTTGATTGCGTGTCTTCTGCATATTTTTAAGAAGATCATCAATAAACATCGTTTCTGGAACAAAGTAAGCTTCTTTCACAAGGGAAGCAATTTCCACTCGCTCAAAGCCGACGTGACGTGCCGCAGCAAAAAAAATCTTTCAAGTGCAGAATACCTACAATTGAATCCGGATCATTACGATAAACCGGAATCCGTGAATAATTTTCTTCTAAAATTAAATCGCAAATTTCTTCAGGTGCCATCTCGATATCAATCATAAAAGCATCCGTTCTTGGAACCATCGCTTCGCGCGCATATTTATCATCCAGTTCAAAAACACCGCGTAGCATGCTGAGTTCTTCTTTTTCTAAGATACCTTCTTTGCCGCCATTTTCAACAAGTAGCTGCATTTCTTCACGCGTCATTTTATCGTCCTCAGAAGCGTTATCCATCCGTGTTAATTTGACAAGCGCGTTTGTGGAAAGCGAAAGCAATTTAACAAACGGACGAAGCAGGAAGCCGACAACACGAATCGGAGTAACCGCAATTCGCGCAATGGTTTCTGATTTTTGCAAAGCAATCCGTTTTGGATAGAGCTCGCCGAAGACAAGCGTAATATAGGATAGAATCACGGTGACAATAATGATCGAAAGCTCCTTCGCGAAAGCGCCGCCGCCTAAGTAAACTTCAAAACGTGTCGCGATACTTGTGGCCGCAGAAGCACTGGAGAAGAATCCGGCAAGCGTGATACATACTTGGATCGTCGCAAGGAAATTGCTCGGGTCTTGGATAAGCTGCATCAGTTTGATCGCCTTCTTATCACCGCCGTCAGCTTGGTTTTTGACGCGGCCTTTATTTAAAGACACAAGCGCCATTTCGGCTGAAGCAAAGAATGCATTGAGAAGCGTAAGCACCAAAATAAGAATTAATTGAAAGATAATCTGCTGACTCTCGGGGTCAGGTGACATAAAAATCGTCCACTCCTTAAAAGAAAAATTTTATTAACCGAATTTTGCCCGGTCACTCAAATTTTATCATGTTCTTAACCTTTTGGTCAAAAATGCGTGCTTGGATTGTTATATGTCGGCAAAAACAAAACGCGCATCATCTTGGATCATCGTAAATGGCTGAGAAAGGAAAATGGGTTCCTTGTTCACCGCAAAAACAGGCGCCTCGGCGCGCTTAAAGTCGATCAAATTGCAAAACGGGCTGACTTTGAAACTCGTGCCAACGATTAAAACAAGCTCGGCCGCCCGAAGCGCCTCAATCGAACCTTGAATCGCCGCCTCCGAAATCCCTTCCCCGTATAAGACGACATCAGGGCGAAGCCGCCCGCCACAATTTTGATGGGTATCCGAGCGCAAGTAGTCTTCCGGATTCGCATCCTGACCGCACTTCTCGCAATAACAATGATACAAGCTGCCGTGGAAATTAATCACAGATTTCGATCCGGCTGCTTCATGTAGCCCGTCGATGTTTTGCGTGATAATCGTGACCGCCTTTTTTTCACCAAGTTCTGCCATCTTCGTGTGAATCAGATTCGGCTTCGCATTTGGGTAGTAAAGGTTTTGGGTGACAAATTCGTAAAACACATCGGGTTCTGTTTGGAGACAAGTTTCGCTAAGCAAGTATTCGGGGTTGTGCTTCCCGGCATAAAGCCCGTCTTTCGAACGATAATCCGGAATCCCGGAAGGCACGGAAACCCCCGCGCCCGTCAAAATGACAATCCGATCTGCGGCGGAAATAGCCTCATGTAGCTGTTTGTTTTTATCCATAATTTATTCCTCCTTATGATGAACGGTACGGTTGAAATTCAGCGACAAAAGTACGTTAATCAGGATGAAGAAGGCGACGGCAAGGAAAACACTGCTGTATCCAAAGTGTGCCGCGATCGTTGAACCTGCGAGCGGTCCGACAACGTTGCCGATGTATAGAAAGGACTGGTTATAGCCGAATAGGCGTCCTGTCATTTCGCGCGGTGTGTTTTTTGAAAGCAGGGACTGGACGGCAGGAAGAAGCGCCCCGTCAGCAATGCCGAGCAAGAAGCGAAGAATACCAAATTGAAGCGGTGTTTCGGCAAAAGCCATTGGAATTTGGAGAACCATGGAACCGATCAGCGCACCAAGAAGAATTCGTTCTGTTCCGATTTTGTCGCCCCACTTGCCGAGCCGCGGAGCGGCGAGGAGGGAAGCGACACCTGGAACGGCGGCGATCATTCCGCTGATAAAGGCGATGTTTGAAATATTGCCGGCAAGATCTCGCACGTAAAGGGTTAGGATAGGGCTTACGGCATTGTTTGAGACTTGGATCATCATCGAAGTGAAAAAGAGAATGAAAATTAAATGGCGATTTGGCAGAGCAGAAAATACGTCCTTTAGTGAAAGGGTTTCTGTTTTTTCAACTGGGGTAAAACTTTCGCGCACAAAGAACAAGGTTAAGAAGAAACTTGCAGCAAGGAGTATCCCGGTAATAAAGAAAACTGGGCGGACGCCAAATATATCGGATAAAAAGCCGCCGATTAACGGTCCAATTAAAACGCCGGATACGGCCGCTGTTGATAGCGTTCCAAGTGCATAGCCGCTTCTATGCCGCGGTGCTTGTGTTGCGATCAAAGCGTTGGCGGTAGAAATATAGCCTGAGAAAATGCCCATCAGGAGCCTTAGTGCAATAAACTGAAAGACGTTTGAGACAAGTCCCATTAGAATCATCGCGATGCTCATCCCGAGTGCGGCGCGGAGTAACATAACACGGCGTCCTTTTCGGTCGGCAAGACGTCCCCAAATCGGCGCCATAATAGCGGAAACAAAAAAGGTGGAGCTAAGCGCAACACCTGAATAAAGACTGACTTGACCGGGGTCTGTAACGCCCAGTTCTTCCACGTAAAGCGGCAGGAAAGGCATGATGAGGTTTAGTCCGGTTCCCGTTAAAAAACAGCCGATCCAAACGATAAATAGATTTTTCTTCCAATCTTTCATGATACACTCACCAGATTTCCTGAATTTTTCTCTTCTATTATTCCATAACGAGCCGTACTTTGAAACCGATTTGCTGGAAGTATCAAAAAACTCCGCCGGATTTTTAGATCCAAGCGGAGTTCGATTTGTTAGGCTTCTTCCAGATTTTCAAGCGGAACCCAGCCCGCTCTTTTCTCCTCAGTCACGCACCAAGCCCAGCCGTTCAGCTCGCGGTTGCTTTCAAGCTTGTCATTCACGTTTACGTCCAGTTCGCGTGCGGAGTAATCTTCTGTCACGGTCCCAGAATTTTCATTTTCGCCATATGCAATAATCTGCTTCGGGGCATAGCCTTCTGTACCGCTTGATTTGGCTTTGACAAGCACCCATCCAGGATAGGCATTATCTTCTTGCAAAATCCAAATCCCTTCATTCATATTGAGAAATAGCGGGTGTTTTATGCTGGGATGATGGGCTTTTGTGACAATATAAGATTTATTCATTTTTTAGACTCCTCGTAATCTGCTAAGAATTTTTCGATACCGCTATCTGTGAGCGGATGTTTCAACATTTGTTCCAATACTTTATAAGGAACGGTCGCAATATCAGCACCGAGCTTTGCGCATTCGATAACATGAATCGGGTGACGAATACTTGCTGCGATAATTTCTGTTTTAATGTCGTGAACCGCAAATATTTCAGCAATGTCATCAATGAGTTCTAACCCGTCTTGACCGATGTCGTCTAGTCGTCCAAGAAACGGCGAAACGTAAGTAGCTCCTGCTCGAGCGGCAAGAAGTGCTTGTGCAGCAGAGAAGATGAGTGTGACATTCGTTTTAATTCCTTCTGCATCTAGCTGTTTAACAGCGGCAAGACCTTCGCCAGTCATCGGAATTTTGACGACCATATTCGGATGGATTTTAGCGATGACTCGTCCTTCTTCTACCATTTTATCTGCTTCGAGGCTGACAACTTCACCGCTGATCGGCCCGTCAACAATCGAAGTAATTTCTGTGACAACTTCTGAAAAATCCCGTCCTTCTTTTGCGATCAAAGAAGGATTTGTAGTGACGCCAGCAACAAAACCCATTCGATTCGCTTTCTTGATTTCTTCTACATTCGCTGTATCAATAAAAAATTTCATAGTTCTTCATCCTCCTTAGTTAAACGCTTACAAATATTATAACGCAATCAACTAATGAATGCTTGGGTTAAGCAATTCGTGTACATAAATAAGCAAACAATAGACCGCTTGGTTTGCGTAGTGATAAGTTAGTTTGTTCTTGAAATTTATCAAGCCGATATTGAATCGAGTTACGGTGCATGTATAGATCTTTTGCGGTTAAGCTGATATTGCCTTGGTTTTTATAGAGCGTTTCAATGAGTGGCTTGAGCGTTTCGTCATCTATAAACAGCTGCACGAGTTCTGCCGCGATTGGACTATTTTTAAGTGAACTGGCAAGAGGAGCAAGGCTTGCTGTTTCCACAGTTTCGATGGGTCTCTCACTAGATAAATCGAATAAAGCACGTTCCTCTTCAAAAATAGCACGCAATTTGGGATTCTTGCTGTGAAATAATCCCATAAAAAATTTGACCGGCAAGAAAAAATCACTGAATAGAGTATCTGCGACAGCTTCGAGCTCCGCTTCGCCAAGCATTGAATCCGAAAGTGGCTCGATAATTAGCCCGTAGCTACGAGAAAGTTCAAGTAAGATGGAATCGCTGTTAAAAAAGCTAAGAAGGGCAGTTTTCCATTCGCTGTAAGTTTCTTCAGGATAATCAGCTTGCTGGATGTTAAATTGAATAATCCGAATGGAGCCTTTAGATGTAAAAGCAGGAGCCGTGTTCTTTTCTCCAAATAATAGTTCGTACCAAAAGGTTTCTTGTTCGGAGCGGAAGTGAAGTTCCGGCGTATCAAACAGGAGTTCTAGCAGTTCGCGCTCGGGAGCCGGCACGTTTTTTTTGGGGAATGGTGAAATAATAAGGCGCTTCAAAAAAGTAAAGCAATTCATGATTCGATTGAAGCGGTTTTTTTGATAGTTTCATTGCAGGATATTTGTTCTTGAGTTCATGGATATTCACAGTCAACGCGTCCTTTCTACTTTATTGTGGCAAAATGCTCTTTTAAAGTCAATTTTTTATCAGAAAAAAGGTTGCGCAATCAACCTTTTTTTAGTAAACTAGTTCAGTTGACACCGCAACCTTTTTGCGGTGATTTTTACCGATTTGAGGCGATTTGAATTGACGGAAAAACATGAAACGATCGTGAAATCAATGTCGATCATTCATCGTTCTGAACATATTTTTAAGGATGCAAGGCTTAAAGAAACGGGGCTTTGCGTAGGACAGCTGCGTTATTTATTCACGCTTTACCGCGAGGACGGGCTTTCACAGGAGGCTTTTGCTAAGCGGTTTTCAGTTGACAAGGCGAACGTGGCGCGGCATATTAAGCGACTGCTTGATCTTGAATTTGTGCGGCGCGAGCAGGACAAACATGACAAGCGGATTCAGCGGATTTTTGTAACGAAAAAAGGTTTGGCCTTAAAAAACTTGATCGTTGCGCTCACAAGCCAGTGGAACGACATTCTCACGACGGGCTTCAGCGACGAGGAAAAATTGGAATTCTTCAGATTGATTGTCAAAATGGCAGATAATGCGTCAAATGCGGCAAAAGGAGAGGAAATTTATGAAAGAACAAAGTAAACGACTGGGCGAAGACAATATCGGCTCACTGATGGCACGGCTATCAATCCCAGCTTTCATCGGAATGTTCGTGATGGGAATGTACAATGTAGTTGACACGATTTTCGTTTCGTATGGCGTTGGTGCAGACGGGGTTGCGGCACTTTCAATCGCCTTTCCCGTTCAAATGATTTTAATGGCAATGGCTGCGATGTTCGGCATTGGGGGTGCCTCGATCATTTCAAGGTCGCTCGGCGCGGGGGAACAAAAGCAAGCTGATAAGGTGTTTCACCAAGTGATTTGGCTTGTCATTTTTTCGAGCCTCATCATCGCGATAGCCACCTTCATTTTCATTGATCCGCTGATCACGATGTTTGGTGCGCCGGCTGAAATTCATCAAATGACAAAAGACTTTCTTGAAATTATTTTACTTGGAGCTGTATTTCAATCCTTTGGAATGGCAATGAATAATATCGTCCGTTCTGAGGGGAATGCGAAAACAGCGATGCTTACAATGATCATTTCAGCTGTACTCAATATGATTTTAAATCCGATTTTCATTATGGGATTCGGTCTCGGTGTTCGCGGCTCGGCACTTGCCACATTGATTGCCCAAGCGGTCGGTGCGGCTTGGCTTTTAATTTACTTCCTATCAGGCAAGAGCACGCTTTCTCTGCAAGGCTTTAAGCTCCAAATTGACCGGAAAATGAGCTTACGGATTATGGCAATTGGCTTTCCATCATTCATCATGATGGCATCCGGAAGTGTTGTGACGATTGCTGTTAACTGGATGTTGCAAATATACGGCGGTACGCTTGCGATTGCGGCTTTCGGAATTGCAAACCGAATTGCTTCATTTGCGATCATGCCAATCAATGGTGTCACGCAAGGAATGCAGCCAATCGTCGGATTCAACTACGGTTCGAAGCAGTTTGAGCGAGTCATTCGTTCGATAAAACTAGGAATGCTCGTTGCGACAATTCTATCGCTCGTAGCGTTTGCTATCGTCGAAATTTTCCCTGGCGAACTAGCGCGGATTTTTTTCGGCTGATCCAAAACTTGTTTTGGAAAGTAAAGATGCCATCCAAATCATGCTGCTTGCGGCACCAACGATTGGTTTCCAAATTGTCTGTGGAGGTCTTTATCAAGCGCTCGGTAAGGCACGGATATCGTTTATCATTTCCTTGATGCGTCAAATTATCTGTCTTGTGCCACTGCTTCTGATTTTGCCGCAGTTTTTCGGATTAAATGGCGTATGGTACGCCTTTCCGATTGCAGATGTCATTGCCTTTTCTGTCTGTGTACTAATCTTAAGTACAACATGGGGCAAAGTATTTAACAAATCCAAAGTCGCATAATAAATTACTAAAACCAGAGAGAATTTTCGTTTTCTCTGGTTTTTTTGTGTTTATTTTTACAAAAACATGTAGAAATCTTATCATTTAAACGTTTAAATAGAGAAGTGGGGAATTTGTTACAAAGTTGTGAAAAATTATGTAAAAACCATCGCACCTTGGATATAATTCACTCTTAAATAAATTTGGCACAAGAATTATCATGATCATAAAGGAGGTTAAAAGGTTGGAGTTCTTCGAATTTCAAAAGTTTATAAAGGAAGATGCAATTCTTTTTTCTTTGATGAAAAATAAAGTGAGATCTAGATCCCGCTCCCTTAAGTCTGGGGAGGAATTTCATCTCAGGTCATCGGAACTGCTCTTAGTAGAATCGGGAGCGATTGCCGAAAAATATAGTGAAACAACTTCTTTTTTCTATCGTATTTATGATAGGAGGGAGTTTGTTTATAATATGCGGGGTAAAACACTGGTGATTGAGGCTTTAAGTCCTGCTTCTCTTTTTATTATGGACATTACCGAAGCCTGGAGTTTTCTAGAGAGTGAAAAATTGCTGGATAGTTTCCTTTATCTGCTTTTGGAAAAAACGAACAATGACTTGAAGAACTTTTATTTGTTAGCCAGTTTCTTGCCAAGTGAACGAATTCCATTTGTTGTCGAACAACAATACTTGGTTACCAAAAACATAACACTTCCTCGCTGGATGAATGTCAAGACAATGGCGAGAATTGCCAATTGTTCGCTCTCAACCACTTCAAAAATTATTAATGAAATGGGAAAAGATCAGGCAATTTATCTTGAAAGCAAGCCGTGGCAGGTGAATGTTGAGAAACTAAGAGATTTTATCGAAAAACATCAAACGAATCACACAACGATCTAATATGTGAGGAGAATCAAACGTAATGAAAAAGATGTTAGCGGCTAGCTTATGTGTCATTTTAAGCTTGCCATTTCCGCTTATTGCACGGGCAGAAGAAAATATAGCAACCAAGGCAAGTAATCCGGTAGAAAAGACGCAGCAAGAACAACCTCATCAGGTAAAGGGAAATGAGACTGCGAAGACAAAAACGCAGCAAACGGCTTCAACAGCGAGCCTTCAAACGAGAGCTACTCAAGCAGATTATTTAATTCCAGATGCAGTGCTTCGCCAAATTGTAAATAAACGGCTTGGTAAAACGCAGGGTTACGCGGCGACAAAAGAAGAGCTTGCAACGATTACAAGCTTACAGATTGAAGGAAGTTCAACCACTTATTTGAAAATTGGTTCATTTGAGGGGCTGGAATACTTGACGCATTTAGATTATTTACGATTACTTTACATGATAACAAATGAAGAAGCTCTTAGTGAAATTGGGAAGCTATCAGCACTAACAAAGCTCGATCTCAACTCTGTTTTATTTACAGGAAGTGACGCTGAGATTACGTTACGTTCGGGACAAAAAGTGACGATTAAGCAATCTATCGACTTTTCTCCGCTTGGACAAGTTACCACACTGAAAAGGCTAGCACTCACATTTATAAATTCATATGTCAGTCCTAGTTATGTTGGCTATAATCGGCTTGAAGGGAATTATAATGGTCTCGGTAATTTAAAACAATTAGAATCACTGGATATCGGTCAAGTCGGAAATATGGCAGATAATGATGCAAAGTGGCTTCGAAATTTAGTGAACTTGAAACGAGTTTCTTTTATAGACAGCTCGCTCAGCAGTGTGGAAAGTGTAGCGAAACTATCTAACATTACAGATTTTAATGTAAATGGAAATAACATTCGCGATTACTCACCAGTTGCGGATAAAAGCTATTTCACTGGAGCAAGTACGAACGACTATGTGTTAGATACGCAGTATTTGCATAGTGATCAAACAAACGGAGACAATTTGCTGACGCTGACGGATATTGTAAAAGTCGGTCCGGTTGGAATCAACACAGCACAAGTTAAGAAATTTACGAGTATCAATAATTTCAATCTTATCTCGACTGATTTTGCCGGAGAAGGATTGGACGCGACGATTCAACTGACGGATCTGAAAAATATTAATCAATATAATTGGAAAACGGGCGAGTATGATAAAACGATAAAAGGAACTGCGGTCCCTTATTCGGTAACATTAAAAAACGGCAAAGAAATATCTGGATACGCAATCATTCCGATTGGAAAAGTAGTGACCTATGATAGTAATTACATAGGCGGAAGCAAACAATTGCGCCACTATAAGCCGTTTGAAAAAATTGCCAATATTGATCCTGAACCACGGCCGGGATACCTATTTGAAGGCTGGTATAAAGATGCGGCGGGAAAGGAAGCTTTTGATTTTTCAGCAGATGTGGATACGAATATGACGCTTTATGCGAAATGGACGGCAAGCGCGGCTCAAATTAGCGCAAAGGATTCTGAGATCTATGTCGGGGATGACTGGGCACCAAAAGACAATTTTGTGAGTGCAATTGATCATTCTGGCGCGAAAATTTCACAATTTGATGCGGCTAAAATTGCTGTTTCGGGAAATGTGGATACCGCAAAAGCGGGGGTTTACCCAATTACGTACACGCTAGATGGTGTTTCAAAAACGGTCCATGTACGGGTGAAGGCAGACGAGACGGCGATTTTGGTGAAAAACTCGACCTTGAACGTCGGCGACACATGGAATCCTGCTGACAATTTTGTTTCTGCCACCACAAAGGCTGGAAAAAAAGAAAAGAATTTTGATCCGCTACAGATACAAGTGACGGGAAATGTGGATACCGCAAAAGCAGGCGTTTACCGCGTTACTTATAATTTCGGCATGGTTAGTGCGATGGCTGAAATTACGGTCAAAGATATCGACGGCGGTGGAGGGCTTGTCCCAGAAAGACCTAAGCCAGAAACGCCGAGTGAAAAGCCGCATAAACCAGAAGTTGGACAACCGGAAGTAAGACCGGTATTCCCGGCGGGGCAAGTGGGGGAAACTGATTCGGGACGATATGTGATTAAAGAAGTGAACCCTCAAACGGTTAAGCGTGTTTCGAAAGATGGTTCTGATAACAAGCAACAGCAGACGAAGCGGAGACTGCCTACAACTGGGGATACCGCATTAGATACGCTTCTTTATAGTTTCGCTGGACTTATTTTGACAGCTTTGGTTGTGGGCTGTTTAAGTTGCAAGAAAAAATGGAGCTAATTGAAAAACCCCAGAAAGAGCCGCGCGCGGCTCTTTCTGGGGTTTTTCGTTATATTCCTACATAATGACCAACCACATATGTAATGATCATTGTCAGCATCCCAACCAGACAATTTCGCAAGACAGCCGGTTTGGTTGGAGCATTTCCAAGGTAGGCGCTTGTATAGCCGGTAATTGCAAGTGCAATCAAAACCGCAATAAAGGTAAACCAAATGCGAATGGATTCAGGTAGTAAGACGATTGTAAGAAGCGGTAAAATTGCACCAATTGAAAAGGCAAATAAAGAAGAAAGTGCAGCGCTAAATGGGTTGGCATAATCGTTCAGCTTAAAGCCCAATACTTCTTGTGCTTGAACACCAAGTGCATCATTTTTCATTAATTCCTCGGCCACTTTTTCGGCGGATTCGTGAGAAAGTCCTTTTCCTTTATAAATTTCAATCAATTTTTCAAGTTCACCTTGATAGTCCGTATGAAGTGCTTCTTCTTCTTTTGCGACAAGCGATTTTTCAGTATCTTTTTGTGTGCTTACGGAAACATATTCTCCGCCTGCCATGGAAAGCGCACCTGCAAGGAGTCCGGCAACACCGGAAATTAGAATTGTTAGCGTGGAGGTGCCTGCTCCGGCAACACCGATAACAATTCCAGCCACAGAAACGATGCCATCATTTGCTCCGAGAACTCCGGCGCGTAACACGTTGAGCCGTTCACTTAAAGTCATTTTTTTCATGTTTTTGCTCCTTCCTTTGACGTTGATCTATACCCGTTTTTACAGTATGAGAAGCAAAATACTAAAAACAAGGTTTGACAAAAAGCTACCGCATGATACGCCCGCTTTTTTTGCAAACCTTGAATTAATTTATTTTTTTCTAAACGCGTATAGTGAAATGCCTGTTAAAAGAATCCCAACGAGTGAAGCAATACCAACTATGTCACCGGTTGAAGGAAGTTTGCTTTCCCGAATTTGTTCGCTGTCTTTCGTCGAGCTTAGACCACTCGGCTGGGTTGAACTGTCAGAATTGTTGACTGCCATTCCATCAGAGCCATTTTCGCTAGTTGGTTTATTCGTCCCAGATTCATTTCCACTCGGACTTGTCGTGTTGCTACCTTCGTTTTCACCAGGATTTGTTGAGCCGCTGTTTTCGTTTCCACCAGGGTTTGATGTGTTGCCATTTTCACCTGGATTGGATAGAGTTTCTACAACAATGGCGTTAAATGAAGCACTATAATTCTTTTCGTCCGTCACAGTGAGTACAATTTGATCACCTGCTTTTAAGTCAAGTGCCGTAACATCTACTTTAAATGCTCCGTTTGCATCTGAGACGCCGGAAATGCTATCCACGGCGTTCACTGCTTTTGTCAGTTTTGCTATGTCAGCTTTTTGAACGGCCAATTTAGCATTCGGAACGGTTATTCCTGTCAGGAAGCTGTCTTTTTCCACAAGTTTATCAATTTTCGTTACGGCTTTAATGGCTGCAATCGCATTTTCCTCATCGATTTCACTTTGTGGCTTGTAAGTTTTGCGTCCTTCTTCGCTTGCTGTAAGCACTTTGTTTGCAGCCGTTTGATCCTTAATGTAGTTAATGAATGTTTCGGTATCCGGATCAATCGCTTGCACGAGTTTTCCTTTTGTGAAAGCGGAAAAACCATCGCCGCCGCCAAATAAGAAGTCATTGATTACAACGGTATATTCTTTGTTTAAATCAAGCGGTGTTCCATCACTTGTCGTGACACTGGCCACTTTATAAGCATGATCGAGATCATCTGTATCAGTGAAAACATACTTTAATCCTGAAATTTGCAGGTAGTAACGTTCGTTGCTTAAGTACTGTTGATTCAATGCTTCGATAATCGTTTTGCCGTCAAGCTTTACAACTTGGAGAATATTGCCAAATGGCTGGACAGCTTGCGCCGCGCCCCAAGTGATTTCATTATTTGCGGTCGTAACTAAATCAGCACGGATTCCGCCGTTATTTGTCATCGCAAAATCAACTTGAACGCCTGCTTTTTTTGCCATATAACGCTGGGCATCGGTAATTAAATTACCAAGTGCAGATTCGCGCGCATTAATTGCAGCACCATTTTGATTGGTTTCTTTTGTGATCGTGCCGTTTGCAGTTTTTCCGATCGGTTCGTTAATTTTACCGGCGATACGGTCTGCTGCGTCTTTTGTAATGGCGCTGATTGAAGCATCTGGTGTGATACTGCGTGAGTTGTAACTAATTTTCGCATCAGGTGTTTGAACAAAATCACCTGTTGCCGTATCAATTTGACCCGTTATATTTGAGAACGCTTTTCCGTTGTTATAACTTTGTACGATTCTTGTTGTACCAACCACGCCGTTTGTGTATTGGTGATTATGACCGGCAAGAACGATGTCAACGGAGTTAGCTGGATCAAGTGCATTGACTTTGACCATCATATTGGCTGCTTCACCAGCGACATCTTGTCCTGTTCCGTTTGTCGGATTGCCAGAGGAAAGTGCAGGAACATGTGAAAGAACAACGATGGCATTTACACCTTGATCTCGTAAAATTTTCGCATATTTCACAACCGTTTCAGCTTCATCGAGGAAATCATAATCCTTGATGTAATTCGCGAGAACAAGGTTTGGAATTTCAGTCGTGACGATACCAATAAAGCCAATTTTTTCGCCGCCGACTGTTTCAATTGTATAAGGTTTAAATCCTTGCGCTACGTTTGTCGTCCCTTTATCAACTACATTGGCTGCTACAATTTGCATATTGCTTTTAACACGCGGATAGTTTTCGACGATCGGCCCAAATTGACTAGTCGAATCCCCGTCTAAAATCCGCTTATATTCTGGAAGTCCTTCATCAAATTCGTGGTTGCCGAGTGTGCCGACTTTAAAATTCATCGCTTCGAGTACTTTCATTGTCGGTTCATCTTGAAGTAAGCCTGATACGGCTGGACTTGCGCCGACCATATCACCGGCTTGAACACGAATCGAATGAGCGTCCGTTGCATCTTGGTTAGCGCTTAGGAAATCTGTTTTAGCTTGATCAAGATTGGCTGAAAGATAATCTGCTCCGCCAATCGGATTTCCAGATACATCTTTTGAAGCAGTATCCAGTGCGCCGTGAAAATCATTGATTCCGAGAAGCTGAACCGGAACAAGTGAGCTTACGGCTTCTGCATGTTTCTCAGCAAAAGGTGCTGCGATTCCTGTTATAAGACTTGCTGCGAGTAATAGATGTGCTGTTTTTTTCTTCCAATTTTTCACAGTCATACTCTCTCCCTTATTTACATTATTGTAAGCGCTTTACAAAAACACTCAGCTTTATTGTAACAAATGGCAGATTTTGGAACAACTGAGAACAAGTAGAGAAATAATGAAATTTTTGTTAGGTGTTTTATAAAATTGATTTATACAGTAAAATAGAAGTAGGAAGATAGAAAAAAAGAAAGGAAGATACGATGCACATTTCCGCAGGTGAAGTAAAAAAAAGCGATTTCAGATCGCAACTACCGCGTATTTTATCAACCGAAAGTAGAAGCAGGAAGCGGTAATCTAACAGGATTTGAAGCGCTGGTGAGGCTTGAGACAAAGAAAAAAAGTCCTCGCACCGGTAGATTTTTTCAATGAAGTTGTTCAACTTGATGCAGTTTTTGACATGCAGAAATTTGTGCTTGAAGATGTACTCAAAAAAATTAACGCATTTAGCGGCAGATATACGATTTCGATTAACATTCCATCTCATTTTATTGCGAGTAAACATTATATGGATCAGCTGTATGATGAAATCAAACATAAAACGAAATTTCCGGAGGCGCTTGATATTGAAATCGTTGAAAGAAATGAAATTACGGAACTAGAAACCGCAGGAGAAAACTTACGGAAATTAAAGTCGCTTGGCGTTAAAATTTCGCTTGATGATTTTGGAACAGGGTACAGCTCGCTCACGTATTTGCGTGTCTTTCCAGTTGATTGCATTAAGACGGATCCAAGCTTCATTACGATGCTTGAAAGCGGTCCGCGTGAACGATTGATTATGGAAACGCTAATTAAACTATGCCATGAACTGGATTGTGTCCTTGTTGTGGAAGGCATAGAAGAAAAACACGCAGCAGATTCGCTTTCAAAAATGGGCGTCGATTATTTTCAAGGGTATTACTTTGGAAAACCAAAACCGATTGCAAAATATGTGGAAGAATATCAGCTTGATTATTTAAGTTCTTAAAAACAGGGCGGACCGGAGGGGCCGCCCTGTTTTTAAAAGGAGGAAGAGGATGGAAATTCAAACAGAAAGGCTTGTGCTGCGCCCATTTGAGGATAAGGATTTTGAAGATACTAGGCAAATTTATACGAATCCAAAGGTTTGCAAGTTTTTACTTGAGGAGCCTTGGACAGAAGGAGAAGCGCGAAACAAATTTCAAAATAAATTGGAAAAGGCTTCTTTAACAAAAGAATCTGGGTACTCAATCGCTGTAGATTACAACGGAAAAGTGATTGGAAGCATGGCCATTTGGTATACGGAAATGCGAGATACGCTTGAAATTGGCTACGTATTTAGTCCAAACTATGGCGGCAGAGGTCTTGCGACAGAAGCAGTAAGGGCTGTTTTAGAGTATGCTTTTAATGAGCTTGATGTACATCGTGTTCAAGCAAATCTGGATGCGCGCAATGCGGCTTCAGAAAAATTATGTCGTCGAGTAGGCATGCGTAAAGAAGCTCATTTTATTCAGGATTTTTGGAGTAAGGGTGAGTGGACGGACAGTTTCGTGTTTGGAATGCTTCGCTCGGATTTGAACTAGCGCAATGAAAAAAGGACGCCCACGGGCGTCCTTTTTTTCGTTGCGACAGAAAGATTATTGATTGAGAATATTATTTGATGCATCTTTTACAACAACATCATGCGCTCCGCCTTCGACGATCGAAGTTGCAGAAACAAGTGTGATTTTAGCTTTTTGTTGCAATTCTGGAATAGTCAACGCGCCGCAGTTACACATCGTCGAACGTACTTTGTTTAAGCTGATCGCAACATTGTCTTTTAGAGAACCAGCGTAGGGAACGTACGAATCAACGCCTTCTTCAAAGGAAAGCTTCTTGTCGCCGCCCATGTCGTAACGTTGCCAGTTGCGTGCGCGGTTCGCTCCTTCGCCCCAATATTCTTTCATATACGTGCCGTTTAAATTCACTTTGTTTGTTGGACTTTCGTCAAACCGTGAGAAGTAACGACCAAGCATGATGAAATCAGCCCCCATTGCAAGGGCAAGTGTCATATGGTAGTCGTATACGATTCCTCCGTCAGAGCAAATCGGAATATAAATCCCAGTTTCTTCAAAGTATTCATCACGGGCTTTTGCTACATCAATCACAGCTGTCGCTTGACCGCGACCAATACCTTTTTGTTCGCGCGTGATACAAATGGAGCCACCACCGACACCGACTTTGATGAAGTCAGCCCCAGCCTCAGCCAGGAAGCGGAAACCTTCACGATCAACTACGTTTCCGGCACCGACTTTGACGCTGTCGCCATATTCAGCGCGAATCCAGTCTAGCGTAATTTTTTGCCACTCGGTGAAACCTTCCGATGAATCGATACAAAGAATATCAGCGCCTGCTTCAACGAGAGCTGGAACGCGTTCAGCATAGTCGCGTGTGTTGATTCCGGCACCAACGACATAGCTCTTATTTTTATCTAAAAGTTCAAGTTTGTTTTCTTTATTAGAATCATAATCCTTGCGGAAAACGAAATAAGCAAGATGACCTTTATCGTCAACAAGCGGTAATGTGTTGAGTTTGTTATCCCAAATGATATTGTTTGCTTCTTTTAACGTAGTTGTTGCTTGTGCAGTAATCAGTTTTTCAAATGGAGTCATGAAGCTGTGTACAGGCTCATCAGGGGTCATACGCGTTACGCGATAATCACGGCT
Organism: Listeria floridensis FSL S10-1187; assembly: GCF_000525875.1. Taxonomy (GTDB): domain Bacteria; phylum Bacillota; class Bacilli; order Lactobacillales; family Listeriaceae; genus Listeria; species Listeria floridensis. The sequence continues at coordinate 60,908 of NZ_AODF01000027.1, read as the reverse complement.
TGTAACGACGCCGAGTAATTTGCCATGTGGGCTGCCGTCTTCTGTTACAGCCATTGTTGAGTGTCCAGTTTTTTCTTTTAAATCTAAAACATCTTGCAAAGTTTGATCCGGACGAATGTTAGAATCACTTACGACAAAACCAGCTTTGTGATTTTTGACGCGTGAAACCATTTTTGCTTCGTTTTCGATTGATTGCGATCCATAAATGAACGAAACGCCGCCTTCTTTAGCAAGAGCAATCCCCATTTGATCATCGGAAACGGCTTGCATGATTGCCGATACGAGTGGGATATTCATCGACAGTTCTGGTTCTTCACCCTTTTTGAACTTAACAATCGGTGTTTTCAAATTCACCTTCTGTGGGATACACTCCGCGGAAGAGTAACCAGGAACGAGAAGAAACTCACTAAAAGTACGAGACGGTTCGTTAAAATAAAATGCCAAAGCAAACACTCCTTTTGAATTTTTAAATACTTCCATTATTCCAGTAACCGAGCATAATGTCAATGCTTTGAATTGATTTTGACAAAAACTGACCAAATGCACTTTTAAAACCTAACAGAATGTAAAAAAATTAATTTGTTAGATTTTTCTAGACGCAAAAAAAGCACCTATGAAAGATGCTTTTACAAAAAAACAGGTACTTGTTTTGGGCTAAACGGGATTAAATAATCCTCAATCCGCTGAAAGTCGAGCACGATCACTTCGCGGCCGTTTATTTCGAGATAACCTTCTGAAATCAGCCGCTGATATTCTTTTGTAACGGTAAATTTTTTTGTGCGGCAAAAAGTGGAAACAAGTGATTGTGTGATGTAGCTTGGTAACTGGAAAGAGTTGCCTTCCCGATCGAGACCGATTCGCTTGATTAGCAAGTATAGTGTACAGATGATTTTATCTTGCGGTTTCATGTTGGAAAGAGCCATCATTCGGACGAAATCCTCCGTTAAGTGAAAAAAGACGTTTGTAACGGAACGGAACAGATCGGGTTGTACATAAAGATGATCAATCATGAAGTCGCGATCGATTTGATAAAGAATACTTTCGGTAAGTGCTCTTGAAACAGCGATACTGCTTTGAGAATCGCTGCGACCAAAAATCTGCATCTCACTGTAAAGCATTAAAGAATGTGTGTTTCCTTTATCAGAAGATAGTTCGGATACGAATGCTCCCTTTTTCACAATGTAAAAATAATCAGAGTCTGTATGAAAGACTTCATTACGCCTAACTTTGCGTTCTTTGATGTGAGTTCTGAAAAGTTTTTGATTGCCTGCTAAGTAAAGCATGATATCAGCCATCATTTGCTTTTCGTCATGGATATGCCTATTTTTCATAGAAAATCCCCCTCCTGCTATTAAACTATTGTAGCTCAAGAAAAAAATTTTATCCATTGGTGATAATAAAAAAAACGGGAAAAATTGACAAATTGTTGACATTTATTTCCTAATACAAAAAGAAATTTGATAATCAGACTAATAATTTTGTCTAAATTGTCAAAAAGAAGCTAAAGGAACTAGCCCGAAGTCAAAATATTCCTTGTTAGAAGTTTTATAATAAAAGGTGGAAGATAACCAAAAAAGGAGAAGGAGATCATATGGAAAACATCATGGCGAGCAGAGACAGAGACAAAAAAAACGATGGAAGATATATTGGAATTTGTGACGGGACATAATGAGTTGTTTCAGGAGCACTCGATGGAAGCCATCATTGAAAAACAAGAAATAATACCAAATAAAGATAACTTTTTCTATGTTGTGAGAGATGGCGTTGTAGCACTTGAATTTGTGGAAAATAAACAGATTTTATCACTTTTTGGAAACATGCAAGGGTTTTGCTATTGCGAAGGTAGCGTTGCCAAGTTTCGAGCGCTTACCGATGTTGCTTTGCTTGGGATTGAAAAAGATTTTTTAATTGATCATTTTTATGTTCAACCTGAATTTTTTGCACGTCTTGTTGATATTCAATTTCGATTCCATAATTACTTGGTTTTCTTGACACATCTCCACAGCCTTGATGTCAGCGAGCGAATTACGCAAATGCTCAGCTTTTTGACCCAAGTATTAGGCTGAATGAAGACGGCAAACAATTTCACTTGCCGAGCTTCCTTACCCAAGAGCTGATCGCATCGCTTTGCAAAACGAAAGTCTATCAAGTTGCGAAAGAATATAAGATATTAAAAGCCCAAGGCATTATGAAAGTTGAATCACGCCGGGTGACGATCACGGATTTTGATAAGTTGCAACAGCGAGCCGAATTTTTAAAAATCAGTGCGGGAGTGCAAAAACAAGTTTTGTAAAAGAGAACAGCCCAGACTTAGTTTAAATAAGTCTGGGCTGTTCTTTGTCATTTTGCTTGGCTTTTTTCTGGCATCATGAAGACGATCAGCATGCCGAGAGCGACTTGCGTAATGCCCATTGCCGTTTCTTTACCGTTCCATTCCTGCGATTGCCACATCGCAAACCATTCCGATCCGATGACAACAAATCCAACGTACCAAATAAGAAAAATCAGGATAAACATCAGATAGCCAGACCATTTTTGCTTGTTGAATACATGAGAGGGCTGACGGTATGCCCGGAGCATTTGAATAGAAGTATACCAGCCAAGAAATGCAACGAGACCTTCTGCGATGATAATGCCCCAATAAGCGATCAGCCAAATAGTATGATTATCAATTGCACGCCACATTAAGTCGTTACCTTTAAATGTCGTATCCATTGATAACACATGACGGACGAATTCAAAATTTGAATTAAAATCCATTAAATTCCCCATAAAAACGAAAGTGGCGAAAACGCCGAATAAAAAGATAACTAAAATCTGGATAAGCCGATGCCAGTTCAGTGATTGCATAGTAATTCCTCCTTGTGTTTGTCACATTCTCAAGAATAAAATAAACGATATCGAAATGAATGTAACAATGTATCACTTTAGTAGCGAAAAAATGACAAGATAATGAATTCTGGAGGTTCCCCTTGGCGAATAGCATCCAGATTCGATATACTTGAAATCGGAAAGGGGCTGACCGTAAAGTGAACTGGCAAGAAATCATGACCGCAGAAAAACGAAAACCCTATTTTAAAGAATTGGAACAATTTATCACACAAGCCTATCAAAGTAGCGTTGTGTATCCTGCTAAAGAAAATATCTATAAAGCATTAGAAATTACACCTTATGACGAAGTAAAAGTTGTTTTGCTTGGGCAGGACCCTTATCACGGGGAGCATCAAGCTCATGGACTCAGCTTTTCAGTAGAAGATTCGGCTGCCAAATTTCCGCCTTCGCTACGCAATATGTTTAAAGAACTTGAAAGCGATCTCGGAATCAAGCGTACCAAGCGCAATTTAACAGACTGGGCAGAACAAGGCGTGTTACTGCTAAACACAGTCTTAACCGTTGATGGGACAATGAAAGCAGGTTCACATCGCAAAAAAGGCTGGGAATTTTTTACAGATAATTTAATACAAGCTCTAAACGAGCGTGAAAAGCCGATCATCTTTGTATTTTGGGGAAATGATGCTAAAAAGAAAATTCCGCTGATCACAAATAAACAGCACAAAATCATAACAGGCGTTCACCCAAGCCCGTTATCGGCAAACCGTGGTTTTTTTGGAAGCAAACCATTTAGTACGATTAATCAGACCTTAGGTGAACTTGGCGAAACGAAAATAAATTGGTAAAGAGAGTTGAGGCAGTGCCAAAAGCAGATTTTGCTGGTGCAGCCTAGGCTCTTTTTTATTTACGAACAAACGTTCTTGTGTTAAAATGTGGAGAAAGACAGGGAGCGTGTGGCGGATGGGTGAAGTGCGAATTTCGGTCAGAAAGTTAGTGGAATTTGTGTTGAAGTCGGGCAGTATCGACAGCCGAATGGGAGATTCAGATGCGGCGTTTATCGGAGCAAAAATTCATCGAAAACTACAAAAAGAGGCAGATGAAGGTTACGAAAGCGAAGTCGCACTTGCCTTTGAACAAGAGCTTGATGGGATTCGCTTTTGCGTGCACGGGCGTGCGGACGGGATTATAGACGGTGAAGTGATTGATGAAATCAAAACGACGAAAACAGCGCTCGGCGAACTTCCAGAAGGCGGTTATGAGGTGCACTGGGCGCAGGCTATTTTGTACGGCTATTTTTATGCATCTGAACATGGTTTGAGCGAAATGACGATTCAGCTGACATACTATCACCTCGCAGAAGAAGTGATCACACGACTCCAAAGACAGCTTTCGCTGGAAGAAATGCAGCGCTATTTTTTAGAACTACTTGGCGAATTTGCACAGTTTGCCGTTTTCATGCATGCGTTTAAAAAAGAACGCAATGAGACGATCAAACAGCTTTCGTTCCCGTATCCGGAATACCGAAAAGGTCAGCGCGAGTTGTCAATCGCCGTTTATCGCACAATTGCCGCAGAAGAAAAACTGTTTTCTGAAGCCCCAACAGGAATCGGTAAAACCATGTCAACACTGTTTCCAGCAATCAAAGCAATTGGCGAAGGGAAGACAGATAAACTGTTCTACTTGACCGCAAAGACGGCGACGCGTCAAGTGGCTGAGGATGCAGCGCGTGAACTGCGCAAACAGCAGATGCGTTTAAAAAGTGTCACATTGACCGCCAAAGATAAAATTTGCTTTCTAACAGAGCGAAGTTGCAATCCAGATGATTGTTCCTTTGCGAACGGTTATTTTGACCGCGTCAATCTGGCGCTATTTGACCTATTAAAACATGAAGATTGTTTATCGCGCGATGTGATAGAAGAATATGCAAGGCGTCATACTGTTTGCCCGTTTGAACTATCGCTTGATGCTGCTTTGTTTTGCGATTTGATCATTTGTGACTACAACTATTTATTTGATCCAACCGTTTATTTGCGGCGCTTTTTTGTTGAGGCAAGCGAGCGCTATACATTCCTAATTGACGAAGCCCATAATTTGGTTGACCGCGCAAAAAGCATGTACACAGCTACGCTTTCAAAGCAGCAGGTTCTGGCAGTGAAGCGGCAAATTTCGAAGCAGGAAACTGCGCTTCATCAGGCGCTGAATAACTTAAATCGTGCTATGATCACATTTCGTAAAGCTTGCGAGGCCGCGGATGGAGAACTCGTCCAAACCGAATCTGTATCCGAATTCAACACCTTGGTCGAAAAGTTTACCGAAGCCGCCTCGGACTGGCTTCCTAAAAATTTATCGCACTCTGCCCATCCGGATCTGCTCGAGTTGTTCTTCGCGGCACGTCTTTATTGTAAGATCGCTGAGTTTTACGACGAACACTATGTGACTTTGATACAGACTGGGAAGGATACAACGGTTACTGAGCTCTGCCTCGATCCATCCAAACTCGTTCAAAATCGGCTTGATTTTGGCGCGGCGAGCATACTGTTTTCTGCCACCTTTTCGCCGCTTCGTTACTATGCCGCGCTACTTGGTGGCGAGGAAGATACAAGCAAACTTAAATTTCCCTCGCCGTTTCCGGATGAGCATTTGGCAGTATTGCCGCTTGCTTACATTGGTACGAGCTACAAAAAACGGGAATCAAGCTATGATGAAATTGCGGATGCACTTTTTCAGATGATTCAGGCACATCGCGGCAATTACTTATTTTTCTTTCCATCTTATGCGTATATGACCGCTGTGCATACGAGGTTTTTAGCGCTTTATCCAGACGTGCGTGTCCAAATTCAAGAACCGGACATGGCTGAGGAAGCGCGCGATGCCTTTTTAAATTCCTTCCAAACAGATACAGAGCTCGCCGGCTTTGCAATTCTTGGCGGTGTTTTTTCAGAAGGCGTGGATTTAAAAGGAACTCGCTTGATTGGGACGGCAATTATCAGCGTCGGGCTACCGCAGCCAAGTCGAAAACTCGCTCTCGAAAAGGATTATTTTGATCAAGATGGCGGAAAAGGGTTTTATTATGCCTATCAGATTCCGGGGATGAACAAAGTGCTTCAAGCTGCTGGTCGCGTTATTCGTAGTGCTACCGATCAAGGTGTTGTGCTACTGATTGATGAACGTTTTAACGAGCCGCGCTATATCCGCGAATTTCCTGAACACTGGTCGAACCGTCGAGTTATTTATAGCGCCGCTGAGCTTGAAACGGCACTTGCGCACTTTTGGGAGTTCACGTAAACTTGAGGAAAAGCGATTTGTCGGAAGGGAAAGAGAATGGATGATTAAACTTGTTGCAATTGATTTGGATGGGACTTTGCTGAATGATCAGCATGAAGTGACGCCGGGAGTCATAGAGGCAGTCGGGGAAGCGCGCGAGCGCGGAATGAAAATCGTACTTTGTACAGGGAGACCACTTGCTGGGATTAAGACAAGCCTTGATGCGCTCGATTTATTCCATGCAGACGATGTGGCGATTACGATGAACGGGGCGATCACGCTTGAAACGAATTCCGAGCAGATTGTATCTAGCACAGCGCTTGGTAAGGCAGATTTAGCGCGGATTTTCGATTTTTGCAGCCCGCTTGGTGCCCATGTTACGTATTTTGATGCCGTCAAAATGTATATTCCGCATCGAGAAATTTCGATTTTGACGGCGCGCGATTCGCTGTTGCTTGAAACGCCGCTTTATTATCAAACTGTTGATGAGGCAGAGGATACGATTGAAATTCCGAAAGTGATGCTACTTGATGAGCCGGAAAAAATTACGGAGGTTATTGATGCGCTGACAGATGAACTCAAGGCGCGCTATACGATAGTTCGGAGTGTGCCGTATAATCTGGAATTTCTTCATCCGGATGTGAGTAAGGGTCATGCTTTACGAGCACTTGCTCAGAAACTCGGGATCACTGCTGAGGAAGTGATGTGCCTTGGCGATGCAGAAAACGATGTGTCGATGTTTGAATTTGCCGGCCTTCCTATCGCGATGGAAAATGCGACGGAAAAGATTAAAAACCTGGCAAAAAAGATTACGAAAAGCAATAACGAGGACGGTGTAGCTTACGCCCTTCGAAACTTTGCATAAAAAAAGAAGCAGAATGAGCCAAGTTCTGCTTCTTTTTATTACAGCCGATCTTTGAGGAATGCTTTTAACGAATGATAGGCAGGAATCTCAATTTGCATATCTACCCGAATCATTTCCTGCGCCATCTTCGGCTTAATTCCCGAAAGTACCAGCTCAATCCCAAGCAACTTCGTGATATGCGCAAGCTGAAACAACATTTCGGCAAGAGCAGTATCGAATGTTGTGGTTGCGGAAAGATCGAGGCAAAGATCGTTCAAATTAAGTTCGTTGCATCGTTTGACAGCACTTTCCATAAGTAGCTGAGCTCGCTCTCGGTCAACGCGACCAACAACAGGGAGAATGGCGATTTGGTCTGTAATCGAGATTAGCGGGGCGCTAATTTCATCAATGAGCGAACGTTGGTTTTCAATGAAATTCACAATTTGTGTGTAATAAAGTGTGCTGAACTGTCCGATAATGGTATCAAAAGCTTGATTGGCAGTATGAATGATCTTGGAAAAATCTGCTTTTGTAATAGAATCATCATGAATCGCAAAAACTGCAGCGGCACTTAAGACTTGTTGTCGAAGTTTATCAAGTGTCATAATTACTTCAGGCAATGGAACATCATTTTTAACGCGTCTTTGGTACATATGCTCTAGCCATTTTTTTTAAAGACTTATCAAAATATTGTTTGTCTTCGTGGAAAAAATCGATAATCAGCTGAACAGTTTGCTTACTATCCTCAGTTAATTCTTTTTTATAAAGCGGTTCATAAACTGGACTAGTATAAGGCATTTTCATTGAGTAAATGGAATCGAGCCATTTAGCGATTATTTCATCGGTATGGATCGTTAAATAGTTGCTGATTTCTTGTTTTTCCTTTTTCATTGTGTTCCCACCTTTTTAAACATTTCGATCGTTTCTGTTACCTTATTTTATTCTGAAAACCTCTAACTGTCCATATTTAACTAGTAAAAGGCAAAGAAAGCATAAGAAACATCAATTTCAATTTTTTAGTTAAAAAGCCATGCGTTATTTATTAGTCATGTTATAATAGGAAAGAATGAACCTGAAAGGAAGTTTTTTGTGAGATTACAAGATGAATTAGAAGAACTACAGCCTGTTGTGATCAATCTATTTAAGCGTAGCAAACGAGAAAATCGTTTGTCGCACGGCTATCTTTTTTCTGGACCAAGTGGTGTTGGGAAAAAGCGGATGGCACTCTGGCTCGCCCAAAGTTTATTTTGTCTTGAACAAACAAGCGAAATTTTTGCTTGTTCCGAGTGTGTCAACTGCACGCGGATCGCAAATGACAACCATCCGGACGTTCACTGGCTTGCCCCTGACGGCGCAAGCATCAAAATTGATCAAGTTCGGGGCATTCGTTCGGAACTAATCAAGCAAGGGATGGAATCTAACAAAAAAGTTTTAATCATTGATGAAGCGGATAAAATGACTGTTCAATCGGCCAATAGTCTGCTTAAATTTATAGAAGAACCAGAGGAAGGGACACTGCTTCTATTCCTCACCACGAATCCAGCTAAAATTTTGCCAACGATTGCATCAAGATTGCAGCCGGTTACGTTTCGGGAACTGCCATTTGACCAGCTTGTGAAGAAACTTGAACAAGTTGGAATCAGCGAACAAAAAGTACGTATTTTTGCGAGTATCACGGGAAGTATCAAGGAAGCTGAGCAGCTGAATGAAGATGAGTTTTTCAGTGAAGCAAGGAATGCTTCCATCAAGCTTTATGAAGGGTTGCATCATAACGGACCAAATCCGCTGATCTTTATTCAAGAAACGTGGATGCCGCTTTTTAAAGAGAAGAAAGGTATGGCAATGGGACTTGATTTGCTGCTGCTGCTTTACCGGGATGTGTTGCATTTAATGCTGAATGAGAATTACACTGTGATTTCGGCCAGTCAAATTGAGTGGCTAAAACGTGATGCACTTCAGTTTTCACTGCCAGAAATTACAAGGGAAATCGAAGCGGTACTTGAAGCAAAAACGAAACTGGATTCAAACATGAATGCGCAGCTTCTGATGGAGCAGCTCGTATTAAAGTTACAAGGGGGTCATGGATTTGCTTAAAATTGTAGGGGTCCGATTTAAGGATGCCGGTAAAATTTATTATTTTTCGCCTGGCGATTTAGATATTAAACAAGACGAAGGTGTGATCGTCGAAAACGCACAAGGGATTGAATTCGGACGCGCAGTGATTGAACCGCGGATGGTGGATGAGGAAGATGTGGTCTTGCCGCTTAAAAATGTGATTCGGATTGCAACAGCGGATGACTATAAGGCGGTTGCAGAGAACAATCTTTCCTGTGAAAAAGCTTTTTTGCTTTGTGATGAAAAAATTCGCGAGCATGATATCGAAATGAATCTCGTGGATGTAGATTATACATTTGATCGCAACAAAATTATTTTTTATTTTACAGCAGAAGGACGGGTTGATTTCCGCGAACTTGTGAAGGATCTTGCCTCTGTTTTCAGAACGCGGATTGAACTGCGGCAGATTGGAGTGCGTGATGAAGCGAAACTGCTTGGTGGAATCGGGCCTTGCGGTAGAATGCTTTGTTGCTCGACATTCCTAGGCGATTTTGAGCCGGTTTCGATTAAAATGGCGAAAGATCAAAATTTATCGCTGAATCCAACGAAAATTTCTGGGCTATGCGGACGTTTGATGTGTTGTTTGAAGTATGAAAACGATGAATATGAACAAGCAAAACGCGAAATGCCGGATGTAGGTGTGAAGGTAACTACGCCTGAAGGAGCAGAAGGAAAAGTGACGGGCATCAACTTACTGAAACGAATTCTCCAAGTTCGTCTTCCAGAAGATGAACTAGTTCTTGAATATGAACTGGATGAACTCCGCCCATATAACACCTTTTTAGCTGAAAAGGCAAAGTCTTGAGGTGAAGAAAGTGGATAAAAAAGGCATTATTTGATTCAGTCAGCAATATGGAGGAGCAAATCGGCGAGCTTTATCAGCAGCTTGGCGATCTAAAAACGAATCTCGGCAGCATGCTTGAAGAAAATAACCGACTTGAGATTGAAAATGATTATTTGAGAAAAAGACTTGGCGAAACGAGAAATTTAGCGGATTCGGAAAATGATGAAGGAATCATGGCGGAAGATCGCAAGGAAGCAATGCAGCAGATGATCGAACTTGGCGAAGGTCACGACAACCTTGTGAAACTTTACAAAGAAGGGTTCCATGTTTGCAACATTCACTTCGGCAGCCCAAGAAGTAATGGGGAAGATTGCTTGTTCTGTCTCTCCTTACTCAACAAAAAATAAACGACCGCCTCTCGTTTCTTGAGAGGCTTTTTTTAAAGGGGGATAGAACATGCTTAAAGGCGATGAAAGGCTGGATTATTTACTTGCGGAAGAAATGCGGATCATCCAAAGTCCCACTGTGTTCTCATTTTCGCTTGACGCTGTTTTGCTCGCGCACTTCACCTATATTCCTTTCCATAAAGGAAGTATTGTTGACCTTTGTAGCGGCAACGGAATTATTCCACTTCTGTTAAGCAAACATACTGAGGTACCGATCACTGGGATCGAAATTCAGCCGCGGCTTGCCGATATGGCGCGCCGTAGTATCCAATATAACAAGCTCGAGAGCAAGATTACGATGCTTGAAGCGGATGTTCGAGATGCACCGAAACTTCTTGGAAAAGAAAAACATGCGCTTGTGACGTGTAACCCGCCTTATTTTGCGACTCCTCCAGAAAGCAAAGTTAACGACAATGAGCATTTTCGAATTGCCCGCCATGAAGTTCACGGCAACTTGGATGATATTATAAAAGTCAGCTCAGAGCTTCTGCGCCAAGGAGGCAAGGCCAGTTTTGTGCATCGTCCGGCGCGCCTTCTCGAGCTAACAGGTTTGATGAAGCGTCATCGTCTTGAACCGAAGCGCGTTCAACTGGTACATCCACTTCCTGGGCGCGATGCGAACATGGTGCTTGTTGAAGGAATCAAGGACGCGAAGCCGGGTGTGCGCTATTTGCCGCCGATCGTCGTTCACGAAGAAAATGGGGAATACACAGAACTTGTGAGGGAGATTTTATATGGCAAAGGCAAGTGAACATTTTTTTTTATGTCTTAAAGTGTAGCGACGGGACGTTTTATGGCGGTTATACAACAGATGTAACAAGGCGTGAACAAGAGCACAATGATGGAATCCGCTGCAAGTACACAAAAACGCGTCGCCCAGTTCAAGTGATCCACTCCGAGCGTTTTGCAACACGGAGCGAAGCGACGAAAGCCGAGGCGCGTTTTAAAGCATTATCACGCAAGGCTAAAGAAACTTATTTGAATGAAGGGCGGAATGAAGATGCAGATTCAGAAAAGCTTTCAAAATAAAGACGGTATCGGGACGCTTTATCTTGTTCCAACGCCGATTGGAAACCTTGAAGATATGACATTCCGTGCCATTCGTATTTTAAAGGAAGTCGATTTAATCGCAGCAGAAGACACGCGCAATACAATTAAGCTGTTAAACCATTTCGAGATTCAGTCAAAAATGGTAAGTTATCACCAGTACAGTGAGCAATCTCGTGAAAAGGAGCTTGTTGAAGACTTGAAAAAGGGGCAAAATATTGCGCTTGTGAGCGATGCTGGGATGCCTGCGATATCCGACCCAGGCTATGAGCTTGTTAGAGCTGCGCTTACCGAAGATGTGTCAGTTGTGGCGCTTCCGGGAGCAAATGCTGCATTAACCGCGCTTATCGCATCAGGTCAACTTCCGCAGCCATTTTATTTTTACGGGTTTTTACCGCGTTCCGCGAAGGAAAAAGAAAAAGCCTTGGAGGAATTAGCGATGCGCCAAGAAAGCTGGATTTTGTATGAGTCGCCACATCGGTTGAAAGAAACCTTGAAGGCGCTTACGAAATCAGTTGGGGCTGAACGTGAAGTTTCATTGTGCCGAGAACTGACGAAGTATTATGAAGAATACTTGCGGGGAACTGTCGAAGAAGCACTTGCTTGGGCCGCGTCCGAAACCGTCCGCGGAGAGTTCTGCATCGTCGTATCCGGTAGCAGTGACACTCCAGCCGAACAACCATCCTGGTGGACAGACTTATCGCTTAAAGAACACGTGGAAGCGATCATCGAGCGGGAAGAAGCTACTTCAAAGGAAGCCATTAAAATAGCCGCGCAAGAGCGCGGCTTACCAAAACGTGATGTCTATGCAGCTTATCACGAGATCAAAAAAGAGTGAGGAAATTTCCTCACTCTTTTTATGTGAATCAGGAGATTATTTAACAGTTACAAGCGTGCGGCTGATTTCCGCATAACGACTGTCAACACCAACTAATTCTACTTTATCGCCAGCTTTGATTTGACCTTCAGAGATTGCAAAGCTGAATGTTCCGTCACTAGCTGGGATACGTTGAGTGACAACCTTATCGTTGATCCAAAGACGTACATAAGCAACGTCAGGACCAGCAGTTCCGTCTAAAGTATAGCTTCCAAGCGTATAGCCGGGTGTGTTAATTGCAGATGATGAGTTATCAATAGGAGTTGCATCTAGACGAGCTACTTCTTTATATGTGCTGTCAATAGCAACAACTTCAACTTTATCCCCAGCTTTAATTAAATTAGCTGCATTCGTAAAGCTGTAAGTTCCATTTTCGCTAGGCGTTGCTTGAGTAGCAACCGCGCCATTTACCCAAAGACGAACTCGGAATACATCTTTTCCAGCAGTTCCAGAAAGTGAAGGATCTCCGTAATTGTAAGTGTCAGCTGTTAGAGAGTAGTCAGTGACTACAGAGCTGCTTTTCACATCAACAGTGATACGTTTTACTTCTACATATTTTGAATCGACTCCTACAACTTCAACCTTGTCGCCATCTTTAATTAATGCACTAGCATTAGGGAAAGAGTATGTGCCGTCAGAGTTAAGGACAGCTTGAGTAACCACCACACCGTTTACCCAAAGACGAACTTTTGCAATATCCGAGCTGAATTTACCAGTAAGATTAGTTTGACCTGCTTCATAGCTATCAGCTGTAAGTGTAGTTTCGTTAGCCGCAGGAATTTCAACAGTAATGCGGTTTACTTCTACATATTTAGAGTCAACAGCGACAACTTCCACTTTATCTCCAGCTTTAATCAAACTTCCAGCAGTTGGGAAAGTATAAGTTCCATCAGCATTTGTAGTAGCTTGAGCAGCAACTGCGCCATTCACCCAAAGGCGAACTTTAGAAACATCTTTACCATACGTACCAGTTAAAGATTGACCGATTGTGTAAGTATTAGCTGTTAGAGAAGTATCTAGTTCACCTTTAACAGCAACTTCAACACGGTTTACTTCTGCGTAAGCAGAATCAACAGCAACTACTTCAATTTTGTCGCCATCTTTAATTAGGTTAGCAACATTATTGAAAGTGTAAGTTCCGTTGTTAGTAGTAGCTTGAAGAACAACTACACCATTAACGAATAAACGGACTTTAGAAACATCTTTACCGTAAGTACCAGTTAAAGTAGTTTGTCCGAGATTGTAAGAGTTTACAGTAAGTTTGTAATCTTTATTAGTTTCAACCACTTTAACAGTCGTTGCTTTACTTGTATTTCCAGCAGCATCAGTTGCAGTTACAGCGATAGAAACACCTTTAGCTTGTTTAGGAATGTTAATTGTGTAATTTCCATTTGCATCAGCTTTAGTGCTGCCAATAACGATACCGTTTACTTTTGCTTCAACAGTAGAGTTAGGTTCCGCAGTACCACTGATTGTTGTCGATGTTGTCATGATAGAACCTTCAACAACAGGAGCATCAGGAGCTGTTACGTCTTTTACAGTAAGTGTTTGAGTAGCTTCTTTGTTCCCTTTAGATGCTGTTACTTTGAAGACATCGCCTTCTTTCGCAGCAGGATCAATGGCTACAGAGAAAGTACCGCTTGATGAAGCTACTGTTTCATATGTTTTACCATTAACTAAAATAGTCACATTAGATCCTGGCGTAGCAGTACCTGATACAACTTTTGCATCCTCATTAATAGTATTAACTACTAAAGTTGGAGCCGTAGCTGCAACACTTGCAATTCTATGATAGTTCTGAGCTTTAAAGTTAGCGTTAAGATTATCATCTGAGGTATTTGCAGATGGTGTGACATAACCAGACATTTTGATTGATCCTACAACTGCATCCCACGAAAGGTCAGGTGCATCTGTCATATTATCTTTATTCCATGCTCCTACAGTTGCACCATTTAAGTTGATGCTTGAAGCAGGCATATACAAGGCACGACCTGTGCGGTTCAAGTTGTTGATATCATAGTTAGCATCGCCGAAGAATTGGAGAGTACCAGTGTTTGTACGAATAGCGTAGGCAGAAGTTGCTGAAGAAGTAACGTTGAAAGTAGATGCTTTTCCGACGTTAATATTTTTAACATTTACTTGAGGAACGTTGATTGTTGGGCTAGAGCTTTTAATGTCTACTTTCGCGCCATCTTTAATGCTGAGTGTTCCTGCTGGTACTGAAATACCACTGTAGTTGCTAGAAGTATTCAAAACGGCATTTTTTCCAATAGTTACAGGCGCAGTTCCGTCAAGTAAGAATGCGTAAGTACCGCTGTTAATTGTAAGAGCCGAGTTGTCTTCTAAAATAATAGCGCCTGAATAATAACCGCGAACACTATTTCCTTTATTTGTAGTGAATTTGGCATTTGCACCAGATTTAACCGTTAAATTTTTGACTTCCATGGTTTCGTGATTTCTAGTTGAAGTAAGTGTAGTGTTTCCAGAAACATTAACGTTTCCTCTAGGATTGTAAATTGCCTGTGGCCCATAATAGTTAACATTATTCAAATTAATTGTGTAATCTGGAACGCTTGTCAAAACTAGTCCATAATACGAGTAAAAACCGTCTTCTGGATTAGCAACAATGTTTACATCGTTGAATGTTACAGTGTTGGCACCATCGAGTTGACCGTTCATAGAACTCTTATACACATAAATGGTATTGTTATTCCCATTGATTGTTACAGAGTGAGTAACACGAACATCGGTGTAAACATTTTTTTCTGATGGGAAGTAGATATCGTTTGTTAAGTTGATTTCAGTGATGTTTTTGTCTGCCAAAGCGGATTTGTATTCCTCGTAGTTCGAAACAGTTGCAACAGTTGCATTTACAACTGCTTGTTCTGCTGCATCAGCCGAGAAAACGTTGATTGGTAAAGCTGCGAATTGTCCGCCTAAAGTTAAAGCTGCTACCCCAATGATTAATCCTTTTTTAGCTTTTTTTTGAAAAATTGTTGGTTTGCATGAATTCTTTATTCCTCCTGAAGTATACTTTTTTTGCGCAACGATGCTGATGCTTTCTCACCTCCGTTTTATCGCTACATGAGTATTCTAAAAAAAAGTTTTCAGTCTATTCAATCGCCCAGAGGCAGGAATTCATTAAAGATTTTGAGATAAATTATGTCATTTTCGCCATATCTTAATATTCTGACCATATGAAAAGATCGTTTTTCGCGCAAAAATCATTATAGATAATAAATTTTGCTATGTATTCAAATAAGCAAAAGAGCTAAGAGTTTTGCAAGGGAAACTAGTTTCGCTAAGTAAATCCTAGTTTTCTTAAATAAATCAGTGCTGAACAGCAAAAATTCTGTTTTGTGCCACAAAAAAAAATGCTATAATAAGAGGTAATTGTGAAGTCAATTAGGAGGGAAAAAGATTGCCTAAAGAAAAAAATACATTTTATATTACAACGCCGATTTACTATCCGAGCGGAAAAGCGCACATTGGACACGCTTACACAACCGTTGCTGGAGATGCAATGGCACGCTATAAACGTCTAAAAGGATTCGACGTATTTTACTTAACCGGAACCGATGAACACGGACAAAAAATCCAAGCAAAAGCTGCTGATCGCGGCATTTCAGAGCAAGAATACGTGGATGAACTAGCAGCGAGCTTCAAAGGTTTGTGGGAAAAACTGGAAATCACGAATACAGATTTTATTCGTACAACCGAACCGCGTCACAAACAAGGCGTTGAAAAAATCTTCCAGCGTCTCGTTGATCAAGGCGATATTTACCTTGGCGAATATGAAGGCTGGTATTCCGTTTCTGATGAAGAATATTTCACGGAAACCCAACTTGCGGAAGTATATCGTGATGAAAGCGGCGTCGTCATCGGTGGAAAAGCACTAAGCGGCAATGAAGTGGAGCTTGTCAAAGAAGAATCTTATTTCTTCCGGATGAGTAAATATGCAGATCGCCTAGTCGACTATTATAATAACCATCCCGATTTCATTTTGCCAGAATCGCGCAAAAATGAGATGCTGAAAAACTTTATCGAACCGGGACTTGAAGATTTAGCTGTATCCCGTACCACTTTCGATTGGGGCATCAAAGTACCAGGTAATCCGAAACACGTGGTATACGTGTGGATTGATGCGCTGTCAAACTATATCACGGCTCTTGGTTACAACACGCCAGATGATGCGAAATTCCAAAAATACTGGCCGGCAGACGTCCAAATCGTCGGCAAAGAAATCGTCCGTTTCCATACCATTTACTGGCCGATCATCCTAATGGCACTTGATTTACCACTTCCAAAAACCATATTCGGTCACGGGTGGATTCTAATGAAAGACGGAAAAATGTCAAAATCTAAAGGCAACGTCGTCGATCCGTATATGCTGATTGACCGCTATGGCCTTGACGCCGTGCGCTACTACCTGTTGCGTGAAGTTCCGTTTGGCTCCGATGGGCTGTTTACTCCGGAAGACTTTGTTGACAGAATTAACTACGACCTCGCAAACGACCTTGGAAATCTGCTCAACCGTACGATCGCCATGATCAACAAATATTTTGACGGCGAAATTCCGGCTTACAGCGGCCATGTTACAGCATTTGATGAACCGCTTGAAAACTTCAAAGATGAAGTTGTAAAAGACTATGAAGCGGCGATGGAACATATGCAGTTCTCCGTTGCGCTGTCGAAAGTTTGGTCGCTTGTTTCGCGCACCAATAAATATATTGATGAAACAACGCCGTGGGTACTCGCAAAAGAAGAAGACAAAACCGAGCTTGCAAGCGTGATGAACCACTTGGCTGAATCACTGCGGATCATTGCGGTCTTGTTGAAACCATTTTTGACGAAAGCTCCGGAAGCTATCCTTGAACAGCTGAATCTGCCTGTCGAACAAAACTTTGAAAGCTTGAACGGCTTTGGCAAAATTCCGGCTCGGACTAAAGTAGTTGCAAAAGGCACGCCAATCTTCCCACGCCTTGATGCGAAAGAAGAAGTGGCATACATTAAAGAACAAATGAAGGCTACGAACCCTGTGAAACAACAAGAAGCGGAACAGGCTGAGGTAGAAGCATTTGAGACACCACAAATCGGGATAGAAGATTTCGATAAACTGGACCTTCGTGTTGCTGAAGTGAAACAAGTTGAGAAAGTGAAGAAAGCAGACAAATTACTTCTTTTCCAACTTGACCTTGGTGAAGGCAAATTACGCCAAGTTCTTTCAGGCATCGCCCAATTTTATACCCCAGAAGAATTGCTTGGGAAAAAAGTAATCGTCGTTTCGAACTTAAAACCTGTAAAATTACGCGGTTTAATGAGCGAAGGAATGATCCTATCCGGTGAATTTGATGGAAAGCTACGTGTCATCGAAGCAAATGCTGACCTTCCAAACGGCTCAAAAGTAAAATAATGATGAATAAAACCCCCTCGCGATACCTATCCGTGAGGGGGTCTTTTAGTTTAAACAAATTTCTACTATATATTATAAATGCGCCGGAGTTTCCGAACGCGAATGCAAATAGTATAATAGAAGGAAACGAATTTTTGGAGGGAAGACAATGCTTTTTGATACGCATGTCCATTTAAACGACACAGCATTTGATGAAGATCTGGTGGAAGTGATCGAACGCGCCAAGGAAAACGATGTAACCAAGATGCTGTTGTCGGTTTCAATAAAAAAACGATCGAACGCGCCCTTGAACTAGCAGAACAATATGATTTCATCTACCTGATTCTCGGCTGGCATCCAACCGATGCAATTGACTTCACAGATGCTGATCTAGACTGGCTTCGCGAACTGACGAAGCATCCGAAAATGGTGGCACTCGGCGAAATGGGGCTTGATTATCACTGGGATACATCACCAAAAGACGTTCAATTTGAAGTTTTCCGCAAGCAAATCCAGCTTGCCAAAGAAGTGAATTTACCGATTGTCATCCATAATCGCGAAGCAACCGAAGATGTCATCCGAATTTTGCAGGAAGAACATGCGGAAGAAGTAGGGGGTATTATGCACTGCTTTGGTGAAACGGTTGAAGTCATGGAAGCCTGCTTGGCGCTCAATTTTCATATTTCCTTTGGCGGAACCGTAACTTTTAAGAACGCAAAACTTCCAAAAATTGCGGCGGAACAAGTCCCGCTTGATCGTATCCTTGTCGAAACCGATGCCCCGTACCTTGCGCCGCACCCAAATCGCGGCAAGCGAAATGAGCCAGCTTACGTCAAGTTAGTTGCCGAAAAAATTGCAGAATTGAAAGAAATGAAATATGAGGAAATCGCTAGCCTCACAACGTCTAACGCAGAAAAGCTGTTTCGGATTGAAAAGTGATCGTAATCTTTTTGTAACAAAACAGGGTCACTGTAACGCATTCTTAAGCTTATCGTATACAATGAGTGCAAATTGGTCTGAACCACCTTATTTTATGCCTAAGCCTCGAGTCGTAGTTTATTGAAATATATTTGTCACAATTAACATTTTTTGTAAAAACACAATTTTAAAACGGCTTGATACCAACGATTTAATGATTTTATTGAGAAAATGTGAACAAACTTTCCAATAAATTGACAGTTCTTTAGTCCCCCGTATATAATCACTAGCGAGTAGAAAGGGGAGAAATACATGACCATGGAAAACAGCAGTAACGCTAATCAATTATCAAAATGGAAACTACCTATTTTGATTGCAGGATTTGTTATTGTAGTATCATTGGTTTTTTATTTCGTTTTCGAAGGAACAAAAAACGATATCACCATTATAAACGCTGGTGAAAAAATGGAAGTTAAAACACATGCAGATACAGTTGGAGCCGCTCTTTCAGAATCGGGTATCAAACTTGGTGCGCATGATGAAGTAACTCCTGCTAAAAATACAAAAATTAAAGACGGTATGGATATTAACTATACAAAAGCAAACCAATTAACCATTATAGACAATGGTAAAAAAGAAAATGTTTGGAGTACGAAAAAAACGGTAGGAGACGTTTTGAAGGACGAAAATATTACGACACGTCCGCATGATGTTGTGAGTGCTGATTTAGATTCGAAAGTAAAAGACGGCCAAAACATCAAAATCGACCGCGCCATTTTCTTATCGCTTCAAAATGGGGAGAAAAAAAGAAAAAAGTTTGGTCAACAAAAAACAATGTTGGCGATTTACTTAGTGAAAAGAATATTAAGTTGAGTAAAGAAGATCGTGTTTCACCAGCAAAAGATGCTGATTTAAAAGAAAACATGACCATTCTTGTTACTTATGTAGATAAAAAAACAGAAGAAAAAAAATGAAGCTATTGCTTTTGAAACCGTATATAAAGAAGATTCAAGCCTTGCAAGAGGCAACACAAAAGTCGTTTCTGCAGGAAAAAATGGAACGAAAAAAGTGAAATATGAAATCGTATTTGAAAACGGTAAAGAAAAACAACGCAATCGCATTAGTGAATCCGTTGTTTCAGAAAGTACAGATAAAATTGTGGCACGCGGAACAAAACAACCGCAAGTTGTCGCAGTCAATCATACTGGCACGAACAAGCCGGCAGCATCAAATACTGTAGCGGCACACAAGCCAAGTTCGAGCAGTAATAACACTTCGGCAGCACCAAGCGGCGGAAAAACGTATACGATGGAATCCACTGCTTATACAGGCGGCGGAGTGACAGCAACTGGAATTAATTTATCTGCTAATCCGGGACTGAAAGTAGTCGCAGTAGATCCTCGTGTTATTCCACTTGGTTCACGCGTTTATGTATCTGGATACGGCGAAGCGATCGCTGGAGACACTGGCGGCGCGATTAAAGGGAATATCGTTGACGTTTACTTCCCAGATTACGGCTCATGCGTGAGTTGGGGACGAAGAACAGTAACCGTTACAGTTCTCTAAATAAAAACTTGTATAAAAAGCGAGGCTGACTTATCGGGCTTCGCTTTTTCTTTATGCTATGGTATGATAAGCATACTGATTTTTAAAAAAGGACGTTTTAACATGGAAAAGCCAATTATTAATGAAGTGATTGTCGTAGAAGGCCGCGATGATACGACTGCCATACGTCGAGCAGTTGAGGCAGACACAATTGAAACAAATGGCTCGGCAATAAACGGAGACACAATTGAGCGGATTCGCTTCGCGAATGAAAAGCGCGGTGTCATCATTTTGACCGACCCTGACTTTCCAGGCGAGAAGATTAGGAAAATAATTGATGCGGCTGTTCCCGGATGCAAACATGCTTTTATCAAGCGGAGCGAAGCGCTTCCAAAGTATGGTAGAGGCCTTGGTGTAGAACACGCCTCCCCGGATGTCATCCGTGAAGCCTTAAGTGCTTTCCACACGAGCCGAGTGAAGCCTGAACAAGAATTGAATCCAGTATCGCGCAAGCGCTTAATTGAAGCGGGTCTCTTATTTGGCGACGGCGCGCGGGCGCGCCGTGACCGTCTCGGCGAGCTTCTGCGAATCGGATATACGAATGGAAAGCAGCTTGAAGCTCGACTTGTTATGTTTGAAATTGGCAAACAGGAATTTGAAGATGCGCTTGGCGTAGTTTTTCAGGAGGAAAAAAATGACTAAAGATATTGCGACTCCGGGTCGGACAACGGAAATCTTAAAGAAATACGGGTTTTTATTTAAGAAAAGTCTGGGACAGAATTTCTTGATCGATCCGAATATTTTGCGACGAATTACCGAAACAGCGGAATTAAATAAGAACACTAACGTGATTGAAATCGGACCGGGCATCGGCGCGCTTACAGAACACCTTGCTCGGACAAGTAAAGAAGTCGTGGCCTTTGAAATTGATCAGCGCCTGCTTCCAATCCTTGCAGATACGCTTTCGCCTTATGAGAATGTGCATATTGAGCACGGCGATGTTCTAAAAGCAAACCTTGCAGAAGTGATCGAACGCGAGTTCAGCGATAGCGAAGCGCCGCTTAAGATCGTTGCAAACTTGCCTTATTACGTGACAACGCCGATTATTCTCAGTTTGCTTCACGCAGAAGTTCCGGCAGATTCGATGACCTTTATGTTGCAAAAAGAAGTGGCTGAACGAATTAGCGCGGTTCCAGGAACGAAGAGCTACGGCAGTTTGACGATCGCGATCCAATTTTATATGGAAGCAAGCCTCGCCTTTATCGTCCCGAAGAATGTGTTTATGCCGAAGCCGAATGTGGATTCAGCTATTGTGCAGCTCGTGCGCCGCGATAAGCCGCTTGCAGACGTCAAGAATGTCGAGTTTTTCTTTGAGGTGACGCGAGCTGCATTTGTTAGCCGCCGTAAGACGCTATGGAATAACTTGGCTCAGAAATTTCCAGAGTTGAAGAATCGGCGTGAAGAAGTCGAAGCGAAACTTGCAGGAATCAATATTGATTTAAAGCGCCGCGGTGAAACCCTTTCCATTCCTGAATTTGCCATGCTTAGTGAGGAACTAGAAGAAATTTTAAAAAAATAAGTAAAAAAAATGTATTTCTTTGTTGACAAGCTTTTGCTATACTGATAAAATAATATCTTATTGATTTTTTCGGCTGTTTATGTTATACTAGTAAACAGTGAGGTGGAAAATAATGCCAAGAACAATTGCAAGCATTAAACAAGGTCTAGACGCTAGACTAGGAAAAGCTTTGACATTAAAAGCGCACGGTGGACGTAAAAAAACGATCGAACGGTGCGGAGTTTTAGCAGAAACATATCCATCCGTTTTCATTGTTGAGCTTGATCGAGATGAAAACAATTTCGAAAGAGTTTCGTATAGTTATACGGATATTTTAACCGATGCCGTAGAACTTGTTTTTAATGACGATAAGAAAGAACTGGCTTTATAAGTTTTTGATTGGCCGAGCCCGGAACGGGCTCGGCTTTTTATTTTGCTTACGGCAAAAAGGACTCTTTTTAGGATTCAAATTGCGCTACTTATTTTAGGCCGCTTATGATAAAATAAACGGAGAGATTTTAGAAGGACTGACGGAGGCCGAGAAGATGAAAATAAATTTGAAAGCACCGGCAAAGATTAATTTGTCGCTCGATGCTCTTTATAAGCGTGGAGACGGCTACCATGAAGTGGAAATGGTTATGACGACGATTGACCTTGCAGATCGTTTGCAGCTTGAGCTTTTGCCAGAGGATAAGATTATTTTAGACGTGCGCGCACATTTTATTCCAGGCGATCAACGGAATTTAGTTTACCAAGCAGCGCTTTTGCTGAAAGAAACTTATCATGTGAAGCTTGGTGTTAAAATTACCCTCGACAAACAAATTCCGGTTTCTGCTGGACTTGCGGGTGGAAGTACGGATGCTGCGGCCGCGCTCAAGGGGCTGAATGAACTTTGGCAGCTTGGACTTTCGCTTGAGGAGCTTGCCGAACTAAGTGCCAAGATCGGATCTGATATTGCGTTTTGTATTTACGGAGGAACGGCTTTTGCGACTGGGCGCGGTGAGCTGATCAAGCGGCTTAGACCGATGCCTAGTTGCTGGATTATTCTTGCGAAGCCGAATATTGGCGTTTCAACACCTTCTGTCTATAAAGAATTGCAACTGGATCAAGTTGACCATCCGGATACAGCCGGAATGCTTGCTGCGATTGAAACGGGCAGCCTTGACCAAGTTTGCGCTTCGATGGGTAATGTGCTTGAAAGTGTGACACTTGAAAAAAAACGCGCAGGTTAAGCAACTTAAACAAAAGATGCTTGATTTCGGTGCAGATGCTGCGATGATGAGTGGGAGTGGTCCAACAGTGTTTGCAGTTGTAAAGCAATATTCCCGGGCTAAACGAGTTTATAACGGCTTGCGCGGATTCTGCGATGAAGTTTACATGGTGCGGCCTTGGAATGATACGACAATCGGATAGGGGGCAATCAAAATGAAACTGATTTTTAATGCGGATGATTTTGCAATGACAAAAGGGGTTACTTATGGCATTTTAGAAGCTTACCGTACAGGCGTTGTCAAATCGACGACGATGCTTGCGAATGGACTGGCATTCGATTTAGCAGCTGAAGCGGCGAAAGCGAACCCGGGGCTTGATATCGGTATCCATTTAACGCTTACTTTCGGTCGACCTGTTTCAAAAGACGTCAAGACGCTTGTGAATAAAGAAGGACGTTTTTATCGTCAGATCGAAGAATTAATGGCGACGCCTTACAGTAAACAAGAAGTCGAACGAGAATTCATTGCTCAAATTGAAAAAGTAGAAGCGGCCGGCATTCGTTTTACTCATTTTGATATGCACCATATTATTGAACCCCATGTCTATGAAATCCAACATAAGCTGGCTGCAAAGTATGGCGTAAGCGTGAGACGAGCTGTAGCGGCGCTGGATTATGGCAGCTTGCAAACGCCAGATCTTTTTCTCGGTGATTTTTACGGGGATGAAGCGACACTTGCAACGCTCGCGAAGATTATTGAAACGTATAAGAATACTGATAAAGTGATCGAATTGATGACGCACCCGGCTTTTCTCGATGAGGATTTGCTAAAGATTTCAAGCTATACGAAAGATCGAATGAGAGAACTTTCGCTACTCACTTCGCCTGAGCTGTTTGACATGATCAAACGGGCAAAGGCAAAAGTAATCAGCTATAAAGAACTGTAAAATTTGACCTTCACAGTTGTCAATCGGCTGAAGTCGTTTTATAATGAAGAAAACACGTACAAAACGTATTATTTTTATTTAATTATACGGTTTTAAAAAAGGGAGAGAGAGTATGAAGATTCGTCGCAGTGAACGGTTAATTGATATGACACAGTTTTTGCTGTCGCATCCGCGCAGACTGGTTCCGCTTACAATGTTTGCCGAGCGTTACGGGTCAGCAAAATCATCAATCAGCGAGGATCTCGTGATCATTAAAAAAACATTTGAAGATCGCGGGATTGGAACACTTGAGACGGTGCCGGGCGCTGCTGGCGGAGTACGTTACATATCAAAAGCTGATAATGCTGATGTATTAGACTTTGTTCAAACGCTTTGCAGTCGAATCGCCGAACCTGATCGGCTACTTCCGGGCGGCTATTTATATTTATCAGATTTACTCGGAGAGCCGGTTACGCTTAAAGCAATCGGCAAAATTCTTGCGACCAAATTTAACGACAAGCCGATTGATGCAATTATGACAGTGGCAACAAAAGGTATCCCGATTGCGCAAGCTGTCGCGGAGCATCTGAGTGTGCCATTTGTGATCGTGAGGCGAGATAGTAAGGTGACAGAAGGTTCAACGGTGAGCATCAATTATGTTTCCGGATCAACCAAGCGGATTGAAAAGATGGAGCTTTCTAAACGTAGCCTTCCTGAAGGAGCGCGTGTTGTGATTGTAGATGATTTCATGAAAGCTGGCGGAACAATTAATGGAATGAAGAACTTGCTCGACGAGTTTAAAGCTGTGCTTGTTGGGATTGGCGTTCTTGCTGAGTCGGAATATGCAGAGGAACGTCTTGTTGATGATTACGTGTCGCTTGTTAAAATCAAAAATGTAAACGTAAAAGAAAAGCAAATTGAAGTTGTAGAAGGTAATTATTTTACGACAGAATGAAGGGAAGCTACAGGAGTGGCTTTCTTTTTTTGCGGAAAAGAATGCCATGTGCACATTTGCTGAGCCAAGCTCTTACTTGGATAAATCAGTCTCCCGACGCAATCAGGCAGAAGTTGAATATGTTACAATGAAAATTGCATAACTTATCTACAAGGTAGGAGGAAATGAAAATGAAGAAATGGGTTAAGTGGTTGATCGCGATCATCGTTATTGTCGTTTTGGCAGGTGCCATCATTGTCTTTTTAACTATGGGCAAAGATACAAATACGAGTAAAACAAGCGATAATGTGGAAGTAACGGTGAAACAAGGTGAAATGAAAATAAATGCGACGGCAGCAGGAGTTGTTTCCGCCGAGAATCAAGCAGCTCCAAATTATGACAAACTTAACTTGCAGGTACAAATGGATGAACTTGATATTCCAAATGTGAAAGTCGGTCAAGAAGTAAAAGTGAACATTACAGCTCTTCCAGATAAAGCGATTACAGGAAAAGTTGAAAAAATTGCCGAACAAGGACAAGTTCAAAATGGCGTTTCTTCATTCCCGGTTGTGATCTCGCTGGATAACGTAAAAGATTTGAAAGCTGGAATGACGGCGGATGCTTCTATTTTAGTTCACGAAAAAGCAAATGCCATTTATTTACCAATTGAAGCCGTTCAAAAAGATGATAACGACAAGTACTATGTCATGATTCCGAAAAAAGATAAAAATGGTAAAACAACGAAAGAAAAGAAATTCGTTGAAACAGGGCTTCATAATGAAGATAACATTGAAATCACAAAAGGTTTAGCTAAGGGAGATAAAGTGATCTTACCTTCGAAGAAAACAAGCACTTTAGCAGGTGTTTAAATGATTGAAAGTGAAAGGAGAGATCGCTTATGAATCCGCTAATAGAAATGAAAAATATTACAAAGACCTATACGCTTGGCGACGAAACATTCAAGGCGCTCGACAATGTCTCGCTTTCTGTAAACGAAGGAGATTTTCTCTCGATAGTCGGACCATCTGGCTCAGGGAAGTCGACGCTCATGAATATGATTGGTTGCTTGGACGTTCCGGATGAGGGTAGCTATCACCTTGACGGAGTGGATGTTTATCAATTGAATGACAACAAGCTGTCCGAAATTCGCAACAAAAAAATCGGGTTTATTTTTCAGCAATTTAATTTGTTAACGAAACTATCTGCTCTTGAAAATGTAGAATTGCCGCTTATTTACGGTGGCTACAGTCTTTCAAAGCGCGAGAAAATCGCCCGCGAATCCCTCGGGAAAGTAGGCCTTGCAGATAAAGAACGCAACCTTCCAACACAATTATCGGGAGGACAACAGCAGCGTGTGGCGATCGCGCGCGCCTTATCTGCGAATCCTTCTATTTTGCTTGCCGACGAACCGACCGGTGCGCTGGACTCGAAAACCGGAAAAGAAGTCATGCGCATCTTAAAAGAACTAAATGCTGCTGGAAATACCATTGTCATGATCACTCATGATCTGGAGCTTGCTAAATATGGTACGCGCAGCATCCGCATTCAAGACGGTCAGCTTTTCCACGAGGAGGTGTCTTCAAATTGAGCATCCTGCAAAGTATGAAAATGGCCTTTAAACAACTTCGTTCGAGCAAACTCCGCTCGTTTCTGACAATGCTTGGAATCATTATTGGTGTCGGCTCAGTCATTCTACTTGTCTCGCTTGGAAACGGTGTTACCCAAAAAGTAAACGAACAAATGGGTAGCCTCGGGTCGAATCTCATTACCGTGATGAATACTTCGGTAAACCCGAATGACAAATTTAGTTACGAAGAAGCGATGAAATACCAGAATATCGACGGAGTCAAAAGTGTGTCACCGGAACTTTCCGGGCAAGCGAACGCAACAAATGACTACCAGTCGAAGAACTTAAAAGTAATTGGGACAAATGACCAGTATCAAGTTGCAAGAAGCTTGGAGCTGGAAAAAGGGCGTTTCCTTCTACCAATTGATGTCGAGTACGGGCAAAAAGTAGCCGTGATTGGTCCAAATGTGGCGAGCGACTTATTCGGCTTTTCGGACCCGATCGGTAAAACGATCCGCTTAAACGGGCTTCCCTATAAAGTTATCGGCGTCTTAAAAGACAAAGGTGCATCGATGATGGGTTCAAGCGACGACCAAGTCTTCATCCCGATTATGGCGGCACAACGTCTCCTGAAAGACACGAACGTCCGGACGATCTATGTAGAAACGAACACGGCAGAAGATGTTGACTTTGTCGTAAATACACTTGAATCGCGTTTATCGATTAAATTCAATCAAGACGGCACAGAAAACAGTACAGCTTCATCAGATCAAGAAAAACCATACCAAGTCATCAATCAACAAGAAATCTTGAGTGCCTTTAATACAATCAGCGGTACTCTTACAACGGCTTTAGGTGCAATTGCTGCCATTTCTCTTGTAGTCGGTGGCATCGGTATCATGAATATCATGCTTGTATCCGTGAGCGAGCGTACCCGTGAAATAGGTATCCGCAAAGCACTTGGAGCGAAAAAGCGTGACATCTTGATGCAATTCTTGATTGAATCAGTCGTTATTAGCGTAGTTGGCGGTATCATCGGGATCATCATCGGAGCAAGTGGTGCTATGGTTTTCGGTAGCGTAGCGGACATTCCTTCCGGTATAACCATAGGAACGATCATCTTCTCCTTTGTCTTCTCACTTTGCATTGGCGTTGTTTTCGGGCTTGCGCCTGCCAATAAAGCATCCAAGTTGCGCCCTATCGACGCGCTTCGTTCAGAGTAAAAAAATAAAGCTGCTTCTGGTCAAAAAAGGTTCACAATTTGGCCAAAAGCAGCTTTTTAATTTGGACATGGGTGAGAAAAGATGAATAGCAATCGTAATTATTATTAATTCAAAAACTGACAAGTGTTAAATAGTTTGCAGACAACTGTCTTGTCATCTAATTTTAACATTTTTGTTACATAAGTATTGATTTTATGAAGATAAATTCAGACAAACAAAATAGGAATTAAAAGAAAGTCCTTTATTTACAACGTGTATCGGGTTTTTCGTTTTGAATTCGTGAAAAAAATATGCTTCGCTTGAAAATGTGTTTTTGTAAAATTTTCTTATTTTATATGAATTTTCATCGTATTTTTATTGTACACCACTTTTTAATCAACCATTACTTTTTTTCAATAGATTTTAGATATTTAAGTTTGTGCAAGTCAATTTCGCAATTTAATCTTAAAGTGAATTTTATAACAAATTAACAAAAGTCGACAATTTAAAACAATTTATGAACAATTAATAGATGTCAATATTTTAGGGGGCTTAAAATGCAAAAAAATACCAGAGTTCACAAAGTTGTCAAATTCATCTTTTTTTAATTATCATATGGTTATAGAAAACGAGGTGCCTGGTGAGAAAGTATGAATCTCTGTTTTCTGTGAAGCAAGACAAAACTTTGTTGCACAGATCGCTAAATAACAAAAGCTGAGCAACTAGACTTAAGGTGGTGAAGGAAATGGAAATTACAGATGTGAGATTACGCCGAGTTTTGACAGATGGAAGAATGAAGGCTATTTCTTCAATCACGATCGACGGTGAATTCGTTGTACACGATATTCGTGTCATCGAAGGAAATGATGGGCTTTTTGTGGCTATGCCAAGTAAACGGACTCCGGATGGGGAGTTTCGCGACATTGCGCACCCAATCAACTCAGAAACACGTGCAAAGATTCAAGAGGCAGTTATCGCTGCATACGATGTAGCTGAAGAACCGGTTTCAACTGACGCAGAATCAAATGATGATAGTGCGGCAGAATAAAAAAATAAAAATCCCTTATAATAGGAGCGGCGACGAAATACGGAAACAGAGAGAGGGATCCTAAATCTGCTACCGAGAGCGCACCATCCTTGTAAAGGGGCTAAGTGGGATAAGGAGTGACGAAAATGCAAGTAACAGATGTGAGATTACGTCGTGTGGAAACTGATGGAAGAATGAGAGCAATCGCCTCAATCACTTTAGATGAGGAGTTCGTCGTGCATGATATTCGTGTTATTGATGGGAATAATGGACTTTTTGTAGCAATGCCAAGCAAACGCGGTGTTGACGGAGAGTTTCGCGATATCGCACACCCAATTAACTCTGATACACGCGGTAAAATTCAAACAGTAGTACTCGCTGAATATGACCGTGTTGGTGAAGAAGAAGCGGTTTCTTCTGAAGAAACAGAATCAGTATCTGCTGAATAATGAAAAGAATGATGAAATAATTGATAGAGCTGCCGTTTTTACGGCAGCTCTTTTTGTTTACACTTTTTTTTCAAGAAAAGGCTATGCTATAATGAAAGAAATTAGGGAAATGAGGTCTTAATCTTGAAAATGATGCAAGCAGGAAATGGGAGTTTTAGCTGTTCTGCTGAACCGGCTGACCAGATCAATTTAAGCTTGACACATTTTGCAGGGCACGAACATGTAAGCTTTCTAGTCTGAAGAAGGCTTTTTTTGCGTGTTTGAACGCCTTCGTGCGACCTTGAAAAAAACCCTATTTTACGGTATGATTCTTAATGGTAAATAGTGATAATTGGGGGTTCTATAAAATGACGAAACAGTATGCTATTGTTTTGGCGGCAGGTCAGGGAACACGAATGAAGTCAAAACTATATAAAGTTTTACATCCAGTATGCGGCAAACCAATGGTTGAACATGTCGTTGATCAAGTCAGCAATTTGAATATTGATAAAATTGTAACCATTGTAGGGCACGGAGCAGAAGAAGTTCGTAGCCGTTTACAAGGAAAAAGCGAATTCGTTAAACAAGAAGAACAGCTTGGAACAGCGCATGCAGTACTACAAGCGAAAGACTTGCTTGGCGACCTAGATGGTATCACTATTGTTGTTTGCGGAGATACCCCGCTGATTGAAAGTGAAACGATCGGAGCGCTCGTGAAGTATCATAGCGAAAAGCGGGCAAAAGCAACGATTTTAACAACAACACTCGATGATCCAACTGGATATGGACGAATTATTCGCGATGATTTGGGGATTGTTGAAAAAATTGTTGAACAAAAAGATGCTTCTGAAAAAGAACAACGTGTGCAAGAAATTAATACAGGTACTTACTGCTTTGACAATCTATCATTATTTGAAGCTCTTTCAAAAGTTTCAAATGATAACGCGCAAGGTGAATATTACTTGCCTGATGTCATTAAAATCTTAAAAGATGAAGATGAAGTTGTAGCAGCTTACCGAATGGCAAACTTTGAAGAATCGCTTGGTGTGAATGATCGCGTTGCGCTTGCAGAAGCTTCTCGCCTGATGCGGAACCGTATCAATGAAAGCCATATGCGAAACGGAGTTACACTTGTTGATCCATCAAGCACCTATATTGATGTGGATGTTGAAATCGGTCAAGATACAGTAATCGAAGCAAATGTTACGCTTCGCGGTAAAACAAAAATTGGTGTAGATTGTGTCATTACAAGTGGTTCTGTGTTCGATAATGCTGAAATTGGCGATCGCGTTAAAATTCGCAGTTCAGAAATCGAAGACAGTAAAGTGGCTGATGATGTAACGATCGGTCCATTCTCGCATCTTCGTCCAGGATCTGATATCAAAGCGCATGTCAAAATTGGTAACTATGTAGAAACCAAGAATGCAGTTATAGATGAAGGAACTAAGTTGCCGCATTTCATTTATATGGGCGATGCAGAAGTTGGTAAAAATGTAAATGTTGGCTGTGGCAGTATTTCCGTTAACTATGACGGCTTTAATAAATTCAAGACCAAAATCGGCGATAACGTCTTTGTTGGCTGTAACTCTAACCTAGTTGCACCTGTTGAAATTGCAGATAATACGTATATTGCTGCAGGTTCGACAATCACAGATGATGTTCCGGAAGGTGCGCTTGCGATCGCGCGAGCTCGTCAAGAGAACAAAGCAGGTTATGTGAAGAAAATTCTTGATAAACATAAAAAGTAGCTTTTGTGAGGGAAAACATTTAGTTATCATTTTATAAAATTTGTGGAGGCTGATTATGTCAAACGATTATTTTGATCCAAAATTAAAGATTTTTTCGTTAAACTCAAATCGCGCATTAGCAGAAGACATTGCGAAAGAAGTAGGTATTGAGCTGGGGAAATCAAGTGTCACTCATTTCAGCGATGGTGAAATTCAAATCAACATCGAAGAAAGTATTCGCGGATGCCACGTGTATGTTGTCCAGTCGACAAGCTATCCTGTCAACCAGAATTTAATGGAACTTTTAATCATGATTGATGCACTGAAACGTGCTTCAGCAGCTACCATCAATATTGTGATGCCGTATTACGGTTACGCTCGTCAAGATCGCAAAGCCAGAAGCCGTGAGCCGATTACAGCGAAACTTGTAGCGAACTTAATTGAAACAGCGGGTGCTACACGTATGATTACGCTTGATATGCACGCACCGCAAATCCAAGGATTCTTCGATATTCCGATTGACCATTTGAATGCTGTTCGCCTTCTTAGCGACTATTTCAGCAAACTAGGTCTGTCGAGTGAAGATATCGTAGTTGTTTCACCTGACCACGGCGGAGTGACCCGTGCACGTAAAATGGCAGACCGCTTAAAAGCGCCGATTGCGATTATCGATAAACGCCGCCCACGTCCAAATGTGGCGGAAGTGATGAACATTGTCGGCAACGTAGAAGGAAAGGTGTGTATCCTGATCGATGATATCATCGACACAGCAGGAACCATCACACTTGCTGCGAATGCGCTGCGCAATAGCGGAGCAACACGCGTCTTTGCTTCTTGTACACATCCAGTTTTATCCGGCCCAGCAATGGAGCGCATCAACGAATCGCCAATTGAAAAATTGGTTGTTACCAACTCAATTGCGATGCCAGAGGATAAGTGGATCGACAAAATGGAACAACTTTCGGTAGCGCCTTTACTTGGCGAAGCGATTGTCCGCGTCCATGAAAACGAATCAGTAAGCTCATTGTTTGAATAAAATGTAAAAGCGATGCCGCAATCTTTGCGGCATCGCTTTTTTTTAATAATCTTGTGCTTCAATCACGACAGCTGTTCCAGACGCCGTTACCATCAGCATAGCGTTATCAGCTCCAAGCACCTCATAATCAATATCGACGCCGATGATTGCATTGGCACCGAGTTCGGCAGCTCGAGATTCCATCTCAGCAATAGCTGCTTCGCGCGCGTTAATGAGTTCCTCTTCATAGCCTTCTGAACGCCCGCCGAAGAAGTTGCGCAGGCCGGCTCCGATATCTTTCATGAAGTTTACGCCAGTGATTACTTCACCAAAAACAATTTTTTTATATTCGATAATTTGTTTCCCTTCAATGTTCGGGGATGTTGTTGTAATCATTTTTAAAAACCTCCTTTCCATAAGTGTACTTGGAAAGCAAAAATCCGTCAAAAATTAATCTAAGTATGTGTAAAATTAACTATATACATTAGGGTTCATATTTTCAATGTGCTGGTACAAAATCAGCTCCATTAAAGCGATTGTGGAAATGCGTGAAGTAATATCCAAATGGTTAATTTCAATTTCATCTGTAAAAATATATAAATTAATATCGCTCATATTTTGAATGATATTATTGTCGGCGCAAGTGATTGAAATGAGAAGAGGCGTGTTTTTGCGTGCCTTCAGTTTTTGAGCAGTCTGTACAAGTTCAATATCATGACCACCATAAGTTAAAATAAAGACCATATCTTCGGAGCCGATATGCGGCAAAATCGCCTGGCGATATTGATAATCCTCGGGAAATTCAACCAAAAAGCCATTCATCGTATAGAGGTATTTGACATATTCGGCGGCATGTTTACTCAAACCTTTGGCGAAAAAATAAATTCGCGGTTTTTGCTCGAGCTTCGTCGTGATGCGTTGCAATTTTGATGGCTCCAGTACGCGAACAGATTCAATGATATTTTTTAAATATTCTTCGCGATAATTCTTTTGGTTCACGACAAACGGGCTCGGGCGGATCTCGGCATGTTTGTTAGCTTCCGTAAATTTCAATACCGTCGTAAATTCACTGTAACCTGTAAATCCGATTTTCCTGACAAAACGCAAAAAAGTAGTAGTTGAAACAAAGCATTCAGCAGAAACTTCGCGGATGCTTTGGTTTTTTATCCGAGTCATATTTTTAACAACGTAATCAAATAAGATGCGTTCGTTGCGAGTTAAGCTTGAGATGGATTGACTGGCAATCTCAAAAAAATCCATAGTTTTCAATCCTTTCCATGTGAGGTTGTGAGCTTTATTACTACTAACTGTCTCTATCAGGATTATTATACAATAGTTCCTAAGATAACAAAAAGCGAACCCTTGGCCTAATTAGAACTAAGGATTCGCTTTGATCATTTTATTTTGCTGTGATAACCGTCCCAGTTCCATTTTTTAAGAAGTCGCCGATGTTCTCAAGAGAAGTAATAACAGCTTTTGCCGAAGGACGATTTTTCACGAAAGCCATCGCTGCTTCAATTTTTGGGAGCATACTTCCGGCTGCAAATTGATTTTCGGCGCGCCATCTTTCCAGCTCAGAAACGGTTACATGTTCCAGTTTTTGTTGATCCGGTTTATTGAAGTTGACGAAAACATGATCAACGCCTGTTAAAATAACAAATAAGTCGGCTTCGATCATTTCAGCAAGCCGTAAAGAAGCAAAGTCTTTGTCGATGACAGCTTCCACACCAGTAAATTTCCCATCCTGATCAACGACAGAAATCCCGCCACCGCCAGCTGAAATTGTGATGACGCCATTTTCGATCAGCTGACGAATGGCAACATGTTCTTTAATGTAAAGCGGCATGGGCGAAGGAACTACTTTGCGATAGCCGCGTCCAGCATCTTCAATGAATACAGCGCCTGTTTCAGCTTCTTCCGTTAAGGCCTCTTCTTTTGATAAAAAGGGGCCAATTGGTTTAGTAGGATTTCTGAATGCTGGATCTTCCTGATCAACAATCACTTGCGTAATGAGCGAAACGGTTTCTTTTTCAAGCTGATGTTTATGAAAGACATTATCGAACGCATTTTGCATCCAGTATCCGATGCTTCCTTGAGTCATTGCAACACAAGAATCAAGCGGTAATGCAGGATTTTTTTCAGAGTTTCCCGCTTGCTGTTGCAGTAGCAGATTTCCAACTTGCGGTCCATTTCCGTGTGAGATAACAAGATCATCATCATGTAGCACAAATTCCACTAGGTGTTCTGCCGTTTGTTCTAAAGCTTTTTGTTGAGCCTCTGCACTCGCGTCATTAGATAGAATTGCGTTTCCGCCGAGTGCCACTACTACTTTTCGTTTTTTCATGTTCTTCCCTCGCAATCATCCTTTAGGAACTTGTTGAGTGATACAGTGGATATTTCCTCCACCGAGTAAGATTTCGCGCGCCGGCACACCGACGACTTCTCGGTCAGGATAAAGCGCGCTCAATGTTTCGCGTGCCTTTTCATCATTCGGATCATCGAACAGCGGAAAAATAATCCCGCCATTCGCAGAATAATAGTTAATATAACTTGCAGCCAAGCGGTCGCCAGCTTCGCGCGGCAAAGTACCATCGACAGCATCGACACCGCGACTTTCTTCTTCTGTAATCAAGATGGGGTTAGGGACGTGAAGTTTATGCACTTTTAATTTACGACCTCTTGCGTCCGTAGTATGCTCTAAAATGTCGAGACAGTCCTTAGAAATTTCGTATTGCGGATCACTCACATCATCTGTCCATGCAAGCGCAACCTCCCCAGGAGCCACATAGTTCAAAATATTATCAACATGGCCGTTTGTCTCATCCAAGTAAATGCCGCGTTTCAGCCAAATGATTTTTTCAAGGTTCAAATATTCCTTCAAGATCGTTTCAATTTGTTCTTTGGAAAGTTCAGGATTGCGTCCTTCAGAGAGCAGACATTCCTCGGTCGTAATCAGTGTACCTTCACCGTCAACATGAATCGATCCGCCTTCCAGTACAAAATTCTCCAAGCGATATCTGTCAGAAGCTTCTAATTCAGCCATCTTTTGCGCCACCTGATCGTCCTTATCCCAAGGGAAATAAAGCCCGTCAACGAGTCCGCCCCAAGCATTAAAAGTCCAATCGACAGCACGGATTTCGCCATCTTTGTTGCGTACAAATGTCGCTCCGCAGTCGCGCACCCAAGCATCATCATTATCTATTTCAACTGTGCGAATATGATCCGGTAGCATATGGCGTGCATTGCTGTATTGTCGCGGTGAAACAGCCACCGTAACAGGCTCGAATTTTGAAATCGCCGAAGCGACAGCTGTGAAAGCTGCTTGTGCCGGTTTTGCGCCATTGCGCCAATTGTCCGGACGTTCTGGCCAAAGCATATAGCAGCCGCGATGCGCTTCAAATTCGCCCGGCATCATAAATCCATCTTTTTTAGGAGAACTATCTAAAGTTTTCAATCCAATTCATCCTTTCCCGAGTTCTTTCGTTTTCCTGCTTTGGCGATACAAATTTCACCAATAATAAAAGCAGCAATTGCCCCGATCAAAATCGGGATTTTTTCATTTAATTCAGCAGACGAACCATTGAGTGGTACGGCTGAAAAGATCAGCGTGATGACGAGCAGAGCGACCGGAATATAGGTGAACAAATTGAGTAGCACCTTACCACCTGGGACTTTAAACGGCCGCGGGCGATCCGGATCGATTTTCCGAAGTTTTAAAAACGCTGGGAACATCATAATATAAGAGGCAAGCAGTGCCACCACATTCAAAGCGAAGAATGCCCAGAAAATATTTTCATTTGGAATCAGTGGTGCAATCACAACGAGAAGCGAAGCCACTAAACCGTTTAAAAGATTAGCGCCAAGCGGCATTTCATTCTTCTTGTTTTGTATCCCGAATACACGCGGCAAATCTTTATTTCTTGCGGCATACATCGCAACATAATTGACGCCAAGAGCCCATGAAATCAAATTGGCAACAAGCGTATACATAAACATAATTCCGATGACGATAACGAACGGATTAAGGTTGCCGATCAGCATGATAAAGCTGTCTATCAAGCCGCCAGACGTCGAAAGCTCAGACGTTGGGATCGCAGCGCCCATCCCGAATGCAGCAAACAAATAAAAGAAAGCAATTAAGATGCCACCGACAATAATCGCTTGCGGTATCTGTTTCTTCGGATTCTCCATGTCGCCTGCAAGCGTAGTGACAACTTCAAAGCCGAGAAAGTTAAACAAAATGATCGAGATAAACGATAAACTGTTTAAGTCGAAACTTGGTAAAAGTGCTTTTCCAGAAAAATCATTCGCGAGCCCTTTCGTAACCGCGAAGTAAATGCCGAGTACACCAAGTGCAAGCATAATGAATACTTTACAAAAAGCCGCAATATTTAGAATCCACTTGCTATCGCTGACAGGATAACAACTGATCAGAACAACGATCCAGATGAACAATAGCTGAATGAGGATGGCTACCGGAGTGCTTAGTTTAAGCTTGAAAATTTGTGTCGCCACCTCCATAAACAAAACAGCGAGGCTAGCCATCCAAATCGGATAATTAATCCAGTAAAGCCAAGCAACTCTGCCGCCCCATTTGTTGCCAAATGCGCGTTTGACCCAATCATAAATACCGCCTTCATCGTCGTAGCTTGTTCCGAGTTCTGCTGAAATAAGCCCGTACGGCAGAAAGAATAAAATCAAAAGAGCGACCCACCAAAAGAATTGCGAGGAGCCGATTGCGGCGGCTGGAGCGGCAGATTCAACAACTAAAATAACACAAACCGCCATTAAAACAGCATCAAACAAACGAAACTTTTTCTTTTCCTTCAAAACGTCCACTTCCTCTTTTGAACGGAGGAAGAAACAAAATTCTCCCTCCATAATAAATCAAGCATCAATCCACATAATGCCGTAAAAGCGCTTGAATATCCGCATCGTATTTCAAGCAGGTCGCTTCTTCGGCATAGTTTAAGTAGGGTTTAAGGAAGTATACAAGTAAAGCGCGCATTGCTGTTAAGCGATTTTCCGCTTCATCAAGCACAATCGAAAATGGTGCATCGAGCACCTCGTCTGTCACTTCCTCGCCACGAGTAGCAGGTAAGCAGTGCATAAATTTCACATGAGGAGCCGCTTTTTTGATCAAATCCATGTCTACCTGATATTTCGGATAAAAAGTCTTCATCCGTTCCTCTTCCGAAAGTTCCGCTTCATAAAGCCCGTACCAAACGTCCGTGTAGATAAAATCAGCGTCTTTCAAAGCTTCGTCTGCATCTTCTGTGATGAGCACGCTTCCCCCTGAAACCCTGCAGTTTTCCTCTGCAATTTTGATCCGGTCTTCTTTTATCTGGAATCCCTTTGGCCCAAATTGAACGAACTTCATACCAAGCTTTGTCGCCATGAACATCGTAGACACACAAACCTGTGTAGCATCTCCGACAAAAACGATTTTACAGTCTTCAATTTTCTTGCCTTCAGGAAGATGCTCGATCATCGTAATCGCATCCCCAAGTTCTTGCGTTGGATGGTTGTAATCGCTCATCCCGTTGATAACTGGAATCGTCGCGTCTTCTGCTAAGTCAACAACAGTTTGGTGCCGCTCAACACGTGCCATCAAAATATCCACAAGCCGTGATAAAACACGTGCGGTATCCCCGACACTTTCATGCCCGCCAAGCTGAATTTGCCCTGGTGCAAGATATTGGGCATGTCCACCAAGTTGCGTCATCGCTGTTTCAAACGAAACCCTTGTCCGAGTGGAAGATTGTTCAAAAATCATGCCGAGTGATTTATTTTTAAGAATCGGCGGATAATAACCATTTTTAATTGCTTCTTTCAATTTCAATGCCAAATCAATCATGTAAACGATTTCATCTTTAGAAAAATCATTTGTATCAATATAGTCTCTTTTCTTCACCATGTTTTTCACCTCAATAGACGGATTCTTTGGGGCATACTCGAGTATTTCATTGCCACAGCAACATCATAGTATAAGGACTATAATTTTGGAATGACTTTTCCGACTAAAAAAACAGAGAAAAACAGAAAGGAACCTGTTACATTTTGCGTAACGAGTACCAGTTGGGAAACTGAAAGTTCACGGATTTTGGATAAGAAAACAAAAAAGCGGCGCCCGCGAAGGGGCGCCGCTCAAGTGTGTGATGGGATAAAAATTTGATCTTATAATTCGTTCATGGCATCATTTAATACTTTTTTCAAAGTAGATGCTGAATGTTCCATTTGTTGCTTTTCAGTTTCGTTAAGTCTCATTTCGACGATATGACGCACACCCTGGCGGTTTACAACAGCAGGGGCGCCGATGTAAATATCATTTAAACCGTAATGACCGTCTAAGTACACTGATAATGGCAAGATGGCACTTTCGTTGTTGAAGATGGCTTGAGTAATCCGTGCAAGAGCAGCAGCAATCCCGTAGAAGGTAGCGCCTTTCTTGTTAATGATTTCGTAAGCTGCATCACGAACACTGACGAAAATTGTATCCATCGCACCTTGTTCGTTTTCTTTAATCCATTCAGTGATTGGAAGTCCACCAACCGTTGTATGGCTCCATGCTGGGAATTCTGTATCACCGTGTTCACCTAGAATGTAACCATGGACGTTACGTGCATCCACTTTTACATAGTCGGCAATTGAAGAACGGAAGCGAGCGGTATCAAGGCTTGTTCCAGAGCCGATAACTCGTTCTTTTGGAAGACCTGAGAACTTCCATGTTGCGTAAGTTAAAATGTCAACTGGATTTGAAGCAATCAAGAAGATACCATCAAAACCACTTGCCATAACTTGGTCAACAATACTTTTCATAATTTTTATATTGCGGCTGACAAGGTCAAGACGTGTTTCACCGGGCTTTTGAGCAGTTCCGGCTGTCACGACGATAAGATCAGCATCGCTGCAATCGCTGTAATTAGCGGAATAGATTTTCTTCGGTGTGGAAAAAGGGACAGCGTGGCTAAGGTCAATGGCATCTCCGATAGTTCTATCTTTGTCGACATCAATGATACCGAACTCTTGACCAATACCTAAGTTTACACACGCAAAAGCGTAACTTGAACCAACGGCACCGTCACCA
Organism: Listeria floridensis FSL S10-1187; assembly: GCF_000525875.1. Classification (GTDB taxonomy): domain Bacteria; phylum Bacillota; class Bacilli; order Lactobacillales; family Listeriaceae; genus Listeria; species Listeria floridensis. The sequence continues at coordinate 22,163 of NZ_AODF01000027.1, read as the reverse complement.
ATTAAAATTATTTTTTGTTGGTCTTTCATATACAACTTCCTCCTTAGAAAACTTTTTACTAACACAGTATAACACTTTATTACAGTTTGTGAAACTATGAACGTCCTTAATTTGGAAATTTGTACTAATTTTTTTATGAAAACGCTATAATACAGTTTGCAAGCTCTTACATTCCAAATTTGATGCGGGAATTTTTGAAAGCAAGCTCAGTTTACGTTACAATAGAAGTGCAATAACAAAGTTTTACACTAGTTTTTGTTTACCTTTTCTTGGAAAAAAATAAACATTATTTTGTTTGAAGTTTTCGAAGTAGGGTAAAATTTGTTATTGATGAATACAAATTGAATGAGTGGAGTGGATTTTTATGGCAACTACATTAGAAGTTCAGAAAAGAGATACGAAACCGCATTCGCAAGTAACAGAAGTACGTGAAGCAGGACGTATCCCAGCGATTATTTATGGCTATCAAGCAGAGAACATTGCGGTCTCAGTTGATGCCCTTGAACTAATCAAAGCGGTTCGTGAGCACGGACGTAACGAAGTATTCGCAGTAACAGTAGATGGATCGAAGATGAATGTTTTATTACATCAATATCAAAAAGATCCATTAAAAGATGAAATCATTCACTTGGATTTGCTTGCAGTAGATATGAGTGAAGAAGTAGAAACTGAAGTTCGAATTGACCTTGTAGGCGATTCTGTCGGTGTGAAATCCGGCGGGGTCTTACAGCAAGTTCTATATGAAGTGATTGTGAAAGCAACGCCGGATAAACTTCCAGAAGCCATTGAAGTAGATATTTCTGGTCTAGAAATCGGTGATTCGTTAGCTGCAAGTGATATTCCGAAAAATGCAGACTACGAAATAATAACAGACGGCGAAGAAGCGCTTGTAACAATTGCGGCTCCACGTGTTGCTGAAGAACCGACAGAAGGAGCCGAAGCGCCAGAACCAGAAGCAGTTCACGGTTCGGCAGATGCTCCCGTTGAATAATAGAAGATACGAATAGAAAGTGCGGTGCCGCTTGGTGCCGCGCTTTTTTATGTAAAGAGGGAGAACTTTAAAAACCGTGAAAATCATGATATAATCAAACAAATAATTGGAAAGAGAAACCAGTTCAATTTTTGAAGTGGTTTTGTTGAGCGGGGAGAATAAAACGATGAAAATGATTGTAGGGCTCGGAAACCCAGGAAAAAAATATGAGCGAACACGGCATAATGCCGGCTTCATGGTGGTGGATGAACTTAGCTACAGATTTCAAACTCCGTGGAAAAGCACGAAATTTAATGGGATGACAAGCAGCCTAATCATAGGTGGCGAAAAAGTCCTGCTTGTCAAGCCGCTTACATTTATGAATGCCTCTGGTGAATGCGTCAAGCCGCTGATGGACTATTACGATATTGCTATTGATGATTTGATCGTCGTCTATGATGATCTTGATTTGCCAATCGGAAAAATCAGATTGCGCCAAAAAGGAAGCGCTGGTGGTCATAACGGGATGCGCTCTTTAATTGCCCATCTAAAAACACAAGAATTTAATCGGATTCGCGTTGGAATTGATCGTCCGGAACGCGGTGAAATCATCCATTACGTTCTCGGCGACTTTGCTAAAGCAGAGCAGCCTGAGATTATTGATGCCATTAAAAAAAGTGCAGATGCGATCGAAGATGCAACAAAACTTCCTTTTTTAGATGTGATGAATCGCTATAATTAAGCATGCCGAACCGGGCTCTAGACGGTAACCTCGGCATGCTGTCTTGCTTGTTTTATAAAGAAGGAATTTTCAGAAAGATAATGAAAGCAGTTTTTGGACAAAGGAGAGGATTGTATTGAAAGGCTTGAAACAGCTGATCTATGAACAAAAAGAAATCCGCGATATCGTCAAAGCGGTTGATAATAAAAATGAATCCCAGCTGGTCACGGGTCTTTCCGGCTCGGCGCGAGCGCTTTTTGCGAGCGTAATTGAAGGCGCAACAAAGCGTCCGATCTTACTTGTCACACATAATCTATACCATGCGCAAAAACTATACGATGACCTTTTGTCACTGATGGATAGCGACCGGTTGTTTCTATATCCGGCTGATGAACTCATTTCATCCGAGTTAAGTGTCTCAAGCCCTGAACTGCGAGGTCAGCGCGTTGAAGCACTCGAATTCCTGCTTTCAAAACAGCCTGGGATTGTCGTTGTGCCCGTATCCGGCTTCCGCAAACTGTTACCACCAGTTTCACTCTGGGAAAAATACAACGTGAAGCTTGTTCAAGGTGAAGAAATTGACCCTGAAGAGTTAAAAGCGAACCTAGTAACAATGGGCTATACAATGAGCGGTATGGTAAATACCCCTGGAGAATTCAGTGTGCGGGGCGGCATCATTGACGTTTACCCGATCACAGAAGAATATCCGATTCGAATCGAATTATTTGATACCGAAATTGATTCGTTGCGCTATTTTGACGTTGAAACCCAGCGGTCGCAAAATAAAATCGAAGAATTTCAAATTTTGCCTGCCACAGAAATCTTGCTTGAGCAGGCTTATTTCCCAGATATCGTCAAACGACTTGAAAAAGGACTTGCGGGTACCTTGAAAAATATGAAGAACCAAGAAGATAAAGAAGCGCTCGTGGATAACATCGAAGTTGACCTTGAACTGCTTCGCTCCGGAATCAAACCAGATTTGTTTTTCAAATACATTGGCCTCGCGTATCCTGACCCGGCGTCTCTTCTAGATTATGCGTCAAAAAACGCCATGCTCGTGCTAGACGAATTTGCCCGCATACAAGAAACCGATGAACGATTAGAACGTGAAGAAGCTGAATGGCAAACTGAAACCTTGAGCCGGCTTGAAACCGTCCGCGACGTCGAACTAGGTCATCATTTTCGCAATTTAATAGAAGAAAGTCGTGCGCCTAAAATCTATCTAACGCTGTTTCAAAAAACACAAGGAAGTTTGCGCGTATCAAAAACAACCAATTTTGTTTACAAGCAAATGCAGCAATTTCACGGACAAATGTCAGTCCTCCAAACTGAAACCAAAAGTTGGAATAAAAATAATTACGCAGTCGTGATTTTAGCGCCATCAATTGAACGCGCCGAAAAAATGCAACAAACACTTTCCGATTACGATATGGAAAGCGTCATCCTAAAGCGTGAAGAAGACGTACCGAAATTCGGTGTCATTCAATTCGTGATCGGTAGTTTCCAAAATGGCTTTGAACTTCCACTTTCAAAAGTGGCCATCATCAGTGAAACCGAGTTGTTCAATAAGCGCGCGAAAAAAAACCAAAAAAACGCCAGAAGTTATCGAATGCAGAACGAATTCAAAGTTATTCAGAACTAAAGGTTGGCGATTACGTTGTCCATATCAATCATGGAATTGCGCGCTACGTAGGTATGGAAACCTTAGAAATAAGCGGTGTCCATAAAGATTATCTGCTACTTGTCTATCAAGGCGAAGATAAACTATTCATTCCAGTTGAGCAGCTTGATCTTGTGCAAAAGTACGTTGGTGCCGAAGGGAAAGCTCCGAAACTTAATAAACTGGGTGGTAGCGAATGGAAACGTGTCAAAACAAAAGTCAAAGCTTCCGTTCAAGACATTGCAGACGATTTGATTAAGTTATATGCAGAGCGCGAAGCAGAACAAGGTTTTGCTTTCAGCCCTGACAGTGATATGCAGCGCGAATTTGAAGACTCATTTCCTTATCAAGAAACAGAAGATCAAGCCCGTTCCATTAAAGAAATCAAAAAAGATATGGAACGAATCAGGCCGATGGATCGCCTTCTAGTCGGAGATGTTGGTTATGGGAAAACAGAAGTGGCGCTCCGGGCTGCATTTAAAGCAATGATGGACGGCAAACAAGTTGCCTTTCTTGTTCCAACAACCATTTTGGCACAACAGCATTACGAAACAATGAAAGAGCGTTTCCAAGGCTTCCCTGTTAACATTGGACTACTCAGTCGCTTTAGAACGCGTAAAGAGCAAAACGAAACCATAAAAGGATTGGCGAATGGAACCGTTGATATCGTAGTCGGTACCCACCGTCTGCTTTCAAAAGACGTAAAATATCGTGATCTTGGTTTTTTAGTTGTCGATGAAGAACAGCGATTTGGTGTTACCCATAAAGAGAAAATCAAACAAATTCGTTCAAAAATAGATGTACTTACCTTGACAGCTACTCCGATTCCGCGAACTTTGCATATGTCGATGCTCGGCGTACGCGACTTGTCGGTCATTGAAACACCGCCGGCTAACCGTTTCCCAGTACAAACCTACGTAACCGAGCAAAACAACGTATTAATTCGTGAGGCGATTGAACGTGAACTGGCTCGTGACGGACAAGTATACTATCTCTATAATCGCGTTGAAACCATTCTTAAAAAAGCAGATGAAATCAGCGCGCTTGTTCCTGATGCGCGCGTTGCCGTTGCGCACGGTCAAATGTCAGAATCTGAGCTCGAGTCCGTCATTTTGAGTTTCCTTGAAGGAGAATACGACGTACTCGTCACGACGACGATCATCGAAACCGGAGTAGATATTCCAAACGTTAATACATTGTTCGTTCAAAATGCCGATCACATGGGATTATCTCAGCTTTATCAGCTGCGAGGACGTGTAGGACGCTGGAACCGGATTGCTTACGCTTATTTCATGTACCAAAAAGATAAGATTTTACGTGAAGAAGCAGAAAAACGCCTCCAAGCGATCAAAGAATTTACCGAACTTGGATCAGGATTTAAAGTTGCCATGCGTGATTTATCGATCCGCGGAGCTGGAAATATTCTTGGAGCACAGCAACACGGTTTCATTGATTCTGTCGGTTTTGATCTCTATTCGCAAATGCTTAAAGATGCAATCGAAGCTCGCCGTCCGAAAGAAGAGAAGCAAGAAGAAGTACTGCCGGTTGAGATTGATATCCAAATTGATGCTTACATTCCCGAGTACTACATCACAGATAGCCGTCAAAAAATCGAGATGTACAAACGCTTCCGTAATGTGACAACCGAAGAAGAACTTGAAAGCTTGCAAAGCGATATGATAGACCGCTTCGGTGAATATCCAGAAGAAGTGGAGTATCTCTTTAGTGCGACCGAACTACGGATTCATGCTCTGGCAGTTGGAATCGAACAAATTAAAGAAGAAGCTAAAAAGATTACAATTTTATTTTCTGAAGAAGGTACAAAACGGATTCGCGGGGATCTTGTGATGGAAGTTATCGCTGAATTTGGGCGTTCCGTCGGTGTTGGAATGGATGGTACCGCCTTAAAACTGACAATGAATATTCAAAATAAATCGCTCCAAGAATGGCTGTTCAACGTCAAAACACTGACTAAAAATTTAAAGAGCGCTTTAAAAGAAGAAGATCCGGCAGGAAAAGCTTAGAAAAAGTTTTACCGCAAAACTCGGCTTAAAAGCAGAAAGGCGGCAAGGTATGTCAGAACGCTCCATTAAAAATTTAATGCGCGGTGCACTTTTACTGACGATTGCGTCGCTCATCTCAAAAATTTTAAGTGCTGTTTATCGTGTTCCGTTCCAAAATATGGTTGGTGACGTTGGCTTCTATATTTTTCAACAAGTATATCCGATTTACGGTATTGCGATGACGCTCGCGCTTGGCGGTTTTCCAGTCGTGATTTCAAAAATGATGGCGGAAAAAGAAGGCGATTTACGCGCTCAGCAAATCATTTTGCAATCAGTCAATCGTACCCTAAAAGTGCTTGGAATTACCATCTTCGTGATACTGTTCTTCGGTGCAGACTTTTTTGCTGTCTTGATGGGAGATGTGGAACTGAGTGACCCCATCCGCGTTGTCAGCTTTGTCTTTCTACTCACACCTCGCCTCGCTTTCTTTCGAGGCTATTTCCAAGGACAAGACGACATGACACCGACAGCCGTGTCCCAAACTGTCGAACAGGTGATTCGCGTCGGCGTGATTTTACTCGGCGCATGGATCGCGATTCATAGCGGACGAAGCTTGGTTGAAGCAGGGAGCTATGCAATGAGTGGTGCAGTGTTTGGCGGACTTGCAGCCATATTTTTACTGCAGACTTTTTATAAAAAAAGACTTTCAAAAGGCAGTTTGAAAATCTGGGCCGTCTCACCGAACAGAACCGAAAAGCGTGGAATCGGCCGCGAGTTTTTAAGACAAAGCTTGGCCATATGTACCGTCAGTGCTATGCTGATCTTGTTCCAACTAGCAGATTCCTTTCAAGTTTATCGCTTAATGGCAGAAGGCGGTATCCCAGATTTGATTGCAAAATCGCTCAAAGGGGTATACGACAGAGGACAACCGATTTTGCAACTTGGGCTTGTCCTTTCCTCAGGACTTGCGTTAGCACTTGTTCCGATGGTAACCGCTGCACGCGTTCGGGGAGAACAAAGACAGCTTGAGCGTTCAGTCTTACTTGCGATGAAGATCACTTTGATATTATCCGGTGCAGAAACCGTCGGATTAATTGCAATCATGCGTCCGCTTAACCAAATGCTGTTTGAAACGAGTGATGGGACTTTTGTTCTCCAAATGTTCATGCCAGCAGTCTTTTTAAGCTCGCTAATCATCATGATGAGCAGTATCCTCCAAGGATTCGGCAAGATTGCAGTTCCGGCTGTAGCAGTCATCGCTGGACTTGTCGCCAAAATTGTAGCAAACGCTTGGCTCGTTCCAAGTTTAGCAACACTCGGATCATCTATCTCGACGATTATTGGACTTCTCGTAGTCCTCATCATTTCTTATTACGCACTAAAACAGAATCTTCCAGTTCCGTTTGTTAACCGATCTATTTTGCTGAAGCTCGCCTTGGCTCTTCTTTTCATGACAGTCATCCCGGTCCTCTGGGAAGCGTTTCTCCCGCTAACTTCAAGAACCGGCAGCGCCTTCCAAGCATTAATTTCAAGTCTCTTAGGTGGTATGGTTTTTCTTGTTTTCACGTTACGCTATAAACTGCTTGAATCACATGATTTTATTTATTTACCATTTGGAACGAAACTATACGCGCTTAGTCGCAAACTAGTCAAAAAACAATAAAGGTGGAATGAAAATGGCTCAACTTATGCGTTTAGATAAATTTTTAAAAGTATCTCGGTTGATTAAACGCCGTACGGTAGCAAAAGAAGTAGCAGAAAAAGGTCGAATTATGGTCAATGGAACCGTAGCAAAACCGGGGACAAATGTAAAAGTCGGTGATGAGCTTGTTATCAGATTTGGACCAAAAACTGTAACAGCAACAATTGAGCGACTTGAGGAAAATGCACGTAAAGAAACCGCAACTGAAATGTATAAAATTGTAAGTGAAGTACGAAATGATCAAGACTAATGATGAACGGCCTTAAGAAGTTTAGGCCGTTTTTTCTATTTTAAAAGACTGATAAAAAGTGTCGGGATTTGTTGGTTGCCAATGGACAAATTGTGAAATTATTGATATCATCATAACAAGAAACCTTTTTGACCTGTCAGAAATTTTTTGCTAAACGTAGAGGAGGTGCGATGGATGAAAAATGAGAAGACGGTCACGCGTATGCAGAATCGTTATATCAAAGATAGAGAAAACCTTCACAAAGTGAGGAGTCGTCATCGCGTTGCCCTGGCCAGAAGACTGGCTGTACTCCTTGCTGTACTGGTAATTGCTTTTGCAGCCGTTTTTATTACTTACACCAAGCAAGCTTTGCTGTTGAAAAATAAGCAAGCTGAGAAGGTAAAAGTAGAGCAAAAGTTAGCAGATGCAAAAACGGAAGAGAGGCAGCTCAAAGCACAAATTAGTAAGCTGCACGATGATGAATACATAGCAAAGTTAGCCAGAAGCGAGTATTATTTATCGAAAGAGGGAGAAATCATATTTAATACACCGACTGATCTGGAGAAAAAAAAAGTCAACATCTAAATGAAATTTGTTGATTTTCACGAGTTTGAGTGATTGACACCTTTATTTTTACCGTTATAATTAAGCTGTATAGAGTGAATTTTTAAGGAGGAAGCTTTTTTTTTATGTCGATTGAAGTGGGCAACAAGTTACAAGGGAAGGTTACAGGGATTACTAATTTTGGGGCATTTGTTGAGCTGGAAGGCGGTAAAACAGGTTTAGTCCACATTAGTGAAGTTGCAGACAACTATGTCAAAGATATTAACGATATTTTAACTGTCGGGGATGAAGTTACAGTTAAAGTAATGAATGTTGGGGATGACGGCAAGATTGGTCTTTCTATTCGTAAGGCGGTGGATCGTCCGCGTCCAGAACGAAGTTATGAAAAAAAACCGCGCTTCAATAAAAAACCGGCGGCTCAAGCAAAACAGCCAGAAGGTTTTGAAGACATAATGGCTAAATTCTTGAAGGACAGTGATGAAAGACTTTCAACAATTAAGCGCCAAACTGAATCGAAACGCGGAGGCCGCGGTGCAAGACGCGGTTAATTCGTAAGCATAAAGTTTGAGTAAGGATGGGTCTTCATTTCCCCATCCTTATTTTCTAAAGGAAAGGTATTTTTAGAATGGATGAATTTTCAAGGCGCGTCCAAAAATACATAGTCAAATATGATTTAATCCGGCCAAATGAGAAATTGCTTGTAGCGGTTTCTGGGGGACCGGATTCTTTGGCGTTACTGCATTTTTTGCTACAATTTCACAAAGGAAATATCAGTGTAGCACATGTAAACCATTCGCTACGCACGGAAAGCGAGGCGGAAAAACAGCTTGTAGCAGAGTTTGCAGCTAACTATAAATTGCCTTTTTTTTGAAAAGACAGTCGATGTAAAGGCACTACAAGAAAAAGAGCATCTTAGCTTAGAAGAAGCAGCAAGAAAGCTCCGCTATCAATTTTTTGAAGAGATTCTGCAAGCAGAAGCACTCGATAAAGTGGTTGTCGGACATCATGCAGATGATCAAATCGAAACAATATTGATGCGCCTAGTTCGCGGCAGTACTGGGAGTGGCTTCTCTGGCATGAGACCAGTACGGGAAATGCGTTTCGGTCAGCTGATTCGTCCTTTTTTAGAAGAAAGCAAAACGGACATTTTAGCATACGCACATGAACATAACCTACCGTATTGTGTGGACGAGACAAATCGTAGCCCGCTCTACACAAGAAATCGTTTCCGCGAAAATATTATTCCGCTTTTGAGAAAAGAAAATCCTCGCTTATATGAACATTTTTCCCGCTTTTCAAGCGAAAATCAGTCCGATATGGACTTTCTTGCCGAACTCGCACAGCAGAAATTTACGGAGCTTGGCGAAGTAAGTGAAAATCATGCCAAATTAAGCGTAACAGGGATAAAAAAATTTGGCCTTTCCTTTACAACGGCGCTTAATTCATTTACTATTAAAATACCTGTATAAGGGCGAGACAATCAAGGAAATTTCAGCAAAACATGTGGCAGAAATTTTAACAATTGTTCAGCGTGACAATCCATCGGCGCAGCTGAATTTACCGAAAGGTTTACTTGTTCGCCGAGTTTATGATGATCTTGAAGCTCATTTTCCAAAAGAAATGAAAGTGCAAGAGTTCTATCATCAATTGGAACCAGGAGATCGAATTGCACTGCTTGATGGTTCCGAACTCAAAATGAGGCAAAAAAGTTCAGCTGTGCAAACATCTGGCTTAACGGAATTATAGTAGATGCCGATCAAGTGACATTGCCGCTTATCGTGAGAACGCGGCTTCCTGGCGATAGAATGAAGCTCAAAGGAAGCGGTGGAACAAAGAAACTGAAAGACATTTTCATTAGTGAAAAAGTGCCGCGATACTTGCGGGATAGCCTTCCAGTAGTCACAGATTTTACAGGGCAGATTTTATGGATTCCGGGAGTGAAAAAATCGAATCAAGACACAAAACCGAGTCGCGAAAAGAAACAATATATAATTCGATATCGCAAAAATTTAGGAGGAAAAATGAGTATGCATGATGATATTCAAAAAGTGCTGTTCAGTGAAGAAGAAATTCAAGAGAAAATTCGTGAACTTGGTGCAGAACTAACGACAGAATATGAAGGGCGTAACCCGCTTGTAGTGGGCGTGTTAAAAGGTGCCACACCATTTATGACCGACTTGATGAAACGAGTGGACACGTATCTTGAAATGGACTTCATGGATGTTTCAAGCTACGGAGGCGGGATGGTTTCCTCTGGAGAAGTGAAAATTATTAAGGATTTAAATACTTCTGTCGAAGGCCGAGATGTGCTAATTGTTGAAGACATCATTGATAGTGGTCGGACACTTAGCTATTTGGTTGAAATGATCAAATACCGCAAAGCCAAATCTGTAAAGCTTGTGACACTGCTGGATAAACCAGAAGGTCGCAATGTCGAAATTGATGCAGATTACGTCGGCTTCGTTGTTCCTAACGAATTTGTAGTCGGATATGGCCTTGATTTCGCTGAGAAATACCGGAATCTTCCTTATATTGGCGTGTTAAAACCAGAAATCTATGCTGAGTAATTTCTAGTTCACATCTCCGATTTTTTTCGGTAAAATATAAAGAAGAAAAAAATACTTCAATTTTTGAAATAAAATTGCCTGGAAAACGGGCAAATTATTAGGCAAGGGCTGCTCGTTATGCTATGATTAGTCTTAGTTTTTTAACTGGCAAACCCTATTTTTAAGTGTAAAAATTACTAATAAATGAATCTTCGTAAGAGAACTTCAACTTAGGATGTGTTTTTCGGAAAATCTAGGGAATAAAGTAATGCAATATGCTGTTCCTTTAAGAAAATTTTGAAACGATCAATCCAAGCTCTTGCGTGGGAGGAGGTAAGGAATGAACAGATTTTTTAGAAATGCGATATTTTATGTCATAATTTTTCTCGTGATCATCGGGATTGTTGCTTCCTTTAACACCAATAAAGAAGCTGCGAAAGATATCAGCTACAATGAGTTTATGACAAAATTACAAGACGGGGACGTAAAATCATTTACGATTCAACCTGATCGAAGTGTCTATACAATTGAAGGGGAATTTAAATCCTCAAGCAGTTCCAAGAGCGATGATTCAAAAGGTCTTGGGCAAAGTAAAAGTGATACAGCCTTTACAACATACGCACTAAGCAGTGATTCGCTGTTAAAAGAAATTCAAACAGCGTCAAATGAGAATAATGCAAAGATGGATGTGACACCTGCTAAGCAAAACAGCGGTTGGGTAACATTCTTCTCATCCATTATTCCATTCCTGATCATCATCATTCTATTCTTCTTCTTGATGAGCCAATCCCAAGGTGGTGGCGGCGGAAAAGTAATGAGCTTTGGTAAGAGCAAGGCAAAACTTTACAACGACGACAAGAAAAAAGTTCGCTTTACGGATGTTGCCGGCGCGGATGAAGAAAAACAAGAGTTGGTGGAAGTCGTAGAATTTCTTAAAGATCCGCGCAAGTTCTCGGATTTAGGCGCGCGTATTCCGAAAGGTGTACTGCTTGTCGGACCTCCAGGAACAGGTAAAACACTCTTAGCGCGTGCAGTAGCAGGCGAAGCGGGTGTTCCGTTCTTCTCAATCAGTGGTTCTGACTTTGTTGAAATGTTCGTCGGTGTCGGTGCAAGCCGTGTTCGTGATTTGTTTGAAAATGCGAAGAAAAATGCGCCGTGTATTATCTTTATCGATGAAATTGATGCTGTAGGTCGTCAACGTGGAGCAGGAATGGGCGGCGGTCACGATGAACGTGAACAAACGCTTAACCAGCTCTTAGTTGAAATGGATGGTTTCAGCGGCAATGAAGGCATTATTATCATTGCAGCGACTAACCGTGCGGATGTACTTGATCCAGCTCTTCTTCGTCCAGGACGTTTTGACCGTCAAATTATGGTAGACCGTCCAGATGTTAAAGGGCGTGAAGCAGTTCTTCGTGTTCATGCGAGAAACAAACCGCTTGCGAAGAGTGTGGATTTAAAAGCGATAGCACAAAGAACGCCTGGATTTTCCGGTGCAGATCTTGAAAACTTATTAAACGAAGCGGCGCTTGTTGCAGCTCGTGCAGATAAAAAACAAATTGATATGAGCGATATTGATGAAGCAACCGACAGAGTTATTGCCGGACCTGCGAAGAAAAATCGTGTAATCTCGAAGAAAGAGCGTCGTATCGTAGCTTATCACGAAAGTGGACATACTATTGTCGGTATGGTTCTTGATGAAGCTGAAACAGTTCACAAAGTAACGATCGTTCCACGTGGACAAGCTGGCGGTTATGCTGTAATGCTTCCTAAAGAAGACAGATTCCTTATGTCGAAACCTGAGCTTCTTGACCGCATTACAGGTCTTCTTGGAGGTCGTGTGGCCGAAGAGGTTACATTTGGCGAAGTGACAACAGGAGCAAGTAATGACTTTGAACGTGCAACAGAGATTGCACGTCGCATGGTAACTGAGTGGGGGATGAGCGATAAGATCGGACCGCTTCAGTTCTCATCTGGAAACGGGCAAGTATTTATGGGACGCGACTTTGGTAATGGTCAAGACTTCTCAGATAAAATTGCATATGAAATTGATACCGAAGTTCAAAGTATTATCCGTTTCTGCTATGATCGTGCTAAAAATATCATTTTAGAACATCAAGAACAGCACAAGTTAATTGCTGAAACCTTGCTTGAAGTGGAAACACTTGATGCACGTCAAATTCGTTCGTTGTTTGATGACGGCGTAATGCCTCCAGACATCGATCAAGTAGTCGCTGATGAGTATCCTTCTGAGAAAGATACAAAAGCTTTTGAAGACGTTGAACCAAAATCTTTTGCTGAGGAAAAAGAAGAAGCCAAAGCGGAAGACGAAGTAGATCGCGAAGAAGCTACTCGGAAATTTGAAAGTGATGAAAAACCTGCTGAAAGCGAAGTGAAAGAGGAAGCGCCTAAGCAAGAAGATAAAAAAGATAACGAATGAAATAAAATGAAAGACTAGGCCGAGTGATTCGGCTTAGTCTTTTTTAAAAACAGATTAATCGACAGATTGCGCGACTGATGTTATTATACGTTATGATCTGCGGAGAAGGTGGGACTGACTGATGATTTTAGTGATTGATGTAGGAAATACAAACTGTACACTTGGAGTATATGAAGATGATACTTTACTTCGAACTTTTCGGATGGCTACAGATAAAGCAAGAACCGCTGATGAACTTGGAATGCTTGTTTTAAGCTTTTTTGCTCAAGCTGAGTTAAATGCCAAAGAAGTTGAAGCGGCTGTCATTTGTTCAGTTGTTCCTCCTGTCATGCACGCAATCACAACAATGTGCCACCGCTATTTCGAGATCGAACCGTTAATCGTTGGACCAGGCATTAAAACAGGGTTGAATCTAAAGGTAGATAATCCACGCGAAATTGGTGCTGACCGTATTGTGAATGCAGTTGCTGCAATAAAAGAGTACGGTAAACCAGTGATTGTTGTGGATTTTGGAACTGCTACTACATTTTGCTACATTGATGAAAGTGGAATGTATCGAGGCGGAGCTATAGCGCCGGGAATTATGATTTCGGCAGAAGCGCTCTATACGAGGGCGGCGAAACTTCCTCGTGTTGATTTGGCTGAGCCGGAGTACGTTGTCGGAAAATCTACCGTCAGCTCAATGCAAGCTGGGATTTATTATGGGTTTATTGGACAATGTGAGGGAATTATCAAGCAAATGAAAGCCGAGACGGATTCGAATCCAACGGTTGTAGCAACAGGTGGACTTGCTCGTTTTATTACCGAGAAATCCAATTTAGTCGATATAGTAGATCCGTTTTTAACATTAAAGGGCTTAAACCTGCTCTATAAACGAAATAAAATTTGAGGAGATAGAACTAAATGAGTGATTATCTAGTAAAAGCTTTGGCTTATAATGGTTATGTGCGCATCTATGCGGCAAGAACAACAGATACAGTGAGTGAGGCGCAGCAACGCCATGATACGTGGCCGGTAGCCTCTGCTGCCTTAGGACGTACAATGACGGCAACACTATTTTTAGGTGCGATGCAAAAAGAAGATCAAAAAATCACATCTAAAGTTGAAGGAAATGGTCCGATTGGAACGATTCTAGCAGATGGAGATACAAAAGGTACAATTCGTGGTTATGTAACCAATCCGCATGTGAATTTTGCAGAATTGAATGATGCCCATAAGCTTGATGTTCGGCGCGGAGTTGGAACGGAAGGTACGCTATCCGTTCAAAAAGATCTTGGCTTTGGAGAGAAATTCACCGGTCAAGTTCCGCTTGTATCAGGAGAACTTGGTGAAGACTTCACCTATTATCTTGCGAACTCGGAACAAGTGCTTTCATCTGTCGGAGTTGGCGTGCTCGTAAATCCGGATACGACTATTCGCGCAGCAGGCGGATTTATGATCCAGCTTCTTCCGGGGGCGGACGAAGAGGCGATTACACAAATTGAAGCCATTCTTGAAAAGTGTCCGCCCGTATCACACATGATTGATAATGGGGAGACGCCTGAAGACATTATTGCTCGCTTGGCTGGAGAATCCGGGGATTTTCATATCTTAGAGAAGCTTCCAGTTAAATTTGAATGTACTTGTTCAAAAGAACGTTTTAAAAATGCTATCCAAGCACTTGGAAAAGAAGAAATTCGTTCGATGATTACGGAAGAACACGGTGCGGATACTGAATGTCATTTCTGCCGGAAGCACTATGAATTCTCGGAGGCAGAACTAGAAGAAATTTACGAAGAAGCTAAATAAATTTGCAAAACTGAAACGGCGGTTGTCGGAAAATGAAGTGGATCTTTTTTCTGGCAACCGCTGTTTTTAGTTGAAAAGCATTAAAATTGACAAAAATGGTCGGAATTGGATAAAGTAAACGTATAACAAAAGTATGAGGAGCGATATGAATGAAAATTGTAAACTCGATTACAGATTTAATTGGAAATACACCAATCGTGAAATTGAATCAAATGACTGAAGCTGGAAGTGCGGATGTTTATGTAAAACTTGAATTTCAAAATCCAGGCGGCAGTGTGAAAGATCGAATTGCGAATGCGATGATTGAATCAGCGGAAAAAGAAGGAATCATCAAACCGGGGGATACCATTCTTGAGCCGACAAGTGGTAATACAGGAATTGGCCTTGCGATGATTGCTGCTGCAAAAGGCTATAAAGCCATTTTTGTTATGCCAGATACAATGAGTTTAGAAAGACGCAAGCTGCTGCAAGCTTATGGTGCTGAATTAGTTTTAACACCAGGTGCTGACGGTATGAAGGGTGCAATTGCCAAGGCAGATGAGCTAGCAAAAGAGCATGGCTACTTTATTCCACAACAATTCCATAATCCGGCAAATCCAGAAGTCCATGAGAAGACAACGGGGCCGGAAATTGTAGAAGCTTTTGGGAAAGACGGATTAGATGCTTTTATTGCTGGAGTTGGAACCGGAGGAACTGTCACAGGAGTTGGACATGTACTGAAGAAAAATTATCCAAATGTAAAAGTTTATGCGCTTGAGCCAGAAGAATCTCCAGTTCTTAGCGGCGGAGTGCCATCCCCTCATAAAATTCAAGGAATCGGTGCCGGTTTTGTTCCAGATACATTAGATACGAAAGTTTATGATGAAGTACTTAAAGTTTCAAGTGAAGATGCACTTGAAACAGCACGTGAAGTTGCGAGAAAAGAAGGAATATTAGTTGGGATTTCTTCTGGAGCAACGATTAAAGCCGCACTGGACTTAGCGAAAGAGCTTGGCGAAGGCAAGAAAGTACTGGCAATTGTGGCAAGTAACGGTGAACGTTATTTGAGCACTGCGCTGTATAATTTTGACTAAGTAAGAAGAAATAAATGGTTTTCTTAGTGAATTTTAATGAATTCCACAGCGAGAACACTTTTTTTGACTGTATGATATAACTATAAGCTAACAACAAGCAAAATTTTTCATTCTTTCCCTTTTAGAATGAAAATCCCAAACTCCCTTTTGACCAATGTGGTTTACTCCCTTTTCTCCACATTGGTTTTTGTATGCCTTGAAATGGCAAAAATGAAGGGGAGGTTTGTGTTTTCTTAGCAAACTTTCATGAAATTAACAGCAGATTTTTTCTTAGAATGGTTAATATATACGTATAAGCTAACAACAAGCAAAATTTTTTCATTCTTACTCCCTTTAGAATGAAAATCCCAAACTCCCTTTTTTGACCAATGCGGTTTACTCCCTTTTTCCGCATTGGTTTTTTATTTGTTGATATTCAGCAATAAAAACGTGCGCATCTTTTTGAATAAGAATAGTTTTCTTTAGTATAGGAATTTAAAGCAATTTTGATTTTTTAAGATGCCTGTGAGATAGTATTCAGTCGAAGTTGTTTGTTTTCAACTCCAAAGGAACTGAACGCGATTCGAATATTTGAACGGAAGGGATGAAACGGTCAGCTCGCCAGAAAGTAAGAAACTTGTATTCGAGTTCTTAGTGAAATCTCATGAAAATAACAGCAGAATTTTTCTTCTAATGGTTAATATGTAAGTATAAGCTAACAACAAGCAAAACTTTTTCATTCTTTACTCCCTTTTAGAATGAAGAACCCAAAACTCCCTTTTTGACCGATGTGGTTTACTCCCTTTTTCCACATCGGTTTTTTATTTGCCTAGAAAAGGTAAATGAAAAAGCTGTTTTCATTTTCTTAGCAAACTTTCATGAAACTGACAGCGGAATTTTTTTTCTGACAGTTAATATATAAGCATAAGCTAACAACAAGCAAATCTTTTCATTCTTTCTCCCTTTTAGAATGAAAATCCTGACCCTTTTTTTGGCCGATGTGGTTTTACTCCCTTTTTTCCACATCGGTTTTTGTTTTACATAAAATAACTATTAGAAAATTACTCGCCAATTCTTAGCAAACTTTCATAGAATATACAGCAAAAATTTTTCTTTGGCGGTTAATATATAGGTATAAGCTAGCAACTAACAATTAAATTCATTCTTTCTTCCTTTTAGAATGAAACCCAAAACTCCCTTTTTGACCGATGTGGTTTACTCCCTTTTTCCATATCGGTTTTTTATTTGCCTAGAAAAGGAAAATGAAAAAGCTGTTTTCGTTTTCTTAGTAAACTTTCATGAATTTAACAGTTGATTTTTTTCTTAATAAATTAAGATATACGTATAAGCTAACAACAAGCAAAACTTTTTCATTCTTTCTCCCTTTTTAGAATGAAACCTAAAACTCCCTTTTTTGACCGACACGGTTTACTCCCTTTTTCCGTGTCGGTTTTTTTGTGCGTTCAAACAGGCGGATGTTTGCTATAATAACGGGAGAGGTGAAGCAAAATGAAAAAAAGCTGGTTAAAGAATCATCCGAGCATGGTGATGGGAATATTAAATATTACCCCGGATTCTTTTTCGGATGGAGGAAAGTACATAACGATAGAAAATGCCGTTGCACAAGCGGTCCAAATGGCGGAGGACGGAGCAGAAATTATTGATATTGGTGGGATTTCAACACGTCCGGGATTTAAAGAAGTTTCTCAGGAAGAAGAGGAAAGACGAGTTCTGCCCGCTGTTCGCGCGGTTAGGGAAGCCTTGCCGGGAATTTGGATATCAATTGATACGTGGCGCAGCGAAGTGGCGGAAAAAGCAGTTCTTGCTGGGGCAGATATGCTGAATGATCAGTGGGGCGCTAAATATGATCCGAATATGGCGACAGTAGCTGCAAAATATGAGATTCCGATTTGCCTTATGCATAATCGAAAAGATAGTAATTACGATGATTTTATGGAAGATGTGAAAACGGACTTACTGGAAAGTGTTGCTATATGCAAAGAAGCGGGAGTTTCGGATCAACATATTATTCTCGATCCGGGATTTGGGTTTGTTAAAACAAAGCTGCAAAACTTAGAAGTATTGCGACGAGTTGACGAAATTGTAGCGCTTGGGTATGAAGTTCTACTTGGAACAAGCCGTAAAGGGACAATTGGATGGGTGCTTGATCTGCCTGCCAATGAAAGAATAGAAGGAACAGGCGCAACAGTAGTTTATGGACTTGCAAAAGGTTGCTCGATTGCACGAGTGCATGATGTGAAAGAAATTGCACGGATGGTAAAGATGACAGATGCAATCACTGGGAAGCTGCCGCTTACAGAATAGAAAGGGTGATCAAGATGGATAAAATATATATGGAAGAACTCAGTTTTTATGGTTATCATGCGTGTTGCCGGAAGAAAATAAGCTCGGTCAAATTTTTCAAATCTCGCTAATTCTGCACTTATCGACAAAAAAAGCCGGTTTAAGTGATAATGTGGAGGACACAGTTAGCTACGCGGATGTGTATGAAACTGTAAAAGAAATTACGGAACAAAGAAAATATAAGTTGATCGAAGCGCTTGCGGAAACGATTGCAACCGAAGTTTTGGAGAATTATCCATTACTTGAAAGCATCACCGTCAAAGTAGTGAAGCCAAATCCGCCGATTTCCGGGCACTATCGTTTTGTAGCCGTTGAAATTGAGCGAAAGCGGGGCGAGGCAAAGTGAAAACGGCATACCTTTCACTTGGGACAAATGTGGGGGATAAGCTTCAAAACCTGAATGCGGCGGTTAGACAGCTTCGTCAAGCGAACGGAATTGATGTTGCTAAAATTTCCGGTGTTTATGAAACTGCCCCGGTCGGCTACGAAGACCAAGATATTTTCTATAACATTGCCCTTGAAATCAAAACTTCGTTATCTCCAAACGAACTACTCGAAACCTGTCTCGGTATCGAAGCTGAACTTGGCCGTGTTCGTCTGTTTAAATGGGGTCCTCGCTTGATTGATATCGACATCTTGCTATATGAAGATTTGAAAATAAATACGGAAACATTGAAAATACCGCATCCTTATATGAAAGAACGCGCTTTTGTGATGCTACCCCTTCAAGAAATTGCAAATTCAGTTGCGCAAAATTATCTGCAAGAAGCTTTAATCAAGGATCAAGAAGTCAAACTTACACATTTCAAAATCGAGGGTTAAAAAGTACTTGCCAATCTCGGAATCTGTGGTAACATATCACTAGCGCAAAGAATAAGGAATCTTTTGAAAGAGGAAGGGGCTTGTCAATGTTTCAAATAGGTGATGTAGAAATTAAAAACCGCGTTGTTGTAGCACCGATGGCTGGGATTTCAAATTCTGCATTCAGACTGACTGTAAAAGAGTTCGGGGCAGGGCTTGTCTGCTGCGAAATGATCAGTGACAAAGGAATCGCGTATCGCAACAAGAAAACGATCGATATGCTCTATATAGACGAAAAAAGAAAAACCACTTAGCTTGCAGATTTTTGGCGGCGAGAAAGAAACGCTTGTCGAAGCGGCAAAATTTGTGGCAGAAAATACCACCGCAGATATTATTGATATCAACATGGGGTGCCCAGTAAACAAGATTATCAAGTGTGAAGCAGGTGCAAAGTGGCTGCTTGATCCAAACAAAGTGCATGATATGGTGAAAGCGGTCGTTGAGGCTGTAGATAAACCGGTCACTGTAAAAATGCGGATCGGCTGGGATGATGAGCATGTTTTTGCTGTGGAAAATGCACAAGCAGCTGAGAGTGCCGGAGCTTCAGCCGTGGCGATGCATGGCCGAACTCGTGTGCAAATGTATGAAGGGAAAGCAAACTGGGATGTGCTTCGCGACGTCAAAAAAGCTATCCACATTCCGTTTATTGGGAATGGAGATGTCAAGACGCCCGAAGATGCTAAGCGCATGCTTGAAGAAACAGGTGCAGACGGTGTAATGATCGGGCGCGCAGCGCTAGGGAATCCGTGGATGATTTACCGCACAGTGAAGTATCTTGAAACTGGTGAACTTCTGCCGGAACCGGAGCCGCGTGAAAAAATCGAAACAGCCTTGCTTCACCTTGACCGCTTAATCGCGCTTAAAGGAGAAAATATTGCTGTTCGGGAGTTCCGTCAACATGCAGCTTATTATTTAAAAGGTGCGCGCGGAAGTACGCGTGCAAAAGTAGCTGTCAATCAAGCAACTGAAAAAGCAGAGATGGAAAAAATCTTACGCGACTTTGTGTCTCAATATGAAGAAAAAAGTTTAGCTAAGCAATCTTAATGCGAATGAAAATTACCGCAAATTCCAATTTGCGGTAATTTTTTTCGGTTTAGGCTAGAAAAAAGGAGCCGATTAAGCGTATAATGGTAGCATCTGTAGATAATGAATAGAATAGGAGTGTCATGACATGAGTCACGAAAATCACGAAGAATTAAATGATCAGCTAATTGTTCGCCGTGAAAAAGTGGATACATTACGAGCTGAAGGCGTAGACCCTTTTGGCGGGAAATTTATCCGAACGATTAGTCCGGAAGAAATAGAAGAGAAGTATAAAGAGAAGACAAAAGAAGAATTAGAAGAAGCGAACATCGAAGTATCCGTTGCTGGACGAATCATGACAAAACGTGTCAAAGGAAAAGTGGGTTTCACACATATCCAAGACCGTTTCCATCAAGTTCAAATATACATTCGCAAAGATAATGTTGGCGAAGAAGAGTATGCGATCTTCAAACAAGCGGACTTAGGCGACATCATCGGCGTCAAAGGCACGGTCTTCCGCACCAACGCAGGTGAGCTATCCGTCAAAGCAACAGCTATCGAAATGCTGACTAAAGCGCTTCGCCCGCTACCCGACAAGTATCATGGTTTGAAAGACGTTGAACAGCGCTATCGCCAACGTTACCTAGATTTAATCACAAATGATGAAAGCCAAAAACGATTCGTCATGCGTAGCCAGATTTTAAAATATACACGTAACTACCTGGATGAACAAGGCTATCTTGAAGTGGAAACGCCAGTCTTGCATACAGTTGCCGGCGGAGCTGCTGCTAAACCGTTCATTACGCATCATAATGCGCTTGATATGGATCTCTATTTACGTATTGCGCTTGAGCTTCACCTAAAGCGCTTGATTGTCGGAGGAATGGACAAAGTTTATGAAATTGGACGTGTTTTCCGCAATGAAGGCATCTCAACACGTCATAATCCAGAATTTACAATGCTTGAATCTTATGCGGCATTTGAAGATTATGAAGATATTATGAATCTAGTTGAAGGACTCGTATCTTATGTGGCTGAAAAAGTAACTGGAGATACGACGGTAACATACGGAGATTACCAAGTTGAGCTTGCTCCAAAATGGAAAAGAATTCATATGGTTGATGCGGTTAAAGAATATGCGGGTGTGGATTTTTGGAATGTCACTACAGAAGAGGCGAAAGCACTTGCGAAAGAACACCATGTTGAAATTACAGAGCATATGACATATGGGCATATTTTAAATGAATTTTTTGAAACCTTTGTTGAAGAGAAGTTGATTCAGCCTACTTTTGTTTATGGTCACCCCGTAGAAATTTCACCGCTTGCGAAAAAGAATGAAAAGGATGGCAGGTTTACTGATCGATTTGAATTGTTTATTGTTGGTCGTGAGCACGCTAATGCTTTTTCTGAACTGAATGATCCAATTGATCAAAGAGAACGGTTTGAAGCGCAAATTGTGGAGAGAGAGCATGGGAATGATGAAGCCCATGAAATGGATGAAGATTTCTTGACAGCATTAGAACATGGTTTGCCGCCGACGGGGGGGGCTTGGAATTGGAATGGATCGATTGATCATGTTGCTGACTAATGCACCATCCATTCGTGATGTGCTGCTTTTCCCGACAATGAAACATAGAGATTGAAAGTAAATTCTTAAAAATCCAGCTTCAAGACGATTTTTTATTCGCCTTTTGCTGGGTTTTTCTTTTAAAAAAGAGGTGTTGAGGAAGTTTTTAGGCTTTTTAATATATGGCGTTTTAGTGAATAGATTTTATCACGCAAACAATTTTGTATGAATGAAAACTTTTTTATAAATTCGCTTGCAAAGGCCTAGGAAACATGGTATATTAATAAACGTTCCAGCGAATATCTGATAATCAAAATGAAAATTATGATTAAAGTTTTTTGGAAAAGTTATTGACTTTGATTGCTGGATGGTGTAAGGTATAAGAGTTGCTGGTAAAAAAGCAACGAAAAGAATTGACCTTTGAAAACTGAACAAAAAGAAGACGAAAAAGCGATGAGACAGTATGTTTCACCAATCAATTCGTAGGGCAGGAAATCAAAAGTGATTTCCAAAACAAATCTAGTAAGAAATTGCTAGCGAAGTCAAGTAAGACGCTAAGGAAACTTATTCACGGTGTTGAATAAGTATTCAAATTCATTTTAACGAGAGTTTGATCCTGGCTCAGGACGAACGCTGGCGGCGTGCCTAATACATGCAAGTCGAACGAACCAAA
>NZ_AODF01000026.1 GCF_000525875.1 Listeria floridensis FSL S10-1187 | reverse complement strand
TGGTTTTTTGAACCCTTTTCTTCTCTAGTTTTGAGAGAACAACGTTCTTTCAGTCAAACTTGTCTGGTGGCTATGGCGAGAAGGTCACACCCGTTCCCATCCCGAACACGGTAGTTAAGCTTCTCCGCGCCGATGGTAGTTGGGGGCTTCCCCCTGTGAGAGTAGGTCGTTGCCGGGCAAACCCAAAAAGAACTCAGAAATTAATCTGAGTTCTTTTTTTTTATATCTAAAAATGTTTGATCAGGGAGACAAAATGGAAAAGTACATGTAGAATAGAAAGTAGAGATATTGTTTAGCTCTTACTTTTTTAAAAAGGTTGTGTCATTCATGTTAGAAGGAACTTTTGGAGTTATTATTACCATTTTTATAGTTAATATTCTATATGTAGCTATTTCGACAGTGCGCCTTTTACTCACGATGAAAGGGTATCGTTATTTAGCTGCAGTTGTAAGTGTTCTTGAGATGATCATATATGTGGTAGCTCTCAGTCTAGTACTGAATAACTTGAACAATATTGCAAACGTGCTTGCTTACGCGGTTGGTTACGGTGTCGGCCTCTTTATTGGAATGAAGATTGAGGAGCGGCTTGCACTAGGTTATATTACAGTCAATGTAATTACGAAGGAATATAATCTTGATTTACCCAATCAAATTCGAGATAAAGGATATGGCGTGACAAGCTGGCTTGCAAATGGTCGGGATGGGGAACGAATGATGCTTGAGATTCTGACACCGCGGAAAAATGAACGGAAGTTGTATAAGGAAATAATTGCAATAGATGAGAAGGCTTTTATAGTCTCATCAGAACCTAAACAAATTCATGGCGGCTTTTGGGTAAAACATGTACGCAGACAGCAAATGAAAAAGCATCAATAAGATAAATGTGAAACGGGATTAAGAAATTTTGATTGAATTTCTGATCTCGTTTTATTTTTATGAAAGAAAAATGACTCAAACACGAACGTTCGGTTTTTGATAACTAAAAACGTTCGATTTTAAATTGACATTTAATGTAGCTATTGTTAGAATGAAGTTGTTGAGAATAAATTTACTTTTTATAGATGAGGAGTTGAGCAGCGAATGTCTGCTGAAATTGGCGTTATTATGGGCAGTACTTCGGATTGGGTCACGATGCAAAAGGCGTGTGAGATACTGGATGAATTAGAAATTGCCTATGAAAAAAAGGTGGTTTCGGCACACCGTACACCGGATTTAATGTTCCAATATGCTGAGACTGCAAGAGATCGCGGAATTAAAGTCATTATTGCGGGTGCTGGCGGAGCTGCACATCTTCCTGGGATGGTTGCTGCGAAGACTACGCTTCCTGTAATTGGAGTTCCGATTAAATCAAAGGCCTTGAATGGACTAGATTCACTTTTGTCGATTGTGCAAATGCCTGGAGGGGTTCCGGTTGCAACTGTTGCCATTGGAGAAGCAGGTGCCATAAATGCAGGACTTCTAGCAGCTCAAATCTTATCAATTTCTAATGAAACTATTAGTAGCAGATTAGCGAAAAGACGTGCTACACTAGAAGAAAATGTA
This sequence comes from Listeria floridensis FSL S10-1187, assembly GCF_000525875.1. GTDB lineage: Bacteria > Bacillota > Bacilli > Lactobacillales > Listeriaceae > Listeria > Listeria floridensis. Next base: position 101,840 of record NZ_AODF01000026.1, on the reverse strand, counting down.
CTAGAAAGTAGTGATCGTCTTGAATAAAAAATATTTACTTCCAAACAGCACTATTGGGATTATTGGCGGAGGTCAGCTGGGTAGAATGATGGCTCTTGCGGCTAAAGCGATGGGATATCGAATTGTTGTGCTGGACCCGATGGTCGATTCGCCAGCTGGGCAAGTTAGTGATGAACAAATCGTTGCTAATTATGATGATCGATCGGCGTTAAAGGAACTTGCGGTGCATGCGGATGTTGTGACGTATGAATTTGAAAATGTGGATTATGACGCGCTAGCTGCTATCGAAAACTTGGTCGTTATTCCTCAGGGAACTGAACTCCTTTCGATTACGCAAGACCGGATTCTCGAGAAGGCATATTTGGAATCTTGTAATATAAATATCGCTCCGTATGCAGTCGTGGTTGATAAAGAGGATATTTTAGAACAAATAAAAAGCATTGGGTATCCTGCGGTACTTAAGACGGCTCGAGGCGGGTATGACGGCAAAGGGCAGTTTGTCTTGAATGATGAAAGTGATATTGAGAGCGCTTTGCCGCTTCTTCGATACGGATCGTGTGTGCTTGAAGCGTTTATTCCGTTTGAAAAGGAAATTTCAGTGATTGTAGCTCGAAATAATAGCGGACAAATTGAGACGTTTCCTGTAAGTGAAAATGTGCACCATCATAATATTTTGCATACTTCGGTGGTTCCTGCGGGTATTGATGCGGATACGGATGAGGAAGCGCATGTGATTGCCACAAAGCTTGCGGAGTATTTGAAGCTTGAAGGGGTTCTTGCGGTTGAGATGTTTGTGACGCGTTCCGGGGCGCTTTATGTGAATGAACTGGCGCCGCGGCCGCATAACTCGGGTCATTATACGATTGAAGCGTGTTCGATTTCGCAATTTACGCAGCATATTCGCGCAATTGCAGGGCTTCCGCTACTTAAGCCGGAACTATTGAAACCAGCTGTAATGATCAATATTTTAGGACAACATGTTAAGGGTGTTAATGAAGCAATGGGCGACTATTCACGCTGGTTTGTTCACTATTATGGAAAAAAAGAAGTGAAAGAAAATCGAAAGATGGGGCATATTACGGTACTTACGAATAATACGGATGCCGTTTTAGAAGATATCAGTGAAACACAAATTTGGGACTAATTGGAGGACTTAAACGAGATGATCGAACGTTATACTAGGGAAGAAATGGGTCGTATTTGGACGGAAGAAAATCGATTTAAAGCTTGGCTTGAAGTGGAAATTTTAGCGGATGAAGCTTGGGCAGAGCTTGGTGTGATTCCTAAGGAAGATGTCGCGAAAATTCGTGAAAAAGCCACCTTTGATGTGGACCGGATTAAAGAAATTGAACTGGAAACGCGTCATGATGTGGTTGCCTTCACGCGTGCCGTATCGGAGACGCTTGGTGAGGAACGGAAATGGGTACATTACGGGCTTACGTCGACGGATGTTGTGGATACTGCAAATTCTTATTTGCTTAAGCAAGCCAATGATATTCTCAGAAAAGATTTGGAGCGTTTTATTGAAATTTTAGCGAAACGCGCGAAGGAACATAAGCATACGGTGATGATGGGCCGAACGCATGGTGTGCACGCGGAACCGACAACGTTTGGGCTTAAGCTTGCACTTTGGCATGAAGAGATGAAACGCAACTTGGAACGCTTTAATCATGCTGCGAAAGGCGTTGAGTTTGGTAAGATTTCCGGGGCGGTCGGAACGTATGCCAATATCGATCCTTTCGTCGAAGAATATGTTTGTAAGCACTTAGGAACGACGCCGGCTCCAATTTCAACACAGACGCTTCAACGTGATCGTCATGCGGAATATGTCGCAACGCTAGCGCTTGTCGCGACTTCGGTGGAGAAATTTGCGGTTGAGGTGCGTGGGCTTCAAAAAAGTGAGGTTCGGGAAGTGGAGGAAGCTTTTGCGAAAGGCCAAAAAGGTTCTTCTGCAATGCCGCATAAAAGAAATCCGATCGGTTCTGAAAATGTGACGGGGCTTGCTCGGGTGATCCGGGGACATATGGTGACGGCGTATGAAAATGTGCCACTGTGGCATGAACGCGATATTTCGCATAGTTCAGCGGAACGGATTATTTTACCGGATGCAACGATTCTGCTTGATTACATTTTAAATCGTTTTGGGACGATTGTTCAGAATTTATCGGTTTTCCCAGATAATATGAAACGCAATATGGATGCAACGCTTGGTTTGATTTATTCGCAACGTGTTCTTTTGGCGCTGATTGATAAAGGGATGGCGCGCGAGGAAGCGTATGATACGGTTCAACCGAAGGCGATGGAGGCTTGGGAGACGCATACGCCGTTTAGGCAGCTAGTTGAAGCGGAACCGAAGATTACGGCTTTGCTTTCGGAAGCGGAAATTGCGGATTGTTTCGATTATCACTATCATTTGAAAAATGTCGATATGATTTTTAACCGTTTAGGGCTTTAATAGGGCGAGTCCGCCGCTCGCGGCGGGCAAGCTACTTTAAAAAAAAGGAGAGTCATAGCGTGATGGGTGAGTTGATTTATGAAGGTAAGGCGAAACAACTATACACGACGGCAGAGGAAGGGATTTTGCGCGTCGCATATAAGGATGATGCTACGGCACTAAATGGCGAAAGACGAGAAGTTTTTGCGGGTAAAGGCATACGCAATAACGAGATCACTTCGCTTATTTTTCGTTACTTGGCTGAAAATGGGGTGAAAAGTCATTTTGTGAAGCAGCTTTCTGAGACGGAACAGTTGGTTCGGGAAGTGGAGATTATTCCACTTGAAGTGGTCGTCCGCAATGTCTTGGCGGGAAGTCTCGCGAAGCGGCTCGGGCGTTCTGAGGGTGAAGTGATTGAAACGCCCATTGTGGAGTTTTATTACAAGGATGATGCACTCGGCGATCCGTTTATTAATGATGATCATGTTCTTTTTTTGGGGGCGGCTTCGGCTGTTGAGATTGAAACCCTGAAACAAGAAGCTCGCAAAATCGGTGATGTTTTAACAGAGTTGTTTAGTAAAGCGAATATTACACTGGTTGATTTTAAGCTTGAATTTGGCCGGACGAAGGATGGGGCTATTTTACTTTCGGACGAGATTTCGCCGGATACTTGCAGATTATGGGACAAAACGACGAATGAAAAGCTGGATAAGGATGTGTTTCGTCGGAATATTGGGAATTTAATTACAGTTTATGATGAAGTATTAACGCGACTTGAGGAGGTCACAAAACATGTATAACGTCAAAATTTATGTCACTTTAAAGAAAAGCGTACTTGATCCGCAAGGTACGGCTGTGAAAGATGCAGCAAAATCAATGGGTTACGGCGCAGTTGAGGATGTACGAATTGGAAAATACATGGAACTTAAAGTGGAGAAATCGGATCGGGATATTCATGAGCTGCTTGATGAACTTTGTGATAAGTTGCTTACGAATCCGGTGATGGAAGATTACCGCTATGAAATTGAGGAGGCTTAATTCATGAAATTTGCTGTCATTCAGTTTCCAGGTTCAAATTGTGATATTGATATGCTTCATGCCATTTCTGATGCACTAGGTGAAGAAGCGAAATATGTTTGGCATGCCGAGGAGTCGCTTGAAGGTTTTGATGCGGTGCTTCTTCCAGGCGGATTTTCTTATGGGGATTATTTACGGACGGGAGCTATTGCTAAGTTCGCCAATATTATGCCAGAAGTGATGCGCTTTGCGCGTGAAGGAAAACCGGTTCTTGGGGTTTGTAATGGCTTTCAGATTTTGACGGAAGCGGGGCTTTTGCCGGGAGCGTTGATTCGGAATGATAATTTGCATTTTATTTGTAAAACGGTACCGCTTCGTGTTGAAAATGCGGAAACAATTTTTACGAATCAATATAAAGACGCGGAAGTGATTGACATTCCGGTTGCTCATGGAGAAGGAAATTATTATTGTGATGAAAAAACGCTTCAAGAGCTTGAAGCGAATCATCAAATTGTATTCCGCTATGCGGGTGAGAATCCAAATGGCAGTGTGGCAAGTATTGCTGGGATTGTTAATGCGGCGGGAAATGTACTCGGGATGATGCCGCATCCGGAACGGGCTGTTGAAGAAATTGTCGGCGGAACGGACGGATTAAAACTGTTTCAATCGATTTTAACGTCTTTTAAGGAGGCTTATCAAAGTGCTAGCAAATGAACCTACGGCGAATCAAATTGAATCTGAAAAAATTTACCAAGAAATGGGCTTAATCGATAGTGAATATGAATTAATTGTTTCGATTCTTGGCAGAAAACCGAATTATACGGAGACGGGCTTGTTTTCGGTGATGTGGTCGGAACATTGTAGTTATAAAAACTCGAAACCGGTATTAAGAAAGTTCCCGACAGAAGGTAAACAAGTGTTGCAAGGTCCGGGTGAAGGTGCTGGGATTGTTGATATTGGCGACGGTTTAGGGGTTGCTTTTAAAGTGGAAAGTCATAATCACCCTTCTTATGTTGAACCTTACCAAGGCGCGGCAACGGGTGTTGGTGGGATTATCCGCGATGTATTTTCGATGGGGGCGCGTCCGATTGCGATGCTTAATTCGCTACGTTTCGGCGAGCTTGATAATCCGCATACGAAGTACCTCGTTAATGAAGTGGTTGCTGGGATTGCCGGTTATGGTAATTCGATCGGGATACCAACTGTCGGCGGGGAAGTGCAATTTGAAAAATGCTATGCCAAGAATCCGCTTGTTAATGCGATGTGTGTCGGCTTGATTAAGCAGGAAGATATTCAAAAAGGTCAAGCGGTTGGTGTTGGAAACCCAGTGATGTACGTTGGGGCAAAAACCGGCCGTGACGGGATTCATGGTGCCACATTTGCTTCTGTCGAATTTAGTGAGGAAGGCGAACAGCAACGCTCGGCCGTTCAAGTTGGCGACCCGTTCATGGAGAAACTGCTCCTTGAAGCTTGTCTTGAAGTGATTGAAAAGCATTCGGATATTCTTGTTGGAATTCAAGATATGGGTGCGGCAGGTCTTGTCAGCTCGAGTTCTGAAATGGCATCGAAGGCTGGTGCTGGTCTTGAGCTGATCATGGATGATGTTCCGCAGCGCGAAACGCATATGTCCGCGTATGAAATGCTACTTTCAGAATCGCAAGAACGGATGCTTTTATGTGTGAGAAAAGGCCACGAGGAAACGATTCAAGCACTGTTTGAACGTTATGGTCTGCATGCGGTCACGATTGGACATGTGACGGATGATAAAATTATAAGATTATTCATCATGGTGAGGTTGTAGCGAATGTACCGGTGGATGCGCTTGCGGAAGATGCACCGGTTTATCATAAACCTTCGGCAGAACCGGCGCGTTACCAAGCGTTTCAAAATGAAAAACCGTTTATGCCGCAGGTAGCGGATCTTTCGGAAATGTGGAAAAAAATCCTCGCAGCTCCAACTGTAGCGAGTAAGAAGCATATTTACGAGCAGTATGATTATCAGGTGAGAACGAGTACGGCGGTTGTGCCGGGTTCTGATGCGGCGGTTGTGCGTGTGCGTGGAACGAACAAGTCGATCGCGATGACAACGGACTGCAACTCACGCTATCTTTATCTTGATCCAGAAGAAGGCGGAGCAATTGCGGTTGCGGAAGCGGCGCGGAATATTGTGGCAAGCGGCGCAAAACCGCTTGCGATTACGGACGGGCTGAACTTTGGTAATCCTGAGAAACCGGAAATTTTCTGGGAAATTGAAAAAGCTGCGGATGGGATCAGTAAAGCTTGTCTCGCACTTGATACGCCAGTTATTTCCGGAAATGTATCAATGTACAATGAAACAGACGGCACGGGGATTTATCCGACTCCAGTGATTGGAATGGTCGGCTTGATTGAACGTCCGGAAGAGATTACGACGCAGCACTTTAAGGCAGTGGGCGACCGAATTTTCATCATTGGCGAAACGACTCCTGAGTTTAACGGCTCTGAGTTACAAAAGATCGTGGAAGGAAAAATTAGCGGACGGGCGCCGAAGCTTGACCTCGAAATCGAACAGGCGACGCAAGCTAAGCTTTTAGAAGCCATTCGCAAAGGGCTTGTCGCAAGTGCACATGATCTATCTGAAGGTGGTTTTGCGGCAGCGCTCGCAGAATCAGTTTTCAAAGGGAACTTTGGCGCGGAAGTAAATGTTCCGTTCGAGCTTGTCGAGATGTTCAGCGAATCGCAGTCGCGCTTTATTGTTTCTGTAAAGCCAGAACATAGCGCCGCATTTGCGGAAGTTTTTGCGGGGATGGCTGTATACGAAATTGGAGAAGTAACGAACAGTGAACGTTTGATTATCCGTCATGAAAATGAAGCAGTTGATTTGGCTGTTTCGGAACTACGCGAAATTTGGGAAGGGGCACTTTCATGCTTGCTGAAATAAAAGGTCTCAATGAAGAATGCGGCATTTTTGGGGTTTGGAATCACTCGCAAGCGGCTGAAATCACGTATTATGGGCTTCACAGCTTGCAACATCGCGGTCAAGAAGGTGCTGGAATTGTGGCGACAGACGGCAAGGTTTTGCATGGTCATCGCAATCTCGGGCTTTTGGCAGATGTGTTTAAACATGGTGAACTGGAAGGCTTAAAAGGAACGGGCGCAATTGGTCATGTGCGTTATGCAACAGCCGGCGGGAAAAGTCTTGGCAATGTGCAGCCATTTTTATTCCACTTTTCGGATTCGTCGCTTGCGCTTGCGCATAATGGGAATTTGATCAATGCGAAGACGCTTCGAAAAGAATTGGAAGAGGAAGGCGCGATTTTTCAAACGAGCTCGGATACGGAAGTGCTCGCGCATTTAATTAAACGCAGTCGGACAGGGGATTTTTTGAAGGACTTGAAGGTAGCGCTAAATAAGGTTAAAGGCGGCTTTGCTTACATGCTTCTTACGGAAAATGCGATGATCGCAGCGCTTGATCCGAATGGGTTTAGACCGCTTTCGATTGGGCGGATTGGCGACAGTTATGTGGTCGCGTCTGAAACGTGTGCATTTGAAACGGTTGGCGCGGAATTTGTACGTGATGTTGAACCGGGTGAACTGATTGTGATTGATGATGATGGTTTGCATATTGATTCGTTTACTAAGGATATCAAACATTCGATTTGCAGTATGGAATATATCTATTTTGCACGTCCGGATTCAAATATTGCGGGTATTAATGTGCATTCGGCGCGTAAGCGCAGCGGAAAGCAGCTTGCACGTGAAGCGTTTGTTGATGCAGATGTGGTAACTGGGGTGCCAGATTCGAGCATTTCAGCGGCAATTGGTTATGCGGAGGAATCAGGTATTCCTTACGAGCTTGGGTTAATTAAGAATCGTTATGTGGCGCGAACGTTTATTCAACCGTCGCAAGAACTGCGTGAGCAAGGGGTTCGGATGAAGCTTTCGGCGGTGCGCGGGGTTGTTGAAGGAAAGCGGGTTGTGATGATCGACGACTCCATTGTACGCGGCACAACGAGTAAACGGATTGTCAATTTGCTTAGGGAAGCTGGGGCAGCAGAGGTTCATGTTCGAATTGCTTCGCCTCCTCTTGCTTTCCCGTGTTTCTACGGGATTGATATTCAAACGCGAAATGAACTCATTGCGGCGAATTACAGTGTAGATGAGATTTGCAAGATTATCGGCGCGGATTCGCTAAGGTATTTAAGTGAAGATGGTCTTGTTGAAGCGATCGGAAAACCTTATCCGGATGAGCCATACGGCGGGCTTTGCATGGCTTACTTTAATGGAGATTATCCGACGGACTTATATGATTATGAAGCGGAATATTTGGCAAGTCTTGCCGCACAAAAAAACGGTATCTAAAGGAGAGAAATGGCGTGACAGGAAATGCTTACAGTAAGGCTGGCGTTGATGTAGAAGCGGGCTATGAGGTTGTTTCGCGCATTGAAAAACATGTAGAAAAAACGAAGCGTCTTGGCGTAATGGGTGCACTCGGATCGTTTGGCGGAATGTTTGATCTTAGTTCGCTCAACTTGAAGGAACCTGTACTTGTTTCTGGAACGGACGGAGTCGGTACAAAGCTGCTTCTTGCGATTGAAGCGGATAAGCACGATACGATTGGAATCGACTGTGTCGCAATGTGTGTGAATGACATTTTAGCGCAAGGCGCGGAACCGCTGTTTTTCCTTGACTATATCGCGACGGGCAAGACGGAGCCAGAGAAAATGGAACAGATTGTACGCGGGGTTGCGGACGGATGCGAGATGGCAGGATGTGCTTTAATTGGCGGTGAAACAGCGGAGATGCCAGATATGTACGGGACAGATGATTATGATCTTGCTGGATTTACGGTTGGTGCAGTTGAAAAAAACCGATTGATTGAAGCGGGTGCTGTTCAGGCAGGCGATGTTTTAATTGGTCTTCCTTCAAGCGGGATTCACAGTAATGGTTTTTCGCTTGTACGCAAGATTTATTTTAAGGATCACGCGTATACGCTGGATAGTTTTGTGGAGCCGCTAGGAAAAACGCTTGGGGAAGTACTGCTTGAGCCGACAAGGATTTATGTGAAGCCGGTGCTTGAAGTTTTGAAAAAACATGAAGTGCACGGGATTTCACACGTAACGGGCGGAGGTTTCGTTGAAAATTTGCCGCGGATGCTTACGGACGATTTGGCGGTCGAGATTGTAAAAGGCAGCTGGCCGATTTTGCCAATTTTTGACCACATGCGCGAAATTGGTAACTTGAAGGAAGACGAAATGTATGAAATTTTCAACATGGGAATCGGCCTTGTTCTTGCTGTGCCAGAAATAGAAGCAGACGCGGTTTTAGCAGCATTTGACGGGCTGGGCGAGCAAGCTTACCGGATAGGTACTGTGACCGAGAAGCAAGATCTTGCGGTTCGGATGATCGAAGGAGCAAAGCAATGAGGATTGCTATTTTTGCTTCGGGAAGTGGTTCGAATTTCGAAGCTTTGATGCAGGATGCTGATATTCGGCAGCAGGTTGCGGTTCTTGTTTGTGATAAGCCGGGGGCAAAGGTGCTCGAACGGGCGAACAAATTTGCTTTGCCCACTGTGGTTTTCTCGGCAAGGGATTTTCCGGATAAAGCTTCTTACGAAAAGTTGTTGCTGGATGAACTGAGCAAGTTTCAGGTTGATTTTATTGTGCTTGCGGGTTATATGCGGCTTCTTGGAGATACGATGCTCGCGGCTTTTTCGGATCGGATTGTTAATCTACATCCTTCGCTATTGCCGCTTTTTCCTGGGAAAGATGCTATCGGGCAGGCGCTTCGTGCGGGTGTTTCTGTAACGGGGGTTACGGCGCATTATGTCGATGCTGGAATGGACACGGGGCAAGTGATTGCGCAAGAAGAGCTTAAAATTTTGAGCGGGGAAACGCTTCCGCAACTTGAGGAGCGTATTCATGCACTTGAGCACCGGTTTTATCCGGCGGTTGTGAAAAAAATGATGCTTAAAGGAGACGAATGAAGCGGATGAAAAGAGCGTTGATTAGTGTTTCAGATAAAACGGGGGTAGTTGAGTTTGCGAAGGAGCTTGAAGGTCTCGGCTTTGAAATTATTTCGACGGGCGGCACCAAACAAGCTCTTTCGGATGCCGGGGTTAAGGTAATCGGGATTGAGGAAGTGACGGCATTTCCGGAAATGCTTGATGGACGTGTCAAAACGCTTCATCCGATGATTCATGGCGGTTTGCTTTATCGGCGCGATCTTACGGAACATCAAGAACAAATTGAAGATCATGGGATTAAACCGATTGATTTGGTTTGTGTGAATTTGTATCCGTTTCAAGAGACGATTGAAAAGCCGGGTGTAATGCTTGCGGATGCGATTGAAAATATTGATATTGGTGGTCCATCAATGCTGCGTTCGGCGGCAAAAAACTATGCGGCTGTTACGGTTGCGGTAGATGCGGCTGATTATGCGGGCATCTTGGCTGAACTTCGTGAAAATGGTGAAACGAAGTTTGCAACTCGCGAAAAGCTTGCGGCGAAGGTATTTCGGCACACGGCGGCTTATGATGCACTGATTGGCGGTTATTTGACGGAAGTTTCGGGGGAAGTCTTTCCTGAGAAGCTAACGTTGACTTATAACTTGGATGAAACGCTTCGTTATGGCGAAAATCCGCATCAGGATGCAGCTTTCTATACGGAACCGCTTGCTGTGAAAAGCAGTATTGCAAAAGCACGTCAGCTGCACGGTAAGGAGCTGTCTTATAATAATATTCGCGATGCGGATGCGGCGCTTAAGATTGCTGCGGAATTTGACGGGGCTGCGGCGGTCGCAGTGAAACACATGAATCCTTGTGGGGTTGGTGTTGGGGCTTCGATTGATGAAGCATTTAAACGTGCGTTTGAAGCGGATGAAACGTCCATTTTTGGCGGAATTATTGCACTCAATCGCGAAGTGAATCTGGAAGCGGCTGAAATGATGAGTCAAATTTTTCTTGAAATTATTCTGGCACCAAGTTTTTCGAAGGAAGCATTTGATCTGCTTTCAAAAAAGAAGAATATTCGTTTGCTTGAAGTTCCGATTGAACGCGGAGCAGCGTATTTGGAAACGACATCTGTGAAAGGCGGGCTGCTACTTCAAGATAGTGATATGGCGGCCGAAGATCCGGCTTTGTTTGAAGTGATGACGGAGCGCAAACCGACAGATGAAGAGCTTGCTGCAATGCTGTTTCAATGGAAAGTAGTGAAACACGTGAAGTCCAATGCCATTGTGGTTGGAAATGAGAAGCAAACGCTCGGGATTGGCGCTGGGCAAATGAACCGAGTTGGGTCGGCACTGATTGCGCTCGATCAAGCGGGTGAGGCCGCAAAGGGAGCTGTGATGGCAAGTGATGCGTTCTTTCCGATGGATGATACGGTCAGTTTGGCTGCGGAACGAGGAATTACAGCGATTATTCAGCCGGGCGGTTCGATTAAGGATGCGGATTCGGTTGCGGCTGCAAACAAGCACGGTATTGCAATGATCAAAACGAACATACGGCACTTTAAACATTAAGGAAGGTGTGAGGCAGATGAAGGTCTTAGTTATCGGCGGCGGCGGTAGGGAACACGCGATTGCTGCTAAACTGCTCGAGGCAAATCAGGTTGAAACGGTTTATGCGGCGCCGGGAAATGCAGGCATGGCTTTTGACGGGGTAGAATGTGTTGCGATTTCTGAAACGAATGCTCCTGAGCTGATTCAATTTGCTAGGGAGAACGCGGTGGACTTTACGATTGTTGGGCCGGAAATTCCTTTGTTAGAGGGAGTGGTTGATGCGTTTGAATCGGCTGGGCTTAAGGCGTTTGGGCCGACGAAGCGGGCTGCTCTGATCGAAGGCAGCAAAGACTTTGCGAAAACATTTATGGCAAAATATGTGATTCCGACGGCAACTTCTAAAACATTTACGGATTATGCGGAAGCGAAAGCCTATCTTGACGAAAAAGGCGCGCCTATTGTGATTAAAGCGGATGGACTTGCAGCTGGAAAAGGGGTTGCGGTTGCGATGACAATCGAAGAAGCAACGCTTGCGCTCAAGGAAATGATGCTTGATGCGAAGTTTGGCGAAGCTTCTGAGAAAGTCGTGATTGAAGAGTTCCTTGTTGGAGAAGAGTTTTCGCTGATGGCTTTTGTGAACGGGGAAGAGGTTTATCCGATGGCGATTGCGCAAGACCACAAGCGGGCTTATGATGGTGATAAGGGACCGAATACGGGTGGAATGGGTGCTTATTCGCCTGTACCGCAAATTGCAGATGCGCTTGTTGAGACAGCGATTGAAACGATTCTTGTGAAGGCCGCACGAGGAATGGTTGCGGAAGATCGGGCGTTTCGCGGGATTCTTTATGCCGGCTTGATTGCAACGGACGCTGGGCCGAAGGTGATTGAATTTAATGCGCGGTTCGGTGATCCAGAGACGCAAGTGGTTCTGCCTCGGCTTGAGAGCAACTTTGCGGATCTTATTTGGGCGCTTTTGAATAATGAAAAACCGGATGTCCGCTTTAAAGAGCAAGGGGTTAATCTTGGGATTGTGCTTGCGAGTGCTGGTTATCCGGATCATTATGAAACGGGATTTGAAATTACCGGGCTTGATCAGATTTCTTCCGATATTAAGGTTTATCATGCAGGGACAAAACTTGAAACGGGCAGTGAGGCAAAAGAACAGAAGTTTGTTTCTGCCGGCGGACGGATTCTTCTGCTTGAAACGGCTGCAGATTCGATGCAAGAGGCACGTCTAGCTCTCTATGAAGAAATGAAAAAACTGGATAATCCACACTTTTTTTACCGGATTGATATTGGTATGAAAGCAGAATGAGATAGAGAAAAGAGAGGTTTCAATTTGAACTGGAACCTCTCTTTTTTGCGAAACGATTGTGTTTTATGCGTTGGTACGTTAAAATATGAAAGTATAGGAGTTCATGAAAAACGGAGGTTTTCGTATGCAAATAGAAAAGATTCGCGGAGAAGGCTTGGATGCTTTTTTTCAAGGAATTTTGAAACTTGAGTCGCTCGAAGAATGCTATGCTTTTTTTGATGATGTGTGTACGGTTAATGAAATTCAGTCGATGGCGCAGCGTTTCCAAGTTGCTAGAATGCTTTCAGAGGGTAAAACGTATAATGTAATTGAAGCGGAAACAGGAGCGAGCACAGCAACGATTTCACGTGTGAAACGATCGCTTAATTACGGGAATGATATGTATGAAGTGGTATTTGATCGAATGAAGGAAGCTGAAAAATAACGAGGTGACAGTTAAATGAAAAACGGACCGCTTAAGGGATTTCAATGGGCTGTTCTCGCGATGCTGGCCTTTTTTTGTTGTTTTTATTATCATTAGTATGATCACGAATGGTTCAGGTCTTGAATTCAATCTGCTTTGGCACTGGGTTTTTATTGCCGGGTTTGCTTTTACGACGTTTATCAATATGCGCGCCAAAAGTATAATTGGAACAGGGATCGGGCTAGCTGGAGTCATAATTTGTGTAGCCAGTTTAATTATTAAAGCACTATAGAGTTTGTCAGAAAAATTCTTGATCTGCTTTTTAAAAAGAGTCTTCTTTTGAAGGCTTTTTTTTGTTGTATTTATGTAAGACTTTTATCTACTAATTAGTTATTAAGACCTAAAAAGTTGCTCAGAGCTTTGGGTTTGATTACTTTCTTACTAGGGAAAAGACGAATTAGCTTTAGAAGGTGGGGAGGTAAATGAAAGGGAGAGAATTCTTGTTGGCACTTGTTTTCGGAAGTATTTTACTACTTGGACTTCAGATTATTCCGCAAGAAAGCGAGGCGGCAATTGCGCTTGGGGACAGTCAGGTAACAGGGAGTTTTTCGAACGGTGCTTATAACCAGTCTGTTGTTACGATTACATATCGATATGCACCGCTTGTGGCTGTATCGCTCAATGATACACCGGTTGCGATTATTGAACTTCCGAAAGAAATTGGGGATGCTCTTGCTGGGAGTACGACGAAGCAAAATGCATTTCTTGCAAGTTTAACGGGGACGGTTACTTATCCTTCGACGGTGCTCTTTAATCAAACGGATAACCTTACGACGACAATGGCTGTTACAAAGAGTTATGATGAAGCTACGCACACGCTCTTGTTCGTTTTTCCGCGCAGTACGCTACTGCTTGCGCTCACAAACTATTGGCAAGTGAATCTTTCGTTTGATGCCGGAGTGCTTTATAAAAAAGGAATCCGGATTCCGGCTGCTTATAATGGGACTAGTTATGCCATTCGCGGGACTTTCGTCTCGGTAACGGAAGGGATTAATTTGACGACAGGAAATACGAAAAGCGGTGTTCTATTAACTTCTGCGCTTGGTATTGGAAATTATCCGGTGCTTAGCCTCGCTGCACCTAAACTGAATGACAATTTGGTGCAGCTTGGAAAAACAGTTAGCGGAAGTGCAGGACAGACGCTTGATAGCGGTTATACGTATACGGCTGATGTCACTGTTGAAAAAAGTTCTGGTGGAACGATTACGAAAACGAATATTCCTGTTGCGGCTGACGGAAGTTTTCAGACTACTTTAGATGAAAGTTATGAATACGGAGATAGAGCAACGGCTATTTTACACGCGGCATCAAAAACGACGACGGATTATTATGAAAGTCCAAAAAGTACAGCAGTGCTGGTAAAATGGCCGATCAGTCCGCCTCAGCTTGATACGCTTGTTCCAGGGAGCCAGAGCGTTACAGGGAGTTTTACAGCTCAAACAGCTGGGCTTTATCAGATTCATTTGACGGTAAATGGTCAGAGTATTATCCAAAATGTATCAGGAACTACGTTTTCTGTTCCGGTAACAGCGCTTGCGGTCGGCAATTCTGTGACGGCAGAGATTTATGGAGTGAGTACGCGGACGGGGGCTGTTCTTGTGACCAGTTCAGCTGTTCAAAAAATGGTTCCTTATGCAGTACCTGTTATTCAACTAACGCATAGGTTTGAAAAGCAAAATAGTTCAGGAACTTTTGAGGCGGCAAGTTATGCGGTTTCTGGGCAAACGATACGAGTAACTTCGACGTCAATGTTGATGAACGCTTATTCGATGTGGGACAAGGAAACGATAAAAAGTTCGATTCCTGTCGGCCTGTCGAATATTTCTAATGTAAAACTTGTTAAGATAACGGCCTCGGGTGATGTGAAACAGCTCGCTGCTCCGCAAATTGTTACGGACGCATCAAGTCCAAGCGGGCAATCGCTTCAAGCTACTTTAACGGCAGACCCTCTACTTCAAGTGGGAGACAAGCTAGAATGGCAATATACGGGCACAATTCTCGACAGCGGTTATCCGAGTAAAATTACAGCATCTAGTCTTGTTGGCGGCTTGGATGGCAACGGGAATGCGATTCAATCGGTTTCGGGACTTTTGGATCTTGCGGTAAAAAATGGAACCTTACGATTGGAGTCTGTTCCAACAACGATAGATTTCGGAACGATAACAGTTCCGACAAAACCGACGACTTATCAGCCTGTTACGTCAAATATGGCGATTCAAATTACAGATGGACGAGTTGTGAAGAAGAAATGGTCGCTTTATCTCAGTGAGGTTACACCACTTTCTAACGGAAGTAAGATTCTAAGTGGTAGTTTTTATTATCAAAATGGGTCAAGTGTGAATCAGCTTACGCCAGATAGTTTGCTTGTTACTTCGCAAACGGTGAATTCGGATGATCCTTATCAAATCAATTTGGATGCTGATCATGGTCTCAGAATCAAGGTTGAGCCGCGACCGGAAATCGAAGCGAACAAAAGTTACTCGGGGGAGGTGATGTGGTCGCTCGTCGACGCACCATAAAGGTAAGAACCGAGAAGCTTTATAAAGAAGGTATAAAAAAAGGAAAGAAGGGGAAGAAATATGGAATGGAGTAAATTGGGTGTTTTCTTATCGGTGACTGGGGTTGTAGTAATTAGCGGGGTTAGCTATAGTGCGGATGCCGCTGTTTCGGGGACAATGAATTCGCATGCGGGGGTATTATTTCAAGCGGATACGGGTGTGACATCACCGGTGAATCCGCTTGATCCGACAGTACCAGTTGGACCGGTGAATCCGGCAGATCCGAATAATCCTCATGAGCCGGGAACGAGCGGACCGCTTAGTATTGACTATGTATCAAATTTTGATTTTGGCAGTCAAGTGATTGAATCCAAGGATAAAACGTATTATGCCAAACTGGATCATGTGCTTGCGACGAGTACGTCAACTGAACTTGATGTACCGAACTTTGTTCAAGTGACGGATAAACGTGGATCTAATGTTGGATGGAAACTGAGCGTGAAGCAAAATGGTCAGTTTGCAACGACTTCTGGAACGGTTAAAACGTTAAATAATGCGGTACTCAGTTTTGTTCAAGGAACGCCTAAATCATTAACAGCGGCAAGCTATGCGCCGACTGGGCAGGCTGTTTCGCTTGATCCGAATGGTACTTCTTCTTCGACTGTGGCTACGGCTGCTGCTGGCAAAGGAATGGGCACATGGACGGTTGCGTTCGGTGCGGATGCTAATGCGGCTAAAACAGGGGTAAGTTTGTTTGTGCCAATGGATACGGCGAAAGAAGTCGGTGCTAAATATGAAACAACGCTGACTTGGAGTCTTGAAAATACGCCGAATTAATAAGGGGGGATTAGGATGTTTCGAAGAGGGCTTTTTGGCATAGGTTTTGTGATTTTAATGAGTATGACGTGGCTCGGGTTTGCTCACGATGCTGCAGCTGCTGAGATGGATTTTTCGGTGGAGGCGATTTTGGATGGGCATCAGGCGGAACGGGGAAATACGTATTTTGATTTGCTTGTTAAGCCGGAGGAAACGGTGATGCTCGCTGTTCGGGTCAGTAATCATTCGGATACTGCTAAGGAAATCGGTGTTTATGCGAATACTGCGGTGACTAATGATAACGGCGTGATCGAATATGCGAATGATAATCCAAAACTTGATGCTTCTTTGGAACATCCTTTCAGCTCGCTTGTTGCGGTTCCAAGTCAAAGAGTAACGCTCGTTCGGAATGAAACAAAGCGCATCGAGATACCGGTGAGGCTGCCGAAGAAGGCATTTTCGGGAACGATTCTTGGCGGTTTGTATTTTGTGGATGAAACGGATTCTGGAAAGGTGCAGGATTCAGACGAGGGTGTGCAGATTCATAATCGGTTTTCTTATACAATTGGAGTGGTTCTGCGCGAAAATGAACGTAAGGTTGAACCGGACTTGAAACTAAAATCGGTTAAGGCTGGGCAGAAAAATGGTCGTAATACGATTTTTATAGGGGTTCAAAATGATAAACCTGAAATCTTGCGGAATTTAGTGCTATCTGGTCAAATATTCCGCGAAGGCGGCGAAAAACCACTGCAGACTTTTAGAAAAGAGAATGTGCAAATGGCGCCGAATTCACTGTTTAATTATGGGGTTAGTCAGGAAAATCAGGCGTTTCAGCCGGGGAATTATCTGCTTAAGCTTGAGGGGAAAGCAAACGGAAAAACATGGAAGTTTACGAAGAAATTTACGATTTCAAAGGATGAAGCAAAACGTTTTAACGATCAAGCTGTGGAGCTTGAGGAAAGCGGGATTTCGCCTTGGCTTTACGCGCTGATTGGTGCGGGTGTCTTGTTTGTAGCTGGATTTTCGTTCTGGGCAGGGAAACGGGCAAGGCGGAGTTGATAATTAGTATACAACTTTTTAGAGCAGTGTTTCGATGAGAAGGAAACTTTTTAATCGAAATACTGTTTTTTTCGTGTTTAAGTGGGCGGTTTTTGGTATAGTACGTGTAAAGGAACGATGTGAGAGATCGGAAAAAGGAGGGAGATTGAGTGTGACAAAAGCCTTTTTTAATGATGCAAAATATGACTGGCTGAATATAAATTCGGATAATCTTGAAGAGCTTGAAACGCTTTATCAGGAATATGAAATTAGTGATGAGGTACTGACTTATGCGCTGGATAGAAATGAACGGGCGCATCTCGAATATGATGAAGCGACGCAAACGTTTTTCTTGATCTATCATGTACCAGACTTAGAAAAAATCGATAATCATTATGAAACGATTCCGATGACTTTTATTATTAAGGATAATCATTTGATTACGGTGAGTAGTGACAAGACGGATTATGTCGTGGAGCGGATGAAGAAGTTTTTGGATAATAAGCCGGATGCAACTTTATTTGAATTCTTATTTAGCAGCTTGTTTTTGATTGCGAAGGCATTTTTTCCGCTGGTTGAGGATGTTGACTATGAAAGAAAGCTCGTCAGCAGCAAACTTAAGGTCAAGACGACGAAGAAAAATCTGCTCGCACTTTCGGACCTTGAAACAGGGATCGTTTACTTGGTTTCTGCTTCTAAGCAAAATGTCGTGCTTCTTGAGCAAATTAAAGCGCATTCGTTTTATCGGGGCTTTTCAGAATCGGAAAAGGAACAACTGGACGACGCAATCATCGAAGCAAAACAGCTGGTCGAAATGACAGTGCTTGCTTCGCAGATTTTACAGCAACTTACAGGCTCATATAACAATGTGCTTAATAATAATTTGAACGACACAATGAAAATTTTGACGGTGCTTTCGCTGTTGCTCACGCTTCCGACGATTGTTACGGGATTTTTTGGAATGAATATGCCACTGCCGCTTGAACATAATCCGGCTGGCTGGGTGATTAGTATTTTTATTAGTCTCGGTTTGTGGTTCGTTTTAGCTTTTATTTTGCGTGGGCGTATTTAGTAACAAGAAAGTAATACATAATCATTGAGAATGGGGAGGCATCATGGAAAAAGGGATTCTCGATTATTCGTATTTGGATATTTTGGGCGACGAGTTTAGTGTTTATGAGAATAATTTTGTCAAAGATCCGCAAGAATTTCAGTTTGGATTTTGTGGGATCGAACGCTATCACGACTTAGATGGGAGCGGAACTTTTCAGCTGAAAGTACTGATCGATTCGCTTGGAAAACTTGTTCAGAAAGCGGATGGGCTTTTTATCAGTTCGGAAAATAAGGTTTTTGGATTGAAACTTCCGATTGATGAACGAGAATTAAAAGAGCTTATTTTGCAAGAAGGAATGGCAGATAGTACATTTTGTTTTCCTGATGAAACGGCTTTTTTATATCTAGATGATGAGTATGATTTTGTACTGATTGGTTTTCATAAAAAAGTTTGTTCGCAAGTCGAAGCTGCTGATTTTATCGATCAATTTAAGCTACTTCCTGTCGCAACATTTTTTGCGGAAGACAGTTCTGATGAGAATGTGAAGGGTTTGCAAATATTATATGGCACTGAGCCGAAATCATATATAGAACCGTCACGCGGATACGGCTGTTGTGTAGCTTTTTTTGGGGATTTGTTTTGTCCTTGTTTCATTGCTTATATACTTGATTTGGTACAGGTTCACGCATTAAACAAGCGGCTGATCGTTTAGATCAGCCGCTTGTTTGTTATTTGAGCAATCCGATTGCGGATAGGAAGACAAATAGGATTCCGATCGGTGCAATGTATTTGATTAGAAACAGCCAAATGATAAACACTTTTTTACCGAAACGACTGCTTGCTGTGAATTCTTCGATTAGTAGTTTGCGCGGTAACCGGAAGCCAACGAAAATGGCGATGAAGAAAGCACCGATTGGAAGCATTAGGTTAGAGACAAGAAAGTCGGCAAGCTCGAAAAAGGTTTTGCCGAAGATGTGAATGTCAGAGAAAACACCGAAACTCAGTGCTGACGGGACGGCTAGGAGCATAATGAACAAGCCAATCATAGAGCTCGCTTTTTTCCGAGAAATCCCTTGCGACATAATCGGAGCAACGGTCGCTTCAAGCATTGAAAAGCTTGAGGTTAGCGCGGCGAACAGGAACAGAATTAAAAAGATGATGAAGAAAACTGCCCCGAACGGAAGCTGATTGAAGATCGCCGGTAAAATAACGAATAAAAGGCCAGGTCCTGCATCTGGTTTGATATCTAGTGCAAATACGGCTGGGAAAATCGCCAGCCCCGCTAATAGGGAAACGGTCATGTTCATCAGTGCTACTGAAATTGCGGAACCAGGCAAGCTCACGGATCGGTCGAGATAGGAGCTGTATGTGACCATGACGGATAAACCAACGCTTAGCGAGAAGAAAGCTTGTCCCAGTGTAATTAAAATCGTGCTACCTGTGATATGGGCGAAATCTGGTTTTAAAAAGTAAATGACGCCTTCAAGCGCTCCGTCGAGTGTGAGCGATCGGATGATGAGAACGACAAACAAGATGAAGAGCGCAGGCATCATAAATTTGCTCATTTTTTCAATGCCAGCTACGACTCCGCGGCTGACTACAAGAATGTTTAATAGAATAAAGACAAATGTTGACAGTAGCGAAATGTTTGGATCTGCGGTTGTTTTGCCGAATTCTGCCAGAAGCTCGGATTGGGATAGGCCATCGAGCGAAAAGGTGAAGGCTTTGTATAGATAGGTAATGATCCAGCCGCCGACAACGCTGTAAAAAGAAAATAAGATGCTTGCGCCGACAACCCCCATTTTGCCGAGCAGGTTCCATTTGCTACCTTTTGCAAGCTTGCTATATGCTGTAATCGCATCGCCTTGTGAACTTCGCCCAATGACGAATTCGGCGATTAAGATGGGTGTGACAATGAAAAGTGTTAAGATTAAAAAGAGGATGAAAAAGGCGCCTCCTCCGGCGGTTGCAGCGACATATGGAAGTTTCCAGATCGCTCCAATTCCAATCGCAGAACCGGCAGAAGCTAATATAAAGCCGAGTTTTGATCCCCAATTTTCTCTTTTTTCCATAAAATTCCTCCTTTAGGCTGTTAAAGTGATGTTTATCATATCAAAAATTTGCCGGAACGGAAAGATTTTTCTGAAAAAGTACAAAAAAAAGTTAAATTATTGCTTGAAAGGGTGAACCGCTTCTAAACAAATGCTATAATGAATTATTGAATGACTGTAAGAAGAAAGGGTACAAAGATGGCACATTTTTTTAAGATTGATCCGGCTAAACCGCTTTCGGAACGGGAAGTGGAGGCGCTCTTTCATAGTTCTACGGACGGCTTTATTATCGGAGGTACGGATCAGGTTACAGCAGAAAATACGGCCTTTTATTACGAACGGTTAATGGAAACGGACAAGCAACTGTTTCTCGAAATTAGTCATGCTGAGATGGTGCTTCCGTATGCGGATCAATTTTTGGTTCCAATGGTACTGAATTCTCCGGATGCGAAATGGGTCGTCGGCAAGTTTGTCGAAGCGCTAAGGGAGTTTTCTCCACATGTTCCGTTTAAACGGATCACACCGCTCGGATATGTCATACTGAACGCGGAGGCGAAGGCTGCCAAATTGACAAGGGCGAATGCGGCTCTTGAGAAGAAAGATATCACGGCGTATGCCGAACTTGCGGAGCATTTTTTAAAGTTGCCGGTTTTGTACATCGAATATAGCGGAACTTTCGGCGACACGGAGCTTGTTCGGGAGGCCAAGGCGGTGCTTAAGGAGACAAAACTCTGGTACGGGGGCGGAATTAAATCACGTGAACAAGCGGCAGAAATGCATGAATACGCGGATGCGATTGTTGTCGGCAATCTGATTTATGAGAATTTTGAAGAAGCACTTAAAACGGCAGAAATTGTTAGGTGAAACGGCACGGATATGATAAAATAAAGAACAAATGTTTGTATGGTGGTGGAATAGAAATGCATTTAAATAGTGAAGAATTAGTAGCAGGACTGAATCCGGAACAGCGCCAAGCGGTTGAGACGACGGAAGGCCCGCTTCTTATTATGGCGGGAGCGGGGAGTGGAAAAACGCGTGTCTTGACGCACCGGATCGCGTATTTGATTAAGGAACGAGGCGTTAATCCGTACAATATTTTGGCGATTACGTTTACGAATAAAGCCGCGCGGGAAATGAAAGCTCGTGTTATTGGGCTTCTTGGCGGGGAAGCGGAATCAATTTGGATCTCAACGTTTCACTCAATGTGCGTAAGAATTTTGCGGCGCGATATTGACCGAATCGGTTATGAACGCAATTTTACGATTCTTGACAGCGGAGACCAAATTTCGGTAATTAAAGGCATTTTGAAGGATAAGAATGTCGATACGAAGAAATTTGAGCCGCGCGGTATTCTTGCTTCGATCAGCAATGCTAAAAATGAACTGATGACGGCAAGCGACTACAAGAAAGAAGCAAGCGGTTTTTATGATAATATGGTGGCTGAGGTTTATGAAGCGTATGAGAAAAAACTGAAGAAAAATCAAGCGCTCGATTTTGATGATTTGATTATGGTGACGATCCAGCTGTTTGAGCGGGTTCCAGAAGTGCTTGATTATTATGGACGCAAATTTCAATATATTCATGTGGATGAGTATCAAGATACAAACCATGCGCAGTATTTGCTTGTTCAAATGCTTGCGAAACGGCTACAAAATATCTGTGTGGTCGGAGATTCGGATCAATCAATTTATGGTTGGCGCGGTGCGGATATTTCAAATATCTTATCATTTGAAAAGGATTATCCAGATGCCAAAACGATTATGCTCGAAGAAAATTATCGTTCGACGAAACGAATTCTTGAAGCGGCCAATCGCGTGATTGAAAATAATTCCAATCGCAAAGTCAAGAAATTATGGACAAAAAATGATGAAGGGAAAAAGATTTTTTATCATAAAGCGCTGACGGAGAAGGAAGAAGCTTCATATGTGGTGAGTAAAATCCAAGAAGAAGTGACGCAGAAAAAAACGGCCGCTGTCTGATTTTGCGATTCTTTACCGAACGAATGCTCAGTCGCGCGTGATGGAAGAATTTTTCATGAAGTCAAGCATGGCCTATACGATGGTCGGCGGGACGAAGTTCTATGATCGTAAAGAAATTAAAGATATTTTGGCGTATTTGCGTCTCATTTCAAATAATAGCGACGACATTAGCTTGACGCGGATTATTAATGTGCCAAAACGCGGCGTCGGAGCGGGTTCGCTCGATAAGATAGCGCGTACGGCGGAAGCGTATGATCTGACTTTTTTTGAGGTGCTGAACCGGATTGAACTTGCGGGTCTTTCGGCGAAGATCAGAAAACAGCTGATCGAATTTCATGACTTGATTCAAAATCTCACAAAGATGCAGGACTATTTGACAGTAACGGAGCTTGTGGAAGAGATTCTTGAAAAAACCGGATACCGCACGATGCTGAAAAATGAACGCACGATTGAAGCGCAAACACGGCTTGAGAATATTGACGAACTGATGTCTGTGACGCAAAACTTTGAAAAGGAAAGTGAAGATAAATCGCTGCTTGCTTTTCTAGAAGATTTGGCGCTTGTGGCAGATGTCGATCGACTTGATGAAAATGATGCGGAGCAAAACGGCGCGGTGACGCTGATGACACTTCACTCTGCAAAGGGGCTTGAATTCCCGGTAGTCTTTCTGGTCGGGATGGAAGAAGGGATTTTTCCGCATTCGAGAGCACTGTTTGAAGAAGACGAAATGGAAGAAGAACGTCGGCTCGCTTATGTCGGGATTACACGTGCGGAAGAAGAGCTGTTCATAACGAGTGCTTACTCGCGGATGCTTTTCGGGCGTAGTACGGCAAACGCAGAATCTCGCTTTATTGGTGAAATCCCGCAAGATTTGATTGAGACGGGGAACGAAAACAAATTAAGAGAAGTACCGTTTAAGCGGTCTAATCCTGCTAAGAAATCAGTTCCTGCTTATGAAACAACGGGGGCAGCAGCGCTTGGTTGGGCGGTTGGCGACAAGGCTCAGCATAAAAAATGGGGCGTCGGCACGGTTGTAAGTGTTAAAGGGGAGGGAAGCAATATGGAACTGGATATTGCATTTCCAAGCCCGACTGGTATTAAACGTCTTTTGGCGGAATTTGCACCAATCGAAAAAGTTTAAGTTGGAAATGGTGGGCTCTAAATATGGATGAGAAAAAACGGTATGAAGAGATTATTCAAATACTGGATGAATATAGTTACGAGTATTATGTGATGGACAATCCAAGTGTAGAAGATTCGGAGTATGACGCTTTGATGCAGGAACTGCTTGCGCTTGAAGAAAAGCATCCAGATTGGGTGACGCCGGAATCGCCTTCGCAGCGTGTTGGCGGAATTGTGCTTGAAGGGTTTGAAAAAGTAGAGCATAAAACACCGATGTTAAGCCTTGCGAATGCATTTAATGAACAAGATTTGCTTGATTTTGACCGGCGGGTGCGCGAGAAAGTCGGGGAAGATCGTGAATACATGTGCGAACTAAAGATTGATGGTTTGGCGGTTTCGCTGGAATATGAAAATGGGCGCTACAAACGAGGCGCAACTCGTGGGGACGGTTCGACGGGGGAAGATATTACAGCGAACCTCAGAACGATTCGGTCGATTCCGATGAAGCTAAAACAGCCGTTTTCGATTGAAGTGCGCGGTGAAGCTTATATGCCGAAGCGTTCTTTTGTAAAACTGAATGAAACGCGTGAGGAAGAAGGGCAGCCGCTGTTTGCTAATCCACGGAATGCCGCAGCGGGTTCGCTGCGGCAGCTTGATACGAAAATTGCGGCTTCGCGAAACTTGGATATTTTCTTATATGCGGTAGCTGATTTTGGCGATATGGGTGTTACACGGCACAGTGATGGGCTGGATAAACTTGCAGAACTTGGACTCAGGACGAATACGGAACGGCGAATCTGCAAGACGATGGATGAGGTTTTTGCTTATATCGAGGAGTGGACTGAGAAACGTCCGGAACTCGATTATGATATTGACGGGATTGTCATTAAGTTGAATGATCTCGAGCAGCAAAAGGAAATGGGCGCACGGATCAAAACGCCGCGCTGGTCGATTGCATACAAATTTCCGGCAGAAGAAGTAGAAACGACTTTAGAGGATATTGAACTCAATGTTGGACGGACGGGCGTAATTACGCCGACTGCGGTGCTTGATCCAGTTCGAGTTGCAGGAACGACGGTCAGCCGCGCTTCGCTCCACAATGAAGATTTGATTCATGAACGAGATATTCGGATTGGCGATACGGTAGTTGTAAAAAAAGCGGGCGATATTATTCCAGAAGTGATTCGCAGTATTCCTGAGAAACGAACGGGGAAAGAAGTGCCGTTTAAGATGCCGGAAACTTGCCCGACATGCGGAAGCGAACTTGTGCGGCTTGAAGAAGAAGTGGCACTGCGCTGCATCAATCCAAAATGTCCTGCGCAAATTAAAGAAGAATTGATTCACTTTGTTTCAAGGAACGCAATGAATATTGATGGACTTGGGGAAAAGGTAGTGGTACAGCTATTTTCGCATGAATTGATTCATGATGTAGCAGATTTATATTTCCTCTCGAAGGAAAAACTGTTAGAATTAGATCGAATGGGAGAAAAGTCGGTTTCAAATTTGCTAGCCTCGATCGAGACGAGCAAAAAGAATTCCTTGGAACGGCTCCTTTTCGGACTCGGTATTCGACATGTTGGGGAAAAAGCAGCTAGAACGCTTGCGTTACGCTTTGATACGATGGATGCGCTCCGAGAAGCAGATAAAGAAACTTTGACGGAAACGGCAGACATCGGCGAAAAAATGGCGGACAGCATTGTGACTTACTTTGAAAATGAAGAAGTGCATGCGCTCCTAAGCGAGCTTGAGCGAGCGGGCGTAAACATGACGTACACAGGACCAAGACTTGAAGACGTACCGGAAGAAGAACTTGTTTTTGCCGGGAAAAAGGTTGTTTTAACAGGGAAGCTTGAACAAATGACACGCGATGCGGCGAAGGAACTTATTACGAACCTTGGCGGCAGTGTTTCAGGGAGTGTCAGCAAGAAAACGGATATTGTTGTTGCGGGCAGCGATGCAGGGTCGAAGCTTACAAAAGCAGAAGAACTCGGTATCCCTGTCTGGTCGGAAAGCGACCTTATGGAATACTTACCAGATGAGGGTGAAAAATAATCAATGAAAAAGAAGTTAATAGTCGTAGCAGCAAGTTTACTGCTCATCCTTTCAGGGTGTGCGCCGAAGCTTTCTTCGGATGAAAATGTGGTTCAAAAAGATGAAGAAAAGAAAAGCGAAACGGGCATCATGACGAAGAACCAAATTTCGTCCAATTATTATAAGACGGTTCTGCCGTATAAAGCGAGTAAATCACGTGGTTTAGTTGTATCAAATATCTATTCGCGTTATGATATTAATCAGCTTGAATCAGGACTGATGCGTCTTTCGCAAAAGGAATATTCTTCGGATGATTACTTATTCCAAGAAGGGCAGTATTTGGATAAGGAACTCCTGACCTCATGGCTTGCTAGAAAAAGTAGCAAAAATAAAGAGGGACTTAATCCAGAAGATAACGGTTTTGGTGAAAATCGTAATCCGATTTATTTAGCGCATATTCTGGAACAAGATTATTTGAAGAAAAATGATAAAAACAGTGTTTCGCTTGGCGGTATTTCAATTGCGCTTGCGATGAACTCGGTTGATTACTATCAAAAGATTCAATACGGCGACACATTTGAACAAGATATTAGCGATTCTGATCTGCTTCGCAAGGGAGAAGAAATGGCGCAAACTATTCTTGAACGTGTGCGTAAAACGAAAGGTCTCGAAAATGTTCCTGTGATGATTTCGATTTATAAACAAGGACAACGTGATGCGGTTGCACCGGGAAACTATATGGCCTATGCAACAGCAAACGGCGATACCTTATCGAACTTCAAGACGGTAAAAGAAAAAAAATTATGTGCTCCCTTCTACGGAAGCAAGTAGCGACTATAAAACAGATAATGATAATTTCTTAAATTTCAAAGCGGATATCGAATCTTACTACCCAAACTTTACGGGAGTTGTAGGTCGAGCACGCTATGAAGATGGCGAAATGGCTGAACTTGATATTGATATTCCACTTCAATTTTATGGTCAAGCTGAGATTATCGGCTTCACACAATATGTGACAGACCTTGTCGGTAAACACTTGCCGAGCGGAGCGAATATCCAAGTGAACATTTCCACTTCGGATGGTCCAGCGGCTCTGATCACGCGTGATCCAAGCGATAAGAGTGCGAAAGCGCATATTTATGATTGATGAACAAAACCGGTGCGGCTTCCTTAGGTTGCTGAACCGGTTTTTCTTTTATGCTAAAATAAAGTATCAACTGATGGAAAGAAGGGCTTCAAGATGAAACATAGGATAGCGATTTTGGCTGATGTTCATGGAAATGCAACAGCGCTTCAAGCGGTAATTGAAGACAGTCGCGAGCAAGCAGCAACGGAATATTGGTTCTTAGGCGACTTGCTGCTTCCCGGCCCTGGCGCAGCAAATGTATGTCACATGCTAGAAGCGTTGAAACCTAGTGTTGTTGTGCGCGGCAACTGGGATGATTGCTTTTTAGAAGTGCTTGATGGCGATGTTGATTTGGAAAACCCAACGGATGTTTTCTTCGCGAAACTTGTGGAGCATCTTTTGCCGCAACTAGAAGTGAGCTTCATTGAACGAATAAGGAGTTGGCCGCTTCATCAAATGGCTGAGCGTAATGGGATCAAGATTGGTATTTCGCATAACTTGCCGGAAGTGAATGATGGTGGGGCGCTCAGGATGAGCGCCGAACAAGCACAATTTGATAAGCTATTTGATTGCGGCGATGAGCTTGATTTGGCGGTTTATGCGCATGTGCATCATCAAACGATGCGCTACAGCAGCCGCGATCAGCTGATTTTGAATCCAGGCTCGGTCGGGCAGCCATATAATGATTGGCCGAAGCTTAGGCGTGATCTTAGAGCATGTTACTTGATTCTAGAGATTGACGAGGCGGGGATAGTGGATGTGGATTTTCGCAAAGTGGACTATGACGCGCAGGCAGAGTTTGAAGTAGCAAGGGAGACTGAATTGCCGTATCTTGAATTGTACAAGATTAAATTAATGACAGGAAAGACGTTTACGCATGACGGCGCAAGGCTTTCTGTGGTTAGCGAAGCAGAAGGCTATGCCGAAGATGTCCGGGCCATGCTCGACAGATTTTCTAGAGGAAAACTTTGAGGAAAGAGCACTCGCCAGGTGGTTCTTTTTGCCGTAAAAGTGGGCTTGATAATTTGTGTCGCGCGAGTTTGGCAGTTGTGATATAATTTTAGCATTAGTGGAAAAACTCGCAGAAGGAGGAAGTCTCTTGACGAACATATCTGAAGAAACGGTTTTAAAGGTAGCGAATTTAGCAAAACTTGAGGTTTCAAAAGACGAAGCAGGCGCTTTTGCGTCACAGCTTGATAAGATTATTGAGATGGTTGAAAAGCTGAACGAGCTTGATACAAAAAATGTGGAGCCGACATCGCATGCGATTGAAGTGTCCAATGTTTTACGGGAAGATGTGGCACACCCAGGATTAAAACGTGAAAAAGTGCTTCGTAATGCACCTGATTCGCAAGACGGTATGTTTAAGGTACCAACCATTATTGAAGAGTAAGCTTTATTTAGGAGGGAATTTATTTTGGGATTATTTGAACACTCAGTGAAAAATCTGCATGAGATGCTTGTGAAAAAAGAAATTTCCCCGTTTGATTTGGTGAAAGAATCTTTCGACCGCATTGATGCTGTAGAAGATAAAGTCGGCGCTTTTATTACTTTAAATAAGGAAATGGCGCTTGATGTTGCAGAAGAACTCGGCGATGCGGGCATTGATCCGAACAATATGCTTGCAGGGCTTCCAATCGGGCTTAAGGATAATATTGTGACAAACAACTTGCGGACAACAGCTGCAAGTAAAATTCTCTATAATTTTGATCCGATTTACGATGCGACGGTTGTTCAAAAACTCAAGGCTGCGCAAGCGATTAATATCGGAAAACTAAACATGGATGAATTTGCGATGGGGTCTTCAACAGAAACCTCTTATTTTCATAAAACGCATAACCCTTGGGATCTAACGAAAGTTCCAGGTGGTTCTTCAGGCGGAAGTGCTGCAGCAGTTGCGGCATCAGAAGTTTTATTCTCGCTTGGCTCAGATACGGGCGGTTCGATTCGTCAGCCGGCAGCATTTTGCGGAGTTGTCGGGATGAAACCTACATACGGTCGCATTTCGCGTTTTGGTCTGATTGCGTTTGCTTCATCGCTTGACCAAATTGGTCCAATTACGCGTACGGTTGAAGACAATGCTTACCTGCTTCAAGCTATTTCGGGCGTGGATGAAAATGACTCGACTTCGATTGACCACCCTGTCGAAGATTTTGCTAGCCAATTAACGGGCGATATCAAAGGTCTTCGGGTTGGGGTTCCGAAAGAATATATCGGTGAAGGGGTTCAGGAAGGCGTGAAAAAAGCGGTGCTTGAAGCGCTTGAAACCCTCAAAAAACTCGGAGCAACGGTGGAAGAAGTTTCGCTGCCGCATTCTGAATACGGTGTAGCAAGCTATTATATTCTTGCATCAAGTGAAGCTTCGTCAAACTTGGCGCGCTTTGACGGCGTTCGCTACGGCTATCGTTCTGAAAAAGCACAAACGCTTGATGAGCTTTATAAAATGACGCGTTCTGAAGGCTTTGGTGATGAAGTGAAACGCCGGATTATGCTTGGAACATATTCGCTAAGCTCGGGCTACTATGATGCGTATTACAAAAAAGCGCAACAAGCACGTACGCTAATCAAACAAGACTTTGAAAAAGTCTTCCAAGATTTTGATGTGATTATCGGTCCAAGTACGCCGACAACGGCATTTGATATTGATGGGATGATTAACGATCCAATCACGATGTATCAAAACGATTTGCTTACGATTCCGATTAATTTAGCTGGTCTTCCAGCGATTTCGGTGCCTTGTGGATTTAGCGCTGGTCTTCCGGTTGGTCTTCAAATTATCGGAAATCATTTCGAAGAAGGTCGCATCTACAATGTGGCACACGCTTTCGAGCAAGCAACGAACTTCCACAAAGAAAAACCATCATTATAAAGGAGCGGTTGAAGCATGAATTTTGAAACGGTAATTGGACTTGAGGTCCACGTTGAACTGAAAACTGAATCTAAGATTTTCTCTTCTGCTCCCGCACACTTTGGAGCAGAACCTAATACGAATACAACAGTAGTTGATTTAGGGATGCCGGGTGTTCTCCCGGTACTGAATAAACGGGCTGTCGAGTTTGGCATGAAAGCGGCGATGGCGATTAATTGTGAAATTGCACGCCACACAAAATTTGACCGTAAAAACTATTTCTATCCAGATAATCCAAAGGCCTACCAAATTTCGCAATTTGATAAGCCGATCGGGGAACATGGCTGGATTGAGATTGAAGTCGGCGGTAAAACAAAAAAAAATCGGGATTACTCGTCTTCATTTAGAGGAAGATGCTGGGAAAAATACGCATACTTCGCACGGGTATTCGCTTGTTGATATTAACCGTCAAGGAACGCCTTTGATTGAAATTGTATCGGAACCGGATATTCGTTCGGCGGAAGAAGCTTATGCGTATCTTGAAAAACTAAAATCAATTATTCAATACACGGGTGTTTCGGATGTGAAAATGGAAGAAGGCTCGATGCGTTGTGATGCCAACATTTCCATTCGTCCTGTTGGGCAAGAAGAATTCGGTGTTAAAACGGAACTGAAAAACTTGAACTCGTTTAACAATGTCCGCAAGGGAATTGAATATGAAGAGAAACGTCAAGCTGAGGTGCTTATGGCTGGCGGAATTATTGAGCAAGAAACGCGCCGGTTTGAAGAAGCTACGGGTAAAACTAGTTTGATGCGCGTCAAGGAAGGTTCGGATGATTATCGTTATTTCCCAGAACCAGATCTTGTCGATCTTTTCATTGATGAAGCATGGATGGAACGGATTCGAGCAGAAATTCCTGAACTTCCGGATAAACGTCAAGCGCGCTATGTCGCTGATCTCGGTCTTCCTGCATATGATGCGATGGTGCTTACGCTTACGAAGGAAATGTCTGATTTCTTTGAAGCGGCCATTGCGCTCGGGGCAGATGCAAAACAAGTTTCCAATTGGTTGATGGGCGAAGTTTCTGCTTACTTGAATGCGGAGCAAAAAGACTTGGCGGATACGGGACTTACGCCGGCAAACTTAGCAGGGATGATTAAGCTGATCGAAAACGGCACGATTTCTTCCAAAATTGCCAAGAAAGTCTTCCGCGAGTTAGCTCTTAATGGCGGCGATGCTGAGGAAGTCGTGAAGGCGAAAGGGCTTGTTCAAATTTCAGATGAAGGCGAGCTGCACACGATTATTTCTGGGATTTTAGATAATAATGCGCAGTCGATCGAAGACTTTAAGAACGGGAAAGATCGCGCTGTTGGATTCCTTGTCGGGCAAGTCATGAAAGCGACGAAAGGCCAAGCGAATCCGCCAATGGTAAACAAAATTTTGCTTGAAGAAATGAATAAACGCTAATTTGTTTTTTCTATCGTTTTTACTAGAAAAAGAGAGGGCTCGTGCTCTCTCTTTTTTCTTTTTTTTAGCTACGTTTTTTTGCTATAATGGAAATGTTAGTGTGAATTGTGTTAGATAGTTCACAATTTGCTTTTTTGGTAGGAGAGGATGAACGCACATGGCGAAGAGAGCCCGTGTTATTTATAATCCGACATCTGGTCGGGAAATCATTAAGAAAAATTTAGCAGATGTTCTAATGATCTTGGAAAATGCTGGTTATGTCACTTCGGCGCATGCGACAACACCTGAAGAGGGAGACGCGGAACGTGAAGCGCGGCTCGCGGTTTCGGAACGTTATGATCTTGTGGTTGCGGCCGGGGGGGACGGAACGATCAATGAAGTGATCAACGGAATTGCCGAACAGGAATATCGGCCAAAAGTGGGGATTATTCCAACTGGGACAACGAATGATTTCGCGCGAGCGCTGCATGTGCCGCGTGATGTGATCAAAGCGACAGAGATTATTGCAAGCGGTGAGTCGGTCGCGATGGATATTGGAAAAGCGAACGGCACGTATTTTATCAATATCGGCGGTGGCGGACGAATTACGGAACTGACCTATGATGTGCCAAGTAAACTTAAAACGATGCTCGGGCAGCTAGCATATTATTTGAAGGGGATTGAGATGCTTCCGTCGATTAAAGCGACGCAAGTTAAGATTGAATATGATGACGGCGTTTTTGAAGGGGAAGCAATGTGTTTTTTGCTCGGACTGACAAATTCGATCGGCGGTTTTGAAAAGATTGCTCCAGATGCAAAACTAGATGATGGCAAGTTTTCATTGATCATCTTGAAGAAAGTAAACTTGGCGGAATTTATTCGACTTGTAACGCTTGCGCTTCGTGGAGATCATATTAAGGAACCAAATGTGATTTATGTCAAATCGCGTAAGGTTGTTGTGACTTCCGAGGAAAAAATGCTGATTAATTTGGATGGCGAGCTTGGTGGGGAAACTCCGATGACGTTTGAAAACTTGAACCGACATATTGAATTCTTTGCGGATGTAGATTCGATCCCTGCAACAGATTTGAATCGAAAAGAAGAGTCTGATTTGTTAGCTTAAAAAAGGCTCAGTGTGAACGGGACTTCCGGCACTGCATTCTAGTAAAAAAGTTGTCTTTTTTGTCATAGATTTGTATTATTCGAGGAAAAGACTTATAATGGTAAAAGTTCTGAAGCAGAAAGTAGGTGTGAAGTGTCTTGAAAAGATCCATTCCGCTGAAAAAAATTGTGATTGCAGGGGTTTTTGCTTTTTGCTTAATTCCTCTCATTACTTTTGTTTTTTGGCACGTAAAAGCTGATGAATTCGAGAAAAAGGCAAGCAGTTCGGAGCTGATTTCGAGTAATCAGGCTTGGGTGGAAACCAAAACGGCAGTTCCGCTTACTGATGATATTAGTTTTGTACCAGATGAAGCAGGTACGACGGTGAAGATTATGAAAAATGGTGATCTGGCGGTTGATGTGGTGAATCCGGAACTTCTTCAAGCGATGGTGGAAGAAAATCCTGGTTTTAACGGGATGAAAGAATACCGTCTGCTGGTTGCCGCTGATCGGGTTGCCGATTATTTAAACAATGATCGTTATCTTTTCCCGGTTGAACACGGTTATGAAGGGTTTTCAAATTTCCACGTGAAATCTGGAAACCGTGAAATTCGCTCGGAAGATAGAACTATTCCAGTGACTCAAAAAGGAAGTAGTGTCGCGGTCGAGTTGGACTTATCTGCAAAGACTTCGGATGAACTGGCGGGGCAAGCAGTGGATGCACTCAACATGAATGTTTCGTTGAAGAAGCTTTCGCTTGATGATTCTTTTGCAACAAGTTTTAAGACGGTTAAAGCACATCCTAAAATGTTTTACCATGATTTTACAGTCGAAAAAAAATTCGTTGTTGATTTTTAAGAATGAGAAACGTGTGCAGATTGAAGAACCGATCGGAATTGAATATATTTTAAAATGAAACAGGACAGCTAGTCCTGTTTTTTGACGCATTTTAGGTTATAATGAAAAGATGGATTTTGAGACGGAAGGATGAAGTTTGGTGGAGACGAGTCAATTGCAGAAAAATCAGCAGCTTGAAGTTGTGATTGAAGATTTGACGCATGATGGAAGCGGGGTTGCTAAAATTGACGGCTATCCGCTTTTTATTCCGAACACGCTTGTCGGTGAACGAGCGCTTGTGAAGGTCGTGAAGCTTAATAAAAAGTTTGGATTCGGCCGATTGGTTTCACTGCTTGAAGAAAGTAAAAATCGGGTCGAGCCGCCTTGTGAGGTTTACGCAAAATGCGGCGGCTGCCAGCTACAGCATCTTTCTTATGAAGGTCAGCTTGGCTTTAAACAGCGGCAAGTAGAGCAAGTTATGCAGAGAATTGGGAAGCTTGATGTGGAAGTTTTGCCAGTAATTGGGATGGAAAATCCGTTTCGCTATCGCAATAAATCACAAGTTCCGGTTGGTTATGTGAATGGGAAGCTGACGGCTGGTTTTTATCAAAAACGGACGCACGATATTATTGATATGGATACGTGTTTGATTCAAGATGAGGTGAGCGACAAAGCGATTCAGGCAGCGCGGGAAGTGTTTGAGGCGTTCGGCGTGGAGGCTTATGATGAACTTCGGCATAAGGGTGTTTTACGCCATATTATGACGCGAGTCGGCAAATCTTCTGGCGAATTAATGCTTGTACTCATCACGCGGACAAAAGAACTCCCATTCGCTAAAGAAATTACGGATCAGCTCGTGAAGGTGATTCCAGGGCTGACCTCGGTTGTGCAGAATATCAATCCGCAGAAAACAAATGTTATTTTCGGCGCAGAGACGCGACTTCTTTATGGGAAAGAACGGATTACGGATACGATTCACGGGATTCAGTTTGCCATTTCTGCAAAGAGTTTTTATCAAGTCAATCCGTTGCAAACAGAAGTGCTCTATCAAAAAGCGCTTGATGCGGCGGAACTTACAGGTGAGGAAACGGTAATTGATGCGTATTGCGGAATCGGCTCGATTTCTCTTTGCCTTGCGAAGCAGGCGAAACAGGTTTATGGGGTTGAGATTGTGGATGCCGCAATCCAAGACGCTAAACGAAATGCAGAGTTGAACGGGCTTTCTAATGCAGTGTTTGAAACGGGAAAAGCAGAAGAAGTCATTCCGCGCTGGTATAAAGACGGAGTCAAAGCGGATGTAATTGTCGTCGATCCGCCGCGAAAGGGTTGTGATGAACATTTGCTGGCCACGATTTTAAAGATGAAACCGAAACGAGTGGTTTATGTATCTTGTGAGCCAAGCACACTTGCACGTGATTTGCGAATTCTTGCGGATGGCGGTTATGAGGTTGGAAAGGTGCAACCGGTCGATATGTTTCCGATGACGACGCATATTGAAAATGTGGTGGCGCTTGATTTAAAAGCGGATGCTGTCGTTTAACGAATGTTTAAAAGTCTCGGTACTTAGATGTGCGGAGACTTTTTTATTTGCTAGGGGGAAAGGGTTGCAGAAAACGCACCTTGGAAGTTTTTTATAAAGGCAACGTTTTGTTGCGGCTCTTAAAATAGGTCTAGCAACGAAAAGATGCGAGGAAAATAGTGATAAAACCTTTACGACAAGGCGAGGAGGGCTTTCGTATGGTTGATATTAGTGCTCATATTCAGCACTATCGAAAAGTACAGAACATGTCTCATCATGAACTTGCTGAGAAGCTTCATGTCTTGAGGCAAACCATTTCAAAATGAAAAGTTCGCCGGGGCTTGATTGTGTGATTCAACTAAGCCGCGAACTTGAAATTTCTCTGGATCAGCTTATTTTTAATCATGCGAAGGAGATAGAAAAGATGAAAAAAGCATTGTTAGTAGTGGTAAATTATACAGCGTCTGGGGATAAAACATGGGGAAAAGAAGCAAAAGATTACGGGACGCGCGATTTGCTTGCGCATTTATCTGTTCAATATCTGTACTGCGACTGGCGTCCGGTTACTGGCGCTGAGCTTGAAACTGTACTCGATCACTCAGATGTTGGGTTTTATCATGCTGACGCCCGCAACAAAACGACACTTGGATGCTATCAAGCGCAACTATACAGGAGAAATTAAAGTTTTATCAGGGGCGTCGTACACAAATCTTACGGCTGCGCACTTGCTCGAAAAAATGATTCAGCTTAACTTTTGTTTGAGCTACAGGTATTACCGCGAAATTACGGTTTTAAAGTTTTTGCATGATGTCATTGGCAATTTCAAAAGGTGTTTTTTGATCGGTTGAAACGGAGAAATCCGCTGTTTTTTCATAGTAATATTCACGCGCGCGAAAGATCGCTTCGATCTCTTCGGGCGTTTTTTTTTTTGGACGAGCGGTCGCGTTTTGTCGCCTTCAAGTCGCTTCAAAAAGGTGCTCGGACTGGTTTTCAGATAGACAACGGCTGCAGGATTTGCGCTTAGATGGGCACGGGTTTCGCTTGCTAAGATGATACCGCCGCCTGTTGAAATGATCGCCCGAGTATCTTGAAGCGCTCTTAGTTGCTCTTGTTCCAT
Organism: Listeria floridensis FSL S10-1187; assembly: GCF_000525875.1. Classification (GTDB taxonomy): domain Bacteria; phylum Bacillota; class Bacilli; order Lactobacillales; family Listeriaceae; genus Listeria; species Listeria floridensis. Next base: position 66,549 of record NZ_AODF01000026.1, on the reverse strand, counting down.
TTTGCGGAACGCTGCCTCGCCATGTCGTTCAAAGATGGTACGAATCGGGATACCAGCTTCTTTTTCGATCGTTTTGTCGATATCTATGAAAGGAAGCTCAGTTTTTGCGGCAAGCATCTCACCGACGGTCGTTTTGCCGGAAGCCATGAAGCCGATAAGGATGATTGATTGAATGATTGGTCTCCTCCTTGGTTTGAAATCTTAGCCGTATTTTAACACTTCACAGGATAAAAGGTCAAACCCTCTTTTTATTGGGCTTCATTTGGTGTAAAATAAAATTAGCAGCACGGGAGAGGAGATACTATGGATTTTCTAACAAAGATTTGCGCTGATGAAACGGTGAAGCTTTATGTGAATCGACGTCTTGTCGTTTCGAGTGTTTTGATGGCGCTTGCTTGCAGCATTTTGATCTATTTGATTTTTAGTCGGATTAAGGGTGTAAATGGAGTGGAAGAAATGATTTTACTCATTTTTCTTGCGGCGTTTGTTTTGCGGCCTTTTTTTCGGTTGTTAAATGTGATGCCAACGATTGAACTGAGGAAGGAAGGCATTGCTTATCGTGGCGATTTTCAACCGTGGCACGCGGTTTTTGAAGCGGAAGTTGTACGTTCAAAATTTAAACTGGCGAGTAACGGGCGTTTGATGCTTTATACGAAGATCAAGGATAAAAAAGAGTTGGCATGGGATATTACGGCTTATGACAGCAACATTGATTTGGCTGAACTTTTGAAGCTGATCGAATTTTGCACAGATGAGTTTGGGCAAAAAGAAGTGGATTCCGGCACGGTTTCTACAGAAAAACCGGTCAATGCTTCGTTTTAAACGGTTTCGCTTCGGGTAAAGACGAGGGAAATGAGGAGGCGAAAGTGATGGGAAAACGATATTTTACAACAAGTGCAACAGGAGTTGGCGGGCGCACGGGCACGGTTCATTCTAATAACAGTGAACTCACGTTTAAGCTCAGCCGGCCGGTTTCTTTTAAAGGGGAAGGCGGCGACGGGACGAATCCGGAAGAGCTGTTTTCGCTTGGTTATGCGGCTTGCTTCGGCAGTGCTTTTCAGTCGGTAGCACGCAAGAATAAATCGGAGGCAAAGGCTGAAATTACGGTTGAAATTGCGATGAACGATGACGATACAAATGGCGGTTATAAGCTTTCAGCGAAAATCAGCGGCTTGATACGCGGTGCAGAGCAAGCGGAAGCGGAACGGCTGATGCAGCTTGCACATGAAATGTGTCCGTATTCCAAAGCGACACGCGGTAATATTGAGGTGGAACTCGAAACGAAAACGGAAGCTTAGGTTGAATCAAAGCACTTGGACAATGTTCAAGTGCTTTTTTTATGGAAAAATACGACCAGAGACCATTTTTTATGATACGATAGACTGGTACAATAAGCGAGATCAATTATCAGGAGCACACAAGATGGAGCCAGTTTTAGAAGCAAAAAAAATCAGAAAAGTTTACGGGACGAGGTCTAATCTCTACCCCGCAATTAATGATATTTCATTTGAAGTGGCTCACGGCGAATTTATTAGCGTCATGGGGCCTTCTGGAGCAGGAAAATCCACTTTGCTGAATGTTTTGTCATCAATTGATAAACCAACTTCAGGCGAAGTGAAGATTAGCGGGGTGGATTTATTTGAAATGAAAGCTCGTGATCTTGCGGTTTTTAGAAGAGATCGTTTGGGTTTTATTTTTCAAGATTATAACTTGCTGGATACGATGTCGCTGAAGGATAATATTACGATGCCGCTTTCGCTCAGCCGCACGCCGGTTGCGGAAATCGAAGAACGGTTTGAAAAAAATTTCGCGGGAGTTTGGAATTTATGATTTGCGCGATAAGTTTCCAAATGAAGTTTCTGGCGGACAAAAGCAGCGCACAAGTGTCTGCCGCGCGCTTATTACGAATCCAGATTTGATTTTTGCTGATGAACCGACCGGCGCACTCGATTCCAAAGCGGCGACAAATTTGCTTGGAAGTTTAGAGCACATTCGCGAGAGCCGCGAAGCTACCATTTTGATGGTGACACATGATGCTTTTGCTGCGAGTTATTCGAACCGCGTATTATTCATTAAAGACGGTGAAATTTATACAGAGATTCATAAAGGCAACAAATCGCGCAAACAGTTTTTCCAAATGATTTTGGATTGTTTAGCGCTACTTGGCGGTGATACGGATGCCGCTCGTTAAAATTGCTTTTACCAATATGATAAAAAACTTCCAATCCTACTTGCTTTATTTTATCAGCACAGCTGTCAGCATCTTGATTTTTTTTCACTTTTATGTCGCTCGCAAATAATCCGCTGATTCGTAAGATATTCATCAAATGGGAAGTAATCGGGGCGTCACTTTTTTCATCTTCGGCCTTTATTTTAATTCTTTTTGTGGGATTTTTCATTTTTTACTCAAACGGATATTTTTTGAAACGGCGAAAGCGTGAACTTGGGTTGTATTTACTCCTTGGCCTCAGAAAAAGTCAAATTTCGGTTATTCTTGTGATTGAAAATCTATTGGTGTATTGTGCATCGCTTATCACCGGTATTTTATCCGGTATTTTTTTCTCGAAGTTATTTTCCATGTTGTTATTTTGGATTGTTGATTTGCGTGTTAATACAGCTATTATTCTTTCAGGAAAAGCGGTATTTGATACGATTATGATATTTGCGATCGTCATGGCGGTCACGTCGTTTTATGCAGTCAGCATGGTTTATCGCTACAGCATGCTCCGGCTTTTTCAAACAGGAGATAGGGAAAAAAACACGCCGCGAGGTTCCGTTTGTTTGACTCTACTTGGATTTGGGCTAATTGGTTTCGGCTATTATCTGGCACTAGAAAACATTGAAACATCGGCGATCTGGCAGTGGTTGCGATTCTTTCGTGGCTTCGGTTTGATTTTAATCTGTGTAGTTGTCGGAACATGGCTTGTCATTCGGTTTTCGATGCCACTTGGTTTACGGTTTTTCCATAAACGAAAAGCCATTTATTACTATGGCACCAATTTGTTAACCATTACTTCGATGCGTTCTCGAGTCAAACGCAATGCCAATACACTTGCGATGATTGCGGTGCTTAGTGCAACTACACTTACCATTATCGGCGCACTTAGCAGTTTTTATTCTGGAACGATTGATGATGTCAAAAATGAAAACCCAAGCAGCTATCAATTTTTAAATCTAACTCCGGAAAAGCAAGATGAAGTCGAGCGGATTATTCGCAGAAGTAGCGGTCATTCGTTAAATTATCAAACGGAAAGTTCTTATGTGAGTGCGGCTGTGCATAATCCGACAAAGCGCATGCCCTATGAATTTTATAGCAACGGCGCACAGTTTTCTTTTATTTCAGAGCGGGAGTTTAGCCGCTTAAACCGCATCGAAGGGCATAAAAATAAAGCGATCAGCGGACTCGAAGATGGGGAAGCAGTATTTGTCGGACGCGATAGTTTTCGGGCGCCTGAAAAGCGCCGTGACCGCTTAAAAAAAGCAAGTCTTTCAATTATTGTCGGAAGATGAGAAGCGGATTATCGGAACGATTCAAATTCGAGATTTTCGTGAGTACCCGCTTTATAATACCGGATTTGCTGATGCAACGCTTGTTGTAAATGAGCGCTATTATGAGCAGTTGAAACGAGAACTTCGACCAGCGCATGTGTTTATTTATGATGTGACAGAAGTGGAGCATTCGGAGGAGCTTGGCAATAAGTTGCAGCTCGCTGTCGAAGGAAAGGTCAGCATCTGGTCGGACAAAATGTCCAGTTATTACTCGAACTACCATATCGTCTCAATTTTAACTGGAACTATTCTTTTTATAGGGGTTTTTATCAGCATCGTTTTCTTCTTGGCAACGGGAAGTATCATTTACTTTAAACAGGTTACAGATGGCTATTCGGAAGCGCCTCAGTTTGATACTTTATTCAAACTTGGCTTATCCGATCAAGAACTTCGAAGGGTAGTTGCGGGACAAATTGCGCCAATGTTTATCGTGCCGCTGTTATTCGGTATTTCGCATAGTGCGTTTGCAATGGCAGGTCTTTCGCTTAATTTTGAGGTTGAAGTGAAATTGCCGCTTGTGATCGTCACGTCAATTTATTGTGTGTTTTACGGGCTTTATTACTGGATTACGGTGAACAGCTATACGAACATCGTATCACGGCACCGTCCTCACTAGTAAAAATGGTGATAATCAGCTAAAATAGAACTAAGTAAGATTTTGGAGGTCCAGGAATGGTAAAAGTATATATCGTAGAAGATGATGTGGTCATTCGCGATACGATTCAAAAACACCTGAATAAATGGGGCTTTGAAATCGGAGTCGTCGAAGACTTCAATAATATTTTAAATGAGTTTTTGGAATTTGAACCGCAACTTGTGATTTTGGATGTAAACTTACCCTATTTTGACGGCTTTTACTGGTGCAACCAAATTCGTGAAGTATCCAATGTTCCGATCATTTTCTTGTCATCGCGCAACTCGCGGATGGATCAAATTATGGGAATGAACATGGGAGCGGACTATTATATCGAAAAACCGGTTGATCTCGATGTTTTAATGGCACGGATCAATGCGCTTCTTCGCCGAACCTATTCATATGCGGAGCTTGAAGAACCCAATGTAATTGAACATCATAACGTCTTTTTGCACATTGATACGAATACACTGACGTATTTGGATGAAAAAATTGAACTGACGAAGAATGAATTTCTGATTCTTTATGAACTGATGAAGCAAAAAGGTACGATCGTGAGCCGAGATGGAATTATGCGTGTTCTTTGGGAAGATGAAAGCTTTGTCGATGATAATACGCTAACGGTTAATATCGTTCGGATTCGGAAGAAGCTTTCTGAAATCGGGCTGAACAATTTCATCAAAACAAAAAAAAGGTCAAGGCTATATGATTGAATAAAATACGGGAAGCGGATTGCGGCGGGATTGCCCGAGCGAAACTCTGCTTCCTGTTTTCATAAAATGAGGGGGTTTTCTCGGTGAAAATATTGGTTTTTGGGGGAACAAGGTTTTTTGGAAAGCGGCTTGTTGAGCGTCTCGTAGACAGCGGTCATGATGTGACGATTGCAACACGCGGCAAAACAAGCGATCCGTTTGGCGACCGTGTTCGCCGAATTGTACTTGATCGGAGCAAACGTGATGATTTATTCAAGCTTGTATCAAAAGAAAGCTTTGATTTAGTGTACGACAACATCGGTTATTCACCGCAAGATGCGCTTTATGCCATTCAAGCGTTTAAACACAGCATGCCGCGTTATATTTTCACATCATCACTTTCCGTTTATCCCAACAAAGGGCGAGTGCTTGGCGAAAGCGATTTCGATTGTACGCACTATGAAACAGTATTCGGCGACCGTGACGATTTTGATTATGGTCAAGGGAAAAAGCTCGCAGAAGCGGTGTTCTTCCAAAAAGCGCCGTTTCCAGTTGCAGCAGTTCGTTTTCCCATCGTACTCGGACCAGACGATTATACCAAGCGCATCCAGTTTCATCTTAAACGAATCGAAGCAGGGCGAGAGATCGGACTTGTGAATGAGGATGCCGAGATTGGCTTTATCAGTTCTTTTGAAGCCGCCCGCTTTTTAGAGTGGATTGGCACAGAGACGGATCTTACGGGACCAATCAACGCCGCATCTGAAGGCACAATCTCCCTAGCGGAACTGATGCAGCTTTTTTCAGATACGCTCGGAAAATCTGCAATCATTGAAGAAGTGACAGAAGATGAAGATGAATCGCCGTTTGATATCGAAAAATCGTATTATTTGGATACTAGTCGGGCGAAAGAGGCTGGATTTGTCTTTGAAAAGTTGGAAAATTGGCTTCCGGAGCTGGTGCGCGAACTAGCTAATCGGAAAGATTATTAAAGAAGGAAGAGAAAACGAGTGCTTACATTTGAAGAAAAAAAAAGAAATTATTGACCGCTTTACAGAACTGACTGCAAAACCCATTTCGCTAAACCGAGTGAATTATCATTATCCAGAAAGCCAGCGTGAGAAAACTATTCTTGTCAAACATCTTCATCCGAATGGTAACGGCTTTATTTATGCACCGTATTTGGAAGGCGAAACAGAGCTTGATAAGGAAGGCTATGTGAATATCTATGAAGCTTCAGAAGAGGAGCTAACGGAATTGATTCAAAAGGCCATCGACTTCATGAATACAGATGAAGCTGGGTTTGCAGAAGGCGAAGCACGATTCTATCAAGATCAAGATAAGAATATACTCAAGCTCGTTTACGAAAACAAAGTCTGGATTGTTTACGATTTTGATAATGTCGAAGCTGTCTTTAAATCGCTTGAGCAAGCTGAAAGTTATCTTAGCGACGAAGGATTCTTTGAAGAAAAGGCATAATTGAAAGGAGTGGAAAATGTGGAAACGGTTCAAAGTTTGCGTGAACGTATCAATGTGTTAAGTCATAAAGATCCGGCTGATTTAATCATCAAAAATGGTCGGATCGTCAATGTTTTTACAGCTGAAATTATCGAAGCCGACATTGCTGTCAAAAATGGTTATATTGCTGGCATCGGGGAGTTCCGTTCAGCAGCGGAAGTGATTGATGCGAAAGGAAGTTATATCGTCCCAGGTTTCATTGATGCTCATGTTCACGTTGAAAGTGCGATGGTGCCACCAAGCGAACTGGCACGGGTGCTGCTTCCGAACGGAGTAACAACAATCGTTACTGATCCGCATGAAATTGCGAATGTCGCCGGTGCAAGTGGAGTGGAATATATGCTTGAAGAAGCGGAAGGATCGCCGCTTGAAATGTTTGTCATGCTGCCTTCTTCAGTTCCTGCAACACCATTTGAAAATAATGGAGCAACGCTTGATGCAGCAGCTCTTCGTAAACTCTACCATCATGAAAAAGTAATCGGCCTTGCGGAAGTGATGGATTTTCCTTCAGTTGCAGCCGGAAGCACCGATATCTTACAGAAAATCATTGATGCAAAGTCTCATGGCGGTAGGATTGACGGACATGGAGCGGGCTTAAACCGCGAAAACTTGAATAACTATTTAGCAGCGGGAATCAGAACCGATCATGAAAGCACAACGGCTGAAGAAGCGCTTGACCGGGCACGTGCCGGAATGTTTGTGATGCTCCGCGAAGGAACCGTAGGGCGCGACTTGCTTGCGACGCTTCCGGCCGTGAATGCCAACAACTCGCATCGTTTTTGCTTCTGTACGGATGATAAACTGATTCCTGATCTTGTCTCAGAAGGTTCGATCAACTTTAATGTGAAGCTTGCCATCGAAAACGGGCTTTCACCGATTACGGCCATTCAAATGGCAACGATAAATGCGGCGAACTGCCACAATCTGCTTTATCTCGGCGCTGTTGCAGCCGGGTATCAAGCAGACCTTCTATTCCTTGACAGCCTAGAAGATGTTTCGATTACGAAAGTTTTGAAGCGCGGCCAAGTCATTGTCGAACAAGGCGTTCGCGATGAAGCCGCTTTTCCGAAAAATAAGCCGGACTTTGTCTCGCCAAAAATCAAACATTCACTTAAACTGCAAGATTTGGAATTACGGCCGAAAGGAGATCGCGTCCGCGTGATGGGAATGCTTCCGAACAGTTTGTTCACTGAGCGCCTCGAAAAAGAAATCAAGCGCGTGAACGGTTTATTTATCCCAGATAAAGCAGCCGACCTTGCGAAAATGGTTGTGATCGAGCGCCATAAAGGAACCGGCAATGTTGGACTTGGAATCGTTTCCGGATTTGGACTCAAAACCGGGGCGATTGCGACATCAGTCGCGCACGATTCACATAATATTGTCGCAGTTGGGATGAACGACGCGGACATTTTTCTGGCGGTTGAGGAATTAACGAAACGCGGCGGTGGTATTGCTGTTGTGGCTGACGGAAAAGTTCTGGGCGGGCTTTCGCTTCCTGTGGGGGGGCTTTTGAGTGAAGCCCCGTATGAAGAAGTAGCCGCGGAACTTGCGAAGCTTCAAGCTGCATTTGAACAAATCAGTTCGGCAGAAGGTTTTGACCCGTTCCTCACCTTGTCATTCCTTACGCTTCCAGTTATTCCGGAATACAAACTAACCGACCAAGGGTTATTTGATTTTCAAGAATTTCGGTTTGTACCGCTTGAAATCACTGACTAGAAAGGAGCGAGCGTGATGACCTTTTGGCGTTATGTCCGTGATAAGCGTTTCTTTATTTTATTTTTTTTTCATTGTTATGTTTTTCATTGGGTTGTTGATTTACATTGATCCGAACAGCAAGCTAACAATTGGAAATATCGTGTATTTATACATGTTTGTCTTTTTTATTTTTTAGCAGCTTACTTAGTGCTTGGATACAGTTTTAAGTATCGCTACTGGAAAGATATGAAGGAACTAGTAGACGGAGAAATCGAAGAGAATATTATTGAACTTTTGCCAAAGCCGCGCACAAGCGAACAAGCTTTTTTTAACGAATTGATGCGCAAAAAACACCGTGAGGAACAAAAGAAAATTCGAGCACTTGAAGAAAAGCAAGAAGAGTATCATGATTTTATTTTGTACTGGGTTCACGAGGTAAAAACACCGCTTGTGGCTAGCAAAATGCTGATTAAGAATCCTGATTTAAACGAAACAACGACGATTTTTGAAAAAGTCGATGAAGAACTTGACCGAGTGGATCAGCTTGTGATGCAGGCTCTTTATTTCTCGAGACTTGATACGTTTGCAAAGGATTACTTTATTCAAGAGCATAATCTTGGCTCGGTTGTTCGTGAAGCCATTAAGCGTCATTCGAAGCTGTTTATTTCAGGTAGAAAGAAGCTGACTCTTTCAGGCAGTGATGTTGAAGTCCGTACTGACAGCAAGTGGCTGGGTTTTATATTGGATCAAATTCTGTCAAACGCACTCAAATATACCGAATCTGGCGGTGAAATTAAAATTTGGTGCGACACAAAAGCGAACACAACGAGGCTTCATATCAGAGACAACGGGCGCGGAATCAGTCCGGAAGACTTGCCGCGAGTGTTTGAGCAGGGTTTTACTGGTGTAACAGGTCGTCAGGAAAAAAAAGCAACCGGAATGGGACTTTACCTTGCCAAGCAAATGTCTAGAAAATTAGGGCATGCCCTTGAAATCCGTTCTGAGGAAGGCGTTTATACGGACGTGATTCTATCATTTGAACAAAAAGATGATTATTTGCTGATCGCAAAAGAATGAAAGGTGACGGAAGATGCTTGACAAGGTGTCTTCAGTTTGCTTACAATGTGAACTAAAAACAAAAATCGGAGGGGTTTTTATGACGGATGAATTGATTGTTCGTGGTGCACCTGCTGAATATAGCTGTGGAGCCGGTATTTGGGATACGCTTCCAGAACATCTTGAGCGCCGCGGGTTAAGACGGGTTTTGGTACTTCACGGAACGAAATCTTGGAAAGCTGTAAAGTCGAAATTTCCAGACTTGTCAAATTTTGATGCAACTTATTTAGAGTATGGTGGACAAGTTACATATGAAGCACGTGATTTACTCGCCCAGCAAATTACGGCTGATACCAATCAAGCAGTTATTGCTGTTGGGGGAGGAAAAGTGGCAGATTTAGCGAAAGCGGCGGCATTTGTAGCTGCTGTTCCGGTTTTGATATTGCCGACGCTTGCTGCAACTTGTGCGGCTTATACACCGCTTAGTGTGATGTACACGAGTGAAGGGGAAATGATTCGGTTTGAAATTTTTCCCGTCAGCAGTGCACTGGTTTTGGTTGACCCCGAAGTGATTTTGGCATCACCGAAAGCCTTAATGGTTGCCGGCATTGGCGATACACTTGCGAAATGGTATGAAGCGGATATTGTGATTTCGCAATTACCGGAACGATCAGTTGAAATTGAAATTGCAGCGTTTGCAGCACGGAAATGCCGCGATGACTTGCTTGCGCTTAGTGAAGCAGCTCTTCTCGCGATGGACAGGCAAGAGTTAAATGCTGAATTCGTGAAAGTTGTGGAAACAAACATTATGCTTGCCGGCATGGTAGGCGGTTTCGGTGATAAGTATGGACGTACGGCGGGGGCACATTCGATTCATGATGCCCTCACGTTGCTTCCTGGGACACATCGCTTGCTACACGGCATGAAGGTTGCTTATGGGATTTTGATACAGCTTGTGATTGAAGGGCGATTCGCGGAAATCAATGCGCTTTTGCCATTTTATCAAAAACTTGGATTGCCATATTCGCTTGGAGGTATTGGGCTTGAAGGTGTTTCTAAAGCTGATTTGATGCGCGTTTCCGAGCGAGCTGCTGCACCTTCTGAGATGATTCACTTGATGCCGCAGGATGTGGATGCGGCATGTGTGTATCAAGCATTTCTGGCGCTTGAAGAGCATGTGGCGAAGGTTGAGGTTTTGTGAGGATGAGAATTCGGGCAGAAAAAGCGAGCGATTATCCGGCTATTGCAGAAATCTTGAAAGAAGCTTTTGGGCAAAAAGCGGAAGCTGAACTTGTGGAACGATTACGCGATACAGACAGCTATCTAAATGATTTTGCGCTTGTGGCTGAAGAGGAGCAAACAGGGAATTTGATCGGCCATATTTTGTTCACAGAAGCTAGAGTTGTTGGTGCTGGTGGGCTGAGCTTCCGATTTTAGTTCTCGCGCCAGTAGCGGTTTTACAGGCATATCAAGGAAAACAGGTTGGTTCAAAGTTGATCGAAGCGGGGATTGAGCGAGCAAAACAGACGGATTATCCGGCAATAAGCGTGCTCGGGCATGCGGAATACTATCCGCGGTTCGGTTTTAAGCCTGCTTCGGATTATGGAATTACAGCACCATTTCCGGTTCCAGATGAGGCTTTCTTGATGCTTGAGTTGAATCGAGATGATCTTTTGAAAATTAACGGAATGGTTAGTTATCCGAAGCCGTTTCTTGAAATGGGTTAGGCAATGATGTTAGCAAAAAAGTCAGTGATAAAGATGCTGGCTTTTTTGTTTGTAAAAAGTATCCAAACTGTTTTCCAAATGCTCTAAACTGTAATCGTGCAGTCTTCTTTTTTTTTCAGAAGTAAGATATTTTATGGGAGCATGGTGTTCTTTTTAGAACAGTTTTGGGAGTGATTGAAGTTTTGTTGAAAAAGTGTCGATTTTTTGAAAGATGGTCAAAATTAATGATAGTAGCAATAATGTTCACAAAATGTCTACATACTTTTAGTTTAGTATATGGTAGGATTTAAGATGTTTGAATAGACAAATAAATAAAGTTCATAATCAAATTTTGAAAATATAGATAGATATGAGTGTGAGCTATAGGATTTGATCTATTCGCTGTACAACATTAAAAAGGGAGGACATACATATGAAACGCAAAGCTTATCGAAATTCGCCAGCCTTTGTTCTGCTTGCATGGGGAGCATTTTTGGCTTTTCTGGCGCTTATGATTATTGGACTGATTACTTTGAAGGAACCACTAATGGTAAAAGGCTATTATTTCATGGCTTCAATCGGATTAGTATCATCCGCATTCACTGTTGCGAAGGTAGTTCGTGATAATCAAGAAGATGAAGAACGTTATAATCAAATGTTTCGAGCAGTTGATCGTGCTGCGGAACAAGATGTTGAATAAGTGTAACGAAAAAGCAGGATTGCGGACTTAAGTCCGCAATCCTGCTTTTTACGTTGCTTGAAAAAAATCCAAAATAAAATGGTAAAACAAATCCTCCGAAGGGGAAAGCTTGCGTTTTTTCGCGGTGACGATGCCTACTGAGCGGCGAAGTTCCCGGTCAATGAACGAAACGCTTTTTGTGTTTTTGAAAACGGCTCCGTCGAGGATCATCTCTGGGAGTATGCTTACGCCAAGTCCGGCGCCAACGAGTCCTTGAATGGTGTAAAAGTCTTGGCTCTTGAAGGCGACTTTGGGTGCGAAGCCTTTTTGAGCCGCAGCGTTCGCAACAATTTTATAGAGATCGAATTCTTCGGGGTACAAAATGAAGTCTTCATCTTTTAACTCGCTGATTGATACGGAAACTTCGGCGCTGAGCGGATGCGAAGCTGGCACAATGAGTTTCAGTTTTTCATCAAAAAAACGAGTGGCAAGAAATTCTTCTTTAGTATCGTGAAGCGGCGATAGGAACGTCAAATCGAGCTCACCCGATCGAAGCATTTCTTTAAGCTCAGCGTTCGAACCTTCGCGAAATTGGTAAGTAATGTCGGGATAGGCTTTCCGGAATGCGGAAATGACAGCAGGGAGAACTTTTGTCGCCAGTGAGTTCGGTAAGCCGACTTGGACGGTTCCAAGGTTTGGATTGGTATATTCGGTCACAAGCGCTTCTGCTTTTTGCAACTCATTTAAGGCAATTTTTGCTTGTTGTAAGAAATCTGCACCAACTGATGTAAGTCGCATATTTCGGCCAATACGTTCAAATAAGGCGACGCCAAGTTCTTCTTCAAGTTTCATGATCTGCCGGCTGACGGCAGATTGGGCTACATGGAGATTGAGAGAAGCCTGTGTCATGTGCTCTACTCGGGCTACTTCCATAAAGTATTTTAATTGGCGTAATTCCAAGTGCTTTCCTCCAATCATTCTCGAAATGAGATGGTTTTATTCTATTATATATATTGTTTCGATAAATGAAAAGGAATAAAATAGAGTTTACATATCCAAGTCAAAAAATCGAGGCTTGGAATTAAATTATCTATTAATTTAGTTTATTCGAATAAATGGAGTAAGTGAAGGAGGAATTTCGATGAAAAATGCTGGACTGCCAAAGCAACACGGGCTATATAATCCGCAAAACGAGCATGATGCTTGCGGGATTGGTTTCGTGGCGAATATAAAAAATAAGGCGACGCATAAAATCGTAACAGATGGAATTAATATGTTATGCCAGCTGAAACATCGCGGCGGTGAAGTGGGAGGAGATACCGGAGACGGAGCGGGAATTTTGCTTGAGATTTCGGATTCTTTTTTTCGCGCGAAAGCAGCAGAAGTCGGGATTGAACTTCCGGAACGGTATCATTATGCGGTTGGGATGATTAATTTTGCGAAGAATACGGCTGAACGCGAGCTGTTGATGAATGAGCTTGAGCGCATCATTGTAGAAGAAGGTCAGCAATTGATCGGCTTTCGGAAGCTGCCAGTTGACCCAGAACAAATCGGAGCTGGGGCACGCAAGACGGAACCTGATATTTATCAGGTCTTTATTGCGAAAAATGCTGAATTGTCGGAGCGGGAATTTGAGCGCGAGCTTTATTTGATCCGGCGCCAAATTGAAAATTATGCGGCGGAAAGCGAACAGATTTCTGAGCCATTTTATATCCCGAGTTTATCCACTCGGACGATTATTTTTAAAGGAATGCTTACACCTGAACAAATTAGTGCTTACTATCTCGATCTTGCGGATTCAGCTTATACTTCGGCGTTTGCGCTGGTTCATTCGCGGTTTTCGACGAACACTTTTCCGAGCTGGGAGCGGGCGCATCCTTATCGCTATCTCGTTCATAACGGCGAGATCAACACACAACGCGGCAACGTTAATTGGATGAAGGCACGGGAGAAACGAGTAAAAAGTACGGTTTTTGGGGAAAAGCTAAGCCGGATTTTTCCAATTATTGATGAAAGCGGAAGCGATTCGGCCACGCTTGATAATGCGCTTGAGTTTCTTGTGCAAAATGGGCGAAGTTTGCCGCATGCGGCGATGATGTTGATTCCGGAACCATGGGATAAAAATAAGAACTTGCCAGATTTGAGGCGGGCATTTTATGAGTATCACGCTACGCTGATGGAACCGTGGGACGGCCCAACGTCGATTTCATTCACGGATGGACGTGTAATCGGCACGATTCTCGATCGAAACGGTTTGCGACCAGCGCGCTACTATGAAACGAAAGATCATACGATTATTTATTCTTCGGAAACTGGTGTAGTTCCGGTTGACCCAGAAGATATTATCCGCAAAGAAACAGTCGGAGCCGGCGAAATGCTATTGATTGATCTTGAAGCTGGCCGGATGATTTCTGATGCGGAATTAAAAGCAGACTTGATGTCGCAAAAACCCTATCGAAGCTGGCTGGATGGGCATTTGACGGAAATTGCGGAACTGCGAAATGAAGCACATCTAGAGGAACATGAGCTTTCCAAAAGCGAGTGCTTCAAGCTGCAGCAAGCGTTTGGATACACACAAGATGAGCTGAATAAAATCTTGATTCCAATGGTGGTTGAAAAGAAAGATCCAACGGGTGCGATGGGTTATGATGCGCCGCTTGCGGTACTTTCCAAACGACCACAAATCTTGTTTCACTATTTCAAACAGCTTTTTGCGCAAGTAACCAATCCGCCGATTGACGGGTTGCGTGAGGAAATGGTGGTCTCGACAATGACTCTGCTTGGTGATGAAGGGAATATCCTTGAGCCGTCTGCGGAAAATGCAGAGCGGATTCGGCTCGAAACACCGGTTTTATCGCGCAAAGACTATCAAGCCCTGCTCAATCAGCATAAATTTGCAAGTCCAACTGCTGTGATTCCGATTTTGTTCCGCAAGAAAGAACGGGAACAACTGGAAGTGCGGCTCGAGCGGATTTTTGAACAAGCTGCTGAAGCAATTCGAAGCGGTTGTAAATTGATCGTGCTGACGGACGAAGGCGTGAATGAAGATTGGATCGGAATTCCGTCACTGCTTGTGACAAGCGGGCTGCATCTTTACCTTACGAAAAAAGGGATTCGGACGCGGGCAAGTATTATCGTGAAAACAGCAGAAGCACGCGATGTGCATCATACGGCGCTACTTGTCGGTTATGGTGCAGATGCTGTTCATCCATATCTCGCGATTGAAGGCTTCCGTCAATTAATCGAACAAGGACGGATCAAAGGATTTACGATCGATCAAGCGGAGCAGCGCTATCTTGAAGCGATTACGGACGGGCTTCTTAAAGTGATGTCGAAAATGGGGATTTCAACGGTGCAAAGTTATCGCGGTGCTCAAATTTTTGAAGCGATCGGACTTTCTGATCATGTGATGGATACTTATTTCACGGGAACGAATAGTCAGCTTTCAGGAATTCCACTCGCTGTCATTGCTGAGGAAGCGTGGCTGAGACATCGAAAAGCTTTTCATGATATCGGCTATGAAGTGAGCACGCTTGAGTCGGGTGGTGAATATCAATTCCGTACAAACGGCGAGTATCATGTTTTCAATCCGCTTGCGATTCACTCTTTACAGCGAGCAGCACGTGAAAACAACCGTGAAGCCTATGATCTTTATGCGGATTTAATGCAAAATCAAAATAACGCATTCTTACGGGGGCTTTTGACATTCAAGAAAACGAAAGCACCGATTCCGCTTGAAGAAGTCGAACCGGTCGAAGCAATTTTCAAGCGTTTTAAAACAGGTGCCATGTCATATGGCTCAATCAGCAAGGAAGCGCACGAAGCTCTCGCTGTCGCGATGAACCGAATTGGCGGAAAAAGCAACAGCGGTGAAGGCGGCGAAAACCCTGAGCGGTTTGAAAAAGAAGAGAATGGCGACTGGAAACGCAGTGCCATCAAGCAAATTGCTTCTGGTCGATTCGGCGTAACAAGCCATTATCTGGTTAACGCGGATGAATTGCAGATTAAAATGGCGCAAGGAGCGAAGCCAGGTGAAGGTGGACACCTTCCAAGCCAAAAAGTCTATCCATGGATTTCGAAAACGCGCGGCTCAACGACTGGTGTCGGCTTGATTTCACCTCCGCCGCACCATGATATTTATTCGATTGAAGACTTGTCGCAACTTATTTTCGACTTGAAAAATGCCAATCCGAAAGCACGCATCAGCGTCAAACTCGTATCAAAAACTGGCGTCGGAACGATTGCTGCGGGTGTGGCAAAAGGAAAAGCAGATGTGATTTTAATCAGCGGTTACGAAGGCGGAACAGGGGCGGCGGCTCGAAGCAGTATTCGCCATGCAGGTGTACCGTGGGAAATCGGACTTGCGGAAACGCAGCAGACGCTTCTGTTAAATAATCTTCGCAGTCAAGTGGTACTTGAAACAGATGGGAAACTGATGACCGGGAAAGATGTGCTTGTCGCAGCCATGCTCGGCGCTGAGGAATTTGGTTTCGCAACAGCGCCGCTAGTGACGCTTGGCTGTGTAATGATGCGAGTTTGTCATTTGGATACGTGTCCGGTCGGTATTGCCACCCAGAATCCAGAACTGCGCAAGAAATTTGGCGGGTCGGCCGATCATGTCGTTCGCTTCTTTCATTTCATTGCAGAGGAAATGCGGGAAACAATGGCGGAACTTGGTGTGAGAAGCCTTTCTGAGATCATCGGCCATAAGGAACTTTTGATGGAGCATGACCGGAAACGTGCACACTGGAAAGCGAAGTATCTCGATTTTTCGAAGCTGCTCTATATGGATGCGTTTTACCGGGAGCAAGATCAGTTTTGTACGAAACGCCAAGATCATGAACTGGAAAAAACACTTGATCAGTCTTTTTTTAAAAGAGCTCATTCAACCAGCGCTCGAAAATCAAGAACGGGTTTCAGGAACGTTCGGGATTCGGAACACCGACCGAGCAGTTGGAGCGATTTCTGGGGCAATGATCAGTGAAAAATACGGCGCAGATGGACTTCCCGAGGATACGATCTCGCTTACATTCCAAGGTTCGGCCGGGCAAAGTTTCGGGGCATTTGCACCGAAGGGAATGACCCTTTTTGTCGAAGGCGATGCAAATGACTATCTTGGGAAAGGGCTTTCGGGCGGAAAGCTGATTGTGAAGCCAGATGCGAAAACGCCGATTACAGCAGAAGATTCGGCGATTGCTGGGAATGTTACGCTTTACGGGGCAACGGGCGGCGAAGCGTATTTACATGGTAAAGCAGGCGCGCGTTTTGCGGTTCGGAACAGCGGCGCGAAAACAGTGGTCGAAGGAATCGGCGATAACGGCTGTGAGTATATGACAGGTGGAACGGTGGTTGTGCTCGGGGAGATTGGCTTGAACTTTGCTGCGGGAATGAGCGGCGGAACGGCTTATCTTTATACGCAGCATGAGGCAGAAACACGGCGCAAAATTAATACTGAACTTGTGAGTGTGCGCGGTGTTTCGAGTGCGCGCGAGCAAGCTGAACTTCGCGAAATGCTTCAAAAGCATGCGGGTTATACGGGAAGCAAGACAGCCAAGCGGATTTTGGCACACTTTGAACAGGAATTGGCGAATTTTGTTTTCCTCATTCCGCATGAATATGAGGCGATGCTTACGAAAATTGCCGAAAATGAATCTAAAGGTGTTTCAAAGCGTGACGCAGAACTCGCAGCGTTTTATGAAATGACAGGTCAAAAAGTCGGGCAGGCTGCTCGTTAAGGAGGAATCGAGATGGGAAAAGCGACGGGTTTTATAGAATATGACAGAATTCAAACACCGGTCAGAAAGCCGAAGGAGCGGGTACGCGACTGGAATGAATATAGCTTGCCGCTTCCAGAGAAAGACTTGACGATTCAAGCGGCACGCTGTATGGATTGCGGCGTTCCGTTTTGCAGCATCGGGATGGAAATTAAAAATGGGGTTTCCGGCTGTCCGCTCCACAATTTGATTCCAGAGTGGAATGATGCCGTTTACCGCGGTGAATGGAAGGAAGCACTTGAGCTTTTGCTTAAAACAAATAATTTTCCCGAGTTTACTGGGCGGATTTGTCCGGCTCCTTGTGAAGGAAGTTGTACGGTTGCCATCTCAGAACCGGCTGTCGGAATCAAATCGATCGAAAAAGCGATTATTGATCGTGGTTTCGCGGAAGGCTGGATTAAACCGAATCCGCCAAAAACACGCACGGGGAAAAAAGTTGCGATTATCGGTTCGGGACCGGCGGGGCTTGCTTGTGCAGATCAGCTGAATCAGGCTGGACATCAGGTGACGGTTTTTGAAAAAAGCGACCGTATTGGCGGACTGCTCATGTACGGGATTCCAACTATGAAGCTTGAAAAGGAATCAGTGGAACGTCGTGTGGAATTGATGCGGGCGGAAGGGATTGAATTTGTTACGGGTATGGAGTGCGGCAAGGACATTTCAGCGGATGAACTTAAAAAAACGTACGATTGTTTAGTTCTTGCAACGGGTGCGAGCAAGCCGCGCGAGGTTTCGATTCCAGGTCGGGAGGCGCTCGGGATTCACTTGGCGGTACCTTATTTGACGCAAAGTATTCAAGATTTGCTTTCGGGAAATGCGGAACAGACGCTTTCTGCTAAGGGCAAAAATGTGCTGATTATTGGCGGCGGCGATACGGGAGCGGATTGTGTGGCGACGGCGCTGCGTCAGGGCGCCGAGTCGATTGTGCAGCTTGGGAGGCGCGGCAAGCCGGTTTCGGAACGCGCAGCCGGGAATCCGTGGCCGGAGTATCCGCTCGTTTTTCAGATGGATTATGCGCACGAGGAAGCGGACGCTGTTTATGGACATGATCCGCGTGAGTATTTTGTTAGTCCGGTAGAATTTTTGAAGGACGAAGCCAATCAGCTTACGGGTCTTAAGACGATTCAGGTATCGCGTGATGAATCAACGGGACGATATACGGAAGTTCCAGGAACGGAGCGGATTTATAGAGCGGAAATGGTATTGATTGCGGCCGGTTTTGCGGGCGCAACGGATGATATTTTTACAAACTTTGATGTGAATCAAACGGACCGGCATACGATTGATGCGGCGAAAGGATTTTACAGGTCAAGTTCTGAGCGTGTCTTTGCTTGTGGCGATGCAAGAAACGGCCAAAGTCTTGTTGTGACGGCGATCGCAGAAGGTCGAGAAACGGCTAGAGAAGTTGATTTTTATTTGATGGGTGAAACGTTTTTACCGTGATAAGAAAGTGAAATAAATTTGTAAGCGGAGCTTTAAGTGGGAGTAAATCTTGCTTGGCTTCGCTTTTTGCCGAGCCCAAAAAGAAGAAAATTTTACTGTTTTACGCTATACTAGGGAATGGAAATTAGGATTGGAGGCGTGAAATATGCTGAAACTTGGGATAATGGGCACGAACTGGATTACGGACGCATTTATTGAAGGTGCACTGAATTCAGGAGAATGGGAGCTTACGGCAGTTTACTCGCGAACGGAAGAAAAAGCAGCAGACTTTGCCGAAAAATATGGCAGTACGCAGATGCTTTTTACGGATGTCAAGGAAATGGCGGAAAGTGACGCGCTTGATGCGGTTTATATTGCATCGCCAAACGGTATGCACTTTGAACATGCGATGACGTTTTTAAAGGCTGAAAAACATGTAATTGTTGAGAAACCGATTTTTTCAACGGTCGGTGAACTGGAAACGGCGCATCGGACGGCTCGCGAACACGGTGTTTTCTTATTTGAAGCTGCGCGGCATATTCAAGAACCAAACTTCAAAATATTGAAGGAAAATGTGGGACGTGTTGGAAAATTACACGGAGCAACGCTTGCTTATATGAAGTATTCATCGCGCTATGACAGCGTACTTTCTGGAGAGGAACCGAATATTTTTTTCGCTTCACTTTTCTGGCGGTTCGATTGTCGATCTTGGTGTTTATCCGCTTTATTCAGCGGTTTCTCTATTCGGCGTTCCGGATGCTGCACATTATTTTGCAACGAAAATGCGCACTGGTGTTGATGCGATGGGCACGATTATTCTGGAATACGGCGATTTTAATGTGACGATTATTCAAGGGAAAACCTCTTCTTCCTTCCTAGAAAGTGAAATTTATGGGGAGAAAGGGACGCTCGTCATTGATCCGCTTACGTCGATTGAGAATTTGACATTTCGTGGCAATCACGGCGAGGAGAAAATTGAACTTGCCGAACCGATCATTTCGAATGATATGCAGTTTGAAGCAGCTCGCTTTGCGGAAATCATCGCGTCAAACGATACGGATGGTTATACAGAACTTGCTGAGCTTGGCATTAAAGTGCTGCGTCTTTCGAATGAATTGCGTCATCAAAATGGCATTTACTTTGATTCGGAGAAATAAGATTTTTCTGAGCCGCATTTCCTTTAAAAGGGTGATGCGGCTCGTTTTTTATGGTATGATGTGAAAAAAGAATGAGGAGAAAAGCATGAACAATCAATTAATGGAACGCTGGCAGGAAGCGTTTTTAGAACACGGCTATGCGGAGCCGACTGAAATTCAAACGGCGCTTTACGAACCGCTTGTAAACGGTGCAGATGTCCTCGCGATCTCACCAACTGGAACGGGAAAAACGGTTGCTTATACGCTTCCACTGCTTGAGAAAATCGAGGCAAAACCGGCGTTGCAATGGCTTGTTTTAGCACCAAGCCACGAACTTGTAATGCAGATTGCTGATGCGATTCGCTCTTGGGTCTCAAACAGCGGTATTTCGGTTGCTGCGATTATCGGCGGGGCGAATGTGAAACGGCAAATTGAACGGCTTAAGAAAAAACCGCAAATCATTGTCGGTTCGCCCGGGCGGGTCTTTGAACTGATCGAGCAAAAGAAAATTAAGATGCATGAACTAAAAGTGATTACGCTTGATGAAGCGGATCAGCTCTTGCTTCCGGAAAATAGCAAAAAAACGATTGAAATTGTTGGGAGGGCACAGCGCGATGTGGAGCTCGTACTTGTTTCGGCGACGCGCCCAGCGGAGCCGCAAGCCTTTTTCGGGCAGTTTGAAAGAACGCCGCTTGAGATGGAAGTGAAGCCGGAACATCGTGCCACGGAAAATATCGAGCATCTTTATATGGATGTCGAAAATCGCGATAAAGCCACGCTGATTCGGCGGTTAAGTCAAATTGATGAAATGCGGGCGCTCGTCTTTGTAAGGGATAAGCCGCGGATGGATATTTTGCTCGATAAGCTCGCATATGATGGGGTCAAGGCGGCTGGAATTCATAGTGATATCCGCAAAGATACGCGTCAAAAAAATGCTGCGTGACTTTAAAGACGAAAAGCTGACTTATCTCGTTGTAACAGACATTGCGGCACGGGGACTCGATATTCCCGATTTGCCTTACGTGATTCAATATGATCTGCCAAAAAACGAACAAGAATACACACATCGCTCGGGAAGAACCGGCCGAATGGGGAAACGCGGGATTGTCATTTCGTTTGTCAATCAGCGTGAAATCCGTACCTTGAAGCAATTCTTGCGAGCGCTTGGGAAAGATGGTCAGCTTGTTCGATTTTTCCAAGGAAGGCTTGCGCTGCCTGAGGAAAACAAATCGAAGCGTGGAATGGCAGAAAAGAAATCCAATCAAAAAAAGGGACAAGCGAAACCAGTTTCGAAGTCCAGTTCTAAGAAGAAAAACCGCTGAATTCAGCGGTTTTTTTGTTGAAAATACCCTATTGCTTGTTATGTGTGTAAAAGTGTATAATAGGGGCAGAGAGTTTAAAGGAGCGAGTGGTATGGCGAGTAGAAAAGATGAAGTGCTACAGCTTTTAAATGAGCTGAATCAAAAGGTTACCGCGATTGACGTAGCAAGCAAACTCGGGATGGACCGAGCAAATGCCAGCCGTTATTTGAACGATTTATTTAAAGAACAAAAGATTGACAAACTTTCCGGGAAGCCGGTTTACTACGAAGCAAAACAGCAAGCGGCGGAAGGGATTCAGAACGAGCAGACAGAGGGAACTGCATTTGATCGCTTGATCGGTTCTGAGCAAAGTTTGAAAGTCAGTATCCAGCAAGCTAAAGCGGCGATTTTATATCCGCCAAATGGCTTACACACATTAATTCTCGGAAAAACGGGGACAGGGAAATCGCTTTTTGCAGAATGTATGTATCAATTTGCGAAGGAATCGGCGATGATCCCAAGTGAAGCTCCGTTTATTTCGTTTAACTGTGCCGATTACGCACAAAACCCGCAGCTGTTGTTCGGGCATATTTTTGGGGTTGTAAAAGGTGCTTATACGGGGGC
This sequence comes from Listeria floridensis FSL S10-1187, assembly GCF_000525875.1. Taxonomy (GTDB): domain Bacteria; phylum Bacillota; class Bacilli; order Lactobacillales; family Listeriaceae; genus Listeria; species Listeria floridensis. The sequence goes on along the minus strand of NZ_AODF01000026.1, from coordinate 44,766 downwards.
GGAAGAAACACGTGAAGGTCTGCTTGCACAAGCAGACGGAGGGATTCTATTCCTTGATGAAATTCACCGCTTGCCGCCTGAAGGACAAGAAATGCTGTTTACCTTTATTGATAAAGGGGAATATCGCCCACTTGGCGAAAGTGCCAAGGTGCACCGGGCACAAGTTGAAATCATTGGAGCAACAACTGAATCACCAGATAACTTCTTGCTTGAAACATTTACGCGACGAATTCCGATGACGATTACGCTGCCTCAGCTTTCAGAACGTAATCTTGAGGAACGTTACCAAATGGTAGAATTCTTTTTAAAGCAAGAAGCGCGGCGGTTAAATCAACCAATTCGTGTGCATCGTCAAGCTTTGATTGCCTTTTTGCTGTATCATGCAAGTGCCAACGTTGGTCAGCTACAGCGGGATTTGAAACTAGCTTGTGCGAAGGCTTTCCTGCATTATAAAACAAAGGCCGCCAATTATATTTTAATTGAACAAGACGATTTACCGATTCATGTTCAAAAAGGTTTGCTTCACATGAAAGACGAACCGGAAAAACTGAACCGCTTAATCGACATTAATAAGACGATCTTTAAATTTGCTGATGCGAGTGAAGCAAGCCAAGATTTGCACGTCGAGTTGAACGATGTCTATCAAGCGATCCAAGATAAGGCTGAAGAGCTACTAAAAGAAGGAAAAGACCAAAGTGAACTCGAGGCTGAGCTTTACGTGGACGTTGACCAGTATTTTCACGACTACATGGTGCAACTTCCGACGCAGCAAACGGCTAAAGAAATCATTGATCCCGAGGTTTGGGAGCTGACGGAAGAAGTTTATGACATCGCAGAAAAACGGCTTTCAAGAAGCTATAATGATAAAATGAAGTTCGCATTTTCGCTTCATCTGCAAAGTACGATCGAGCGAATCCGTGAGCAAAAGCATATCGTCCATCCAGATCTGAACAATGTCCGTAAAAAATATCCTAAAGAGTTCCAAGTTGCGATTGAACTTTCGACGACGATCGAACAAGCGCTGAACATCGAAATTCCGTTTGATGAAATCGGTTTTCTCACGATGTTCTTAACCGCAGAAGTAGTTGATTCAATGTTCGTCAGCGAATCGCAAGTAGAAGTACTCGTTTTGATGCACGGCAGAAGTACCGCATCAAGCATGGTCGAAACGGTGCAGGAACTGCTCAGCATCGAAAGCGGAACGGCGATTGATATGCCACTTACGATGGATGTTAAAACGATGTATGAAAAAGTGAAAAATCGCGTGCTGAAACTGAATCCGCAAAAAGGCGTGTTGATATTGTCGGATATGGGTTCGCTCACCTCTTTCGGCAATATGCTCACCGAAGAACTGGGAATTCGCACAAAAACTGTGACGATGACGAGTACACCGGTTGTGCTTGAAGCGATCCGAAAAGCGTCGCTCGGCCGCGGTCTTGAAGACATTTATCAAAGCTGCCAACAGCTGTTTGAGAATAAATACAAAGCGCATGTGCTACGGACGAAACCGGCGAAAAATGCTGTGATCTTGACGTGCTTTACCGGCGAAGGCGTGGCAGAACAGTTGCGGATGCGAATTGCGCCGATCATTGATGAAAGCAAAGTTGAAATTATTTTACTGCAATTTTTGCATAAAGACGCTTTCCGTGAACGGATTGACCAGCTGATGGAAGAATACAACATTTTGGCGATTATGGGTTCCGTGGAATTCGAGTATCAAAATATTCCTTTCTTCAGCGCGCTTGAAGTCTTTTCCGATGGTGGGCTTGACATTGCGAAACGAATTATTAGCGATGAAGTCCCTTATGAAAAACTGATTGCTTCACTTTCCGGAAACTTAACAGCCGTAGATTCCGTTGAAGAACTGGTTTACTTTTTGCGGAAGCTGATCTCAGAACTGCAAATCCAGCTTAATTTAATCTTAGAGCCGGGTGTCGATATCGGTATGATACTTCATCTAGCCTTCCTGATCGAACGCGTGCAGCTTGGCGCCGTTGACCGGGAGTTTCCGGATTTAAATGAATTTGTGAAACAGCACATGGTCGAGATGCAAGTGACGCAACAAATGATGGAGAACGTTGAACGCGAGTATCAAATAACGATTCCGCAATCTGAAATTGCTTATTTAACACAAATGATGCTAGCGAACCGTGTTGGAGCGGGAAGCGGCGAATAGGCGTTTTTGCCAAGTGTGTATCTGATACACACTTGGCGGCAAGCGCTTGTGTAAGATTAAATGCGCCGATCATGCTGTCTAGTCCGATTTTGATTGGCATAAAACTTGCATCTTAAGAAGAATAAGACAGCAAAAAAAAGCTGTTGGAGGTAGAAAAGCGTGAAAAAAATTATGTTAATTTGTTCTGCAGGCATGTCATCGAGTTTATTAGTAAAGAAGATGCAGGAAGAAATTGCAACGAATGCACTTGATGCAGAAGTAATCGCCGTTGCTGAAGCGGATGTTTCAAAACATGCATCAGAAGTTGATGTGGTATTACTTGCTCCGCAGGTTCGCTTTTTAGCTACAAGCCTCAAACGCAAATTCGGGGCGCGCTCGATTCCGATTGAAATTATCGATGCGATTGATTACGGCACGATGGATGGTAAAAATGTGTTAAATCAAGCCTATACGATGATGGAAGAATAGGGCTGATAGAAACTGAAAGCGTTTGAAATAAATCGGATTACAAGAAAGAGAGGATTTTAGAAGATGAGAAAATTAGGAATTTCGGTTTTTCCGCAACATGTGGCTCTTGAAGAGTCGCTTCAATATGTAGAAATGGCAGCAAAATATGGTTTCAGCCGTATTTTCACTTGCTTGATTTCTGCGAACGACAAAGAAGAATTCGCAAAGCTTGAGACGATTTGCAAACGTGCAAACGAACTTGGGTTTGAAGTTATTGCCGATGTTGATCCAACCGTTTTTGAATCCTTGAATATTACCTATAAAGAGCTGGATCGTTTTAAAGAAATCGGTTTATCGGGACTAAGACTTGATCTTGGTTTTTCCGGTTCAGAAGAAGCGGCGATGTCATTTGACGATACGGATTTGATGATTGAGCTAAACATTAGTAACGGCACACGTTACGTAGACAATATTTTGAGTTACCAAGCGAACCGCGCAAACATCATCGGTTGCCACAACTTTTATCCGCGGCGCTATACAGCCTTATCACGCGAGCATTTCCTCCGTTCAAGCAAGCAGTTTAAAGACTTAAACCTTCGCACGGCGGCATTCGTGTCATCAAACCACGGTAAATACGGCCCATGGTTTGTCGTTGACGGCGGCCTTCCAACACTTGAAGAACACCGCGGCATGGATATCGCAGTCCAAGCAAAAGACTTGTGGAATACGGGCTTAATTGATGATGTGATCGTTGGAAACATGTTTGCATCAGAAGAAGAGCTTAAAGCATTGAGCGAATTAAACCGCAACGAACTTCAACTAAGCGTTGAGTTTTTGGAAGGAACGACGGACGTTGAGAAAGAAATCGTCTTGACACAAAAACACTTCAATCGCGGTGACGTATCGGCCTATGTCGTTCGTTCGACGATGACGCGTGTTAATTACAAACAATTTGATTTCGCGCCGCATGATACAGTTTCGCTTGAACTTGGAGATGTGACAATTGATAACAACGGCTATGAGCGCTATAAAGGCGAAATGCAAGTAGCACTTCAAGCAATGGAAAATTCCGGCAATACAAACGTTGTTGCACGTATCGTTCCAGAAGAACGCTATTTACTTGAAACAATTCGCCCTTGGCAGCATTTCCGTTTAGTAGAGAAGAAGAAATAACAGCTGAAATGAAACAATCGAAAACCGCTTTCCCGTCTAGGGGAGGCGGTTTTTTTTATCGTGATAAACATAAAAAAGAGATGGTTGCATATTTCCACCATCTCTTTTGCCCTAGGAATTCATTCAACCATTTAGACCGAACCAAAGGACAAACTGATTTTATTGCTACTAAAATCGTAAAAAGTACAAAAACACAACTACCCCTAGTAAAGAGCGTTAACTTTGTTGAAAAAACTAAGAAAAGTATCTGCCTTAATCATAAAGAGTTTACTGCTACTAAATCTTTAAGAGTACAAAAACTTCATATCTATCAATAATTTCTAATTCAGAAGTTTTACTGCAACTAAATCTTTAAGAGTACAAAAACTAAGCTCGAAAGTCTTATTTTTCGAACTAAGTTTTACTGCTACTAAATCTTTAAGAGTACAAAAACCCCGTTTTTGATTGATTCTTCTGTTGTTCTGTTTTACTGCTACTAAATCTTTAAGAGTACAAAAACTGATTACTATGATAATGATACTATTGAATTGTTTTACTGCTACTAAATCTTTAAGAGTACAAAAACTGATTACTATGATAATGATACTATTGAATTGTTTTACTGCTACTAAATCTTTAAGAGTACAAAAACCTTACCGCTTGCCAACTTGTTCAATAAGTCGTTTTACTGCTACTAAATCTTTAAGAGTACAAAAACCAAACGTTCCTTTGAATGTCCGGCCTGCTTGTTTTACTGCTACTAAATCTTTAAGAGTACAAAAACGTTTACCCTGTTTTATTTTTTCCTCGGATTGTTTTACTGCTACTAAATCTTTAAGAGTACAAAAACCTCAAAATAAACGTCTTTAGATTGAGATTTGGCTCTATAGCAATATTCTAGCATAAAATCCCATTTTGTCTTTTCTAATAATCAGATGGTTCATTTTTCTCCATTTGCAACCAGGATAAAATATTTCGTGCCTTGTTCTAACGATTCTCCCCATAGTTTTGAAAAACGTACAAATTTGTTAGTCTTCTTTCAGCTTGATAGGGACATACCGCTGCATTTGCCTATAACCCAGTCCCTTCTCAATATCTTGCTGGTGAAGATTTTCTTCGTCGAGGTAAGGCATATTGAACATGAAGCTACGGGTATCATCGAGTTCAAAATTAGTGGTTTCAAGCCACTTATGGATTTTTTTATGTACTTTTTCAATACTTTCATCATCTTCATCAATACTAACGGCCATGGCATACAATCCACCTGGGAAATCAATCAATTCAAAAGGAGCAACATCTGCTTGAACCACTTCGTCTTTCACCGCACAAATCATTTCTCCGCGATCTTCCTTCGCGAGTGTAAAATCTAAACAATCAAAAATAACGGTCTTAAACAGATTATAATGCTGCCAAAGTTGGAACATATAGCCTCCTTCTTTAAAAATTTCTTCCCAGGAGTGCTCACCGGACGACACGGCTTTAAATTCCGGAACTCTGACTACCATAACATCAGGTACTTTCTTATCGAGCTTACTTGTTATTTCGATTAAACGATTGACATTGGATGGCTTGCCGATATAGTCTACGCTAACAAATTGAGTTTCAATGTCTTTCGCCTTGTCGTACAGTTCTTTAATATCGGAATTGTCGGCAAAGTTCATTTTTTCTATTTCTTGAATGAAATCGAGCACAATATCTTTCAGTTCATGTAAAAGAGCGACTTCATCATCAATACTGTCGACTTTTTTCCCGAGCACATCTAATACAACCTCAGAACCGGAAGCATCAAAAATGCGCTTAATATCTTTAATGCTAATATTCAGTTTGCGCAAAATCAAAATTTGCTCAAGTCGTCTCACAGCTTTTTCATCATACATTCGGTAAGCGACATCCTCGCTCCGAGTGCTATCGAGGAGCCCCATATCCTCATAATAACGCAAAGTACGCGCAGTCACATCATATTTCACCGAAACATCTCTAATTTTAATCAAGTTATTATCCATAGTTTCCCTATCCCTTCTTTCCGTATAGTCTGTCTCTATTATAAGCGCTTCCCTAAAGGAAGCGTCAAGACTTTCTGAGAAAAAGACCGTAGCTTTTTTTGTAAAAAAGAGCGAGGACTTGGATGAATTAGTTTCTATTCAGATGTGCTTGCTTTGAAAAATGGAGAAAACAGCGAAATGATTGGTATGAAAACGAGTAAGCGTTGGTACTCGTTACAATTGTAGGCATCGTTACTTTGGCAGTAAACATCTGATTAGTATAAAAGACAGAAATCTGATTTCCTGCTAAAATACTGCTATAGAGCGAGACTTTAATCTAAAGACGTTTATTTTGAGGTTTTTGTACTCTTCGAGATTTAGTAACGGATTATGAGTTGACCTTGTCCGAATGGATGGGGTTATTTTTTATGCCATTTTTGTCTTGTTACTAGACGATTTCATCAAATAGTCACATGTATATCCCGCGTCGTATGTTACACTGGAAACGTACAACTAGAATACAACAAAGAGGTGAGTGTACAGCATGAAAGATGTTGAGTACAAGGAAGATGATTTTGACCGTGCGCATGAGAGTATCGGGAACTTAATCGGGAAAGGCGTTTGGGGAAAAGGGGCCATTGATGAGCTAAAGAAAGCGTCCGAGAACTTGGACGATGTCGAGGAAATGATTCGCGATTTGGATTGTGATGGGGCGATTTCATTCCGTCATACGAGTTCAGAAAAAGAGCTTCAATCCGTGTTTGAAGATTTTGAGGTGCTTCATCGGTTTTCTGGGCGGGTGGGTGAACTTGTTCATACCAAAATTGATCAGCCGTTTTTTGAAGATCTAGATCGATTTGTGGAAGGCATGCGGAACTTGGATGCCTCCAAGTTTACCACGACGAATCGGATTGGGGCGACGAAGACGGAAACAGTTTTTGTGAATAGCTATACGCAGGAACAGCGGGAAGTGCCGAAAACAGAAGTGACCATGGATGACTTGTTTAGTGGGAGTAATTTTTATGCAGACGAGTTGAAAAACCAGTTTCAGGAATGGAAGAAGTTGAATCCGGATGAGACGGTTTCAGAGAACGATTTTCGAGCGGCGATGCTGAACACGCGAGCGTTTGCGTATACGTCGATCAAGGACGAACAGCAGAAGAAAGAGTTTTGGGTGAATGTCATCGTGACCGTGGGCATTGTTGGGGTTGCGCTTTTCTGTCCGCCTGCCGGACTGGCGATCGGGGCGGCGTATGGCAGTTTGGAGCTTGGTACGGCAATTTCGGGAAAAGACTGGGTAAGTGGCAGAGAGCTTGAGACTTCCGAACGAGCGATGAGAGGGGCGTTATCCGTTGCGGATATGCTTCCAGCAGTGAAGGCTTTTTCTGCCGGAATCAAGGGGCTTCCAACAGGTTCAGCGCTGGAACGACTGATGCGTCCGCCATTGAAAAATGTGAACGATCTTGTCGTGCAAGGGAACAAAATGGCGCTTACGCGAATAAGAGGACTAAAAGCGGCTTTAAAAGAACCGGTACATACAGGTAAGACAGTGGTTAAGAAAGAGCTCAACCGTCTAGGTGATAGCTTGAATCTTCCGCCACGTGGACAACTCGCGGTGCCAGGTGTTGGAGCTGTTCCGGTGAATGGAAACAGCCAAAAGGTACTGAAGAAAGTGATGCAGGAATTTGACTTGAATCTTGGTGGAAGCAAGGATGGAAGAATTTATGATTCTCAGCTATTTAAGCAAGCAAAATGTAATATCGATGAACTTATAAAATATCTAGAAAATATAGAGGCTGACTTAGCAAAAAGATTCAAAGAAACTGGACAGTGGCCGGAAGATATTCAAATACCTAAAAGTTCAAATGTTCTTTCTTCAGAAGGGAGAATAGATTGGAAACAGGTTCCTAATGGTGGTTATATGACGACGATAGATGGTAAGATAATGAAAGAAAAACATGTACCTCGAATAAAAGATGTGCTTGATCGTTATGGACCAGCGGATGGTACATACACTTCTCCGGTTAAAAATGGAGTAAAATATTCATATGATGAACGATCGCTCCCCTTCTTAGAAGATAGTTCAAAATATCATCAATATGAGGTGGTAGGGGATTTTTCTAACGTAAAATCCTATATCGATAACTGTACAAACCAAGAGCTTAAAACTAAAGTAGAAGCGACTGTAAAAAAATATATGCAAGGAGATTATTCAAAACTCCAAGCAGAGATTGGAAAGATTGCACCAGGCTTTGATTCTTCTGGTGGGGGATTACAGATTAAATTGCCCCTTTCCGTGGAACAGTTAGAAGGACTTGGGCTACTTAAAAAAATACATTGAGGAGTGCAGATGATGACGAAAGATGAAGCAAAAAAAAATCTTGCAGGACGAAAAAAATTAAACAATATAACTGGTTTGGTGAAGGCTCCATACAACCAGGTGATATAGTGATCTACGAAGAATTTAACAAATGGTTTGTTGCTGCTGCGGACGAAAGAGCAGCAATTGTAGATACATCGGTAGCTAAATATGATAATGAGTCAGATGCTCTATTGGATTTCATTGAAAGGACACGACTAGAAAAGATATTAAACAATTAAAACAAAACGGCATGAGCTTAGGCTTTTGCCGTTTGTTTTTTGCGAGGACGGTATTCCCACACATTATCAATTTTTAATACTTGGATAAAAAACACTTAGTTAGAGTTCCGCACGTGTATTTTGCTAAACGAAACGACAACCCCTCATTTTAGATAAGGTTTTTTATATCTATTTACCTACCATTCGAAAAGGCGATTGTTTGTATTATAAAATGCTTAGTGTCATCGAACATTTCAGCTTACAAAACAAAAAAACAAGCTTCGCTAACATGCGAAACTCGTTCTTAAACAACACTTTATTGTATGCTATATAACGTCCCCTGCAGGAATCGAACCTGCAACTAAACCTTAGGAGGGTCTTGTAATATCCTTTTTACTAAGGGGACAAGTTTGTTAGGGAGGCTTTCAGAAAGAAGCCCAACAAAATTAGTCTAGCAAAAACCTTCAATTTTTACAAGAGAAAAGCCCACCAACACTAGGCTGGCAGGCTCAATTTCTTCATTTTGTCATTGCTTTAATGTAGCCGAGCGATTTTCCTGTGCCGATTGCAACGGATTCTAGTGGATTTGGTGCCATATGTACCGGAACGTCAATCTTGCTCACAAGCCACTCCTGGAAGCCTTTGATCAGTGATCCGCCACCTGTTATCACAATACCACGGTCAACAATATCTCCGCTTAACTCAGCTGGACATTTTTCGAGTGTCATCCGAATGGCCTCAAGTACGCGTTCAAGCAACTCTTCAATCGCACTTTGGATTTCACTTGATGTAATGGTAATTGTTTCCGGAAGCCCCGTGACAAGATCGCGTCCACGGATTTCCGTGCGAATTTCCTCATGTGGAATCGGTGCATAAGCAAGCTCTTTTTTAACGCGTTCAGCCGTTGCCTCTCCGATTAACAAATTATACTGCTTGCGAATATAATTGATGATTTCTTCGTCAATATGATCTCCGCCAGTTCGAATCGAAGTGCTCGATACAATCCCGCCATATGAGATAATAGCAATCTCAGTCGTGCCGCCGCCGATATCAACAATCGTATTCGCAACGGGTTCTTCAACCGGCAAATCAGCTCCGATTGCCGCTGCAACAGGTTCTTCCATTAAAACAACCGATTTTGCGCCGATAGCTTGTACTGCATCATGAATCGCTCGACGTTCAACAGAGGTTGCTCCGCTCGGTGTCGAAACAATGACATTGGGTTTGCGCAGTTGACTTTCTTTCGCACTGATTCGCCTCATAATGTGCTGCAGTAATCCACTTGTGACATCAAAATCAGCAATTACCCCTTCGCGCATTGGCCGAATTACGGCGATATTAGCAGGAGTTTTCCCAGTCATTTCTTTTGCCTCATGCCCGAAAGCAATAACTTCCTTCGTGCGCGTATCTACAGCAACAACAGAAGGTTCATCTAAAATAATACCTTTTTCTTTGTTATACACCAGGATGTTCGCCGTTCCTAAATCAATACCAATAGTAGTTGTCCCAAACATTTATACACCTAACTTTCTAACTCTAACATTTTTTTTCAGTTTAAAAAATTCGTCCTAGTGTCTTTTCCCTATCATCTTTTTAGCTAAACGAAAAGTAATAAAATGATACGAAATTGTTAAATAAACAAAAAAACGAGCACTCTTTTTACTTGAGTGCTCGCGAACTTCTTTCATATTGGCTGTACATTACGTAGTAAATAATTCCACTAATAACAGCAAGCACGGCGATAATGATAAACGTAAAGAAATAGCCGATGAATGCCGAGATGGTGATGGCAAACGGAGCGATGACTTTTCCAAGCGTATACCGAAGACCAGCTGCTGAAAAATACATTGCCCGTTTATCCTCAGGCGCCAATTTTGAAACGAAATTTTGTTGAATTCCAACTGTCATCAGTTCGGCAAAGCTGTACAAGATGATAGCAATAATCGCTCCCCACGGAGTGGCAACAGCAGCGAACAAGAAGAGAGCTACGCCGTAAAGAAAAGAAGAATTCATAAAGACGAGCTTTTCACGATAACGGCTCATAAGGCGCGAAACAATGACAGTCAAAGCCGCAACGAAAAATCCATTGATTGAAACCACGATTCCAAAAAGTCGTTCGCCGGAAAGAGTGATTCCAAAAAGTGTCGATTCACCAATCACTTCTTTAATAAAAAGCGGGAATAGCAAATCAAGCTGCATCGTCGCTTGTGCAATGATCACACCTGCTAAAATATAAAGGAAAAAAATCTTATCTTTAAAAATCAATTTATAATTTTTAATTTGCTCTAAAAGAACAGTTGCAAGCGATTTGTCGCTTTGCGCTTTGCGAAGCTCAGGATTTAGAGCAAGCGGAGCCGTTTCATGACCGAATTTTTGCAGTAAGAACAATAAAACGAGGTCAAAAAAGGCAATGGCAAGCAATGTCTCAACCGTAAAGTCATGGAAGACAATCGAGCCAAGAATCGGTCCGATAACAACGGCTACATTGATCATCATATAAAAAATTGAATAGACATGACTCCGGTAGCGAGGATCGACCACATCTGCGATCATCGCCTGACTTGCAGGTTGATAAAACGACATAAAGATACTCGCAAGTGTAAAGCCGAAAAACGAGAGGTAAGGGGAGTCGACCCAATGAGTTGCGCCAAGTGCGAAAATCAAAAAGCCGATGCCTTCACCAATTACAGAAATACTCATCATCCGCTTTCTGCCATACGTATCCGCAAAATAGCCGCCGAGGAGTCCTGTAATCACTGCTAAAATTTGTGAGACGATTAGAAGCATACTAGTCAGCGTGCGTCCAAGCGAATCAGAAAAATAAAGCGTTAAGAAGGGAAAGACCGTCCAAAAAGAAATATCAAGCAGTGCTTCCCCAAATAAACGCACTTTTAAATTTATATCCCAATCTTTAAATTTCATCCATATACCTTCTTTCGATTCGAGTTTTCAAGTTTCTCTTTTATGAAAAGAAACGAATCGGCATATGTACAAAGAAAAAGAATTAGAAGGCCCAGTCGCCGCCGCGGAAGACAGGGATAGTTTCACCGCTTTCAGTCACACCGTCGATATCCATCTCACTAGACCCGATCATGAAATCAACGTGTACAAGACTTGTATTCACACCGCGCGCATCAAGCTCTTTACGCGACATGTTTTCTCCGCCTTTAATATTGAAAGCATAAGCACTTCCGATTGCCAAGTGATTTGAAGCATTTTCGTCAAACAGCGTATTATAGAAGAGAATGCCGCTTTGCGAAATTGGCGATGGATCAGGAACGAGCGCAACCTCACCTAAATAGTGAGAACCTTCGTCTGTTGAAACCAAATCTTCTAAGATCGCTTGACCTTTCTCAGCTTCGACTTTGACAATTTTACCGTCCTTAAATGTCAGTGTGAAATTATCAATAATGTTTCCTGCATAGCTAAGCGGTTTTGTGCTAGAAACATAGCCGTTTACGCTTGTCTTTTCAGCACAGCAGAAAACTTCTTCCGTTGGCATATTCGCCATAAATTCATGTCCCTTTTCATTGTAACTGCCCGCTCCGACCCAAAGGTGATCTTTCGGTAATCCGATATAAAGATCTGTTCCCGGAGCTGTATAATGTAGCGTCTTAAATTGTTTTTCGTTTAATGAAGTAGCTTTCGCGTTTAGTGTATCATCATGCGCTTTCCAAGCTGCAATCGGGTTTTCAGTATTAATTCGAGTTGTTTCAAAAATCGTTTCCCAAAGTTTCGGAACTTGTTCTGCTTCCGGAAGATCAGGGAATACCTTTTGAGCCCAGCCACTTGATGCAGCCGCAACAACAGTCCAGCTCACAATGTTCGCCATCATGATTTCGCGGAACTCGACAAGAGCGGCGCCCATTGCTTTTTGCCCAGCAGAAATCTTTTCGCCATCCACACCTTTTAACAGGTCTGGGTCCTCAGAAACGATAGAAATAAAACAAGCGCCTTCCTTAGCAAGCTCTGTTCGTTCAGCGACACGGTGCCGAGGAGCTGTTTCAAACGTTTTTAACGGAGCGCCCTTATAGCGTTCAAGCGTAACAGCTTCATCGCTCCAGTTGATAATCACATCGCTAGCTTTCGCTAAAAATGCGTATTTCGTGATTAACCGCGCAAGCGGGGCAGATTCAATACTTGAATTAATCACAACTTTTTGATCAGGCTGAACATTTACACCCGTTTTCACGATAAGTTCAGCGTATTTTTCCAATTTTTCATTAAATGATGACATAACGTCACACCTCTCTTTGAAAGATCATAAAATAATAGTATCTCAAAACGAACAGGAAAGCAACGCCAGTGCAAGCGATTTCGATAAATTCTGACACAGGCTAAGAAGTTTTCACCTTTTGCTGAAAAGAGCGACAACATATCCGCTTAGGATTTCCAAGTCCCCCTAGTAAATCTGTATCCCTCTGGACCAAATTTTTGGTATAATGAAAAGAAAACGGAATGGGATGAATTATGAGAATATTTATCAGCTTATTATCCGTAGTCATTGCCATTGTAGGCTTGGCCAATCAATTTACCATTGCGGATACCGTACAAATCAACATATTTAACATTTCCGACCGGGCGATGGAAGTCTTCGGTTATATTATTACGCCTGGAATGATTATCGCGAGTGTGCTGTATTTCTTCGGGAAAAACAATCGGAACTTAAGCGTCATTGCTGTTGTGTTATGGGGATTGCTTGCCTTTAGCGGCTTTTTCATGGAGCCGGTTTATGCATCGTGGATGTTCCTTCGACCAGTAGCGTGCACCGTATGTAGCATTTTGGCATTGTTTGTCTTTATTCCACGAAAGCAAAAGTGAAATCAGACATTCGCATTGTTTACTTGAAATGCTGAAATTTCATCAACTGCGTTTTACATAAAAAAACAGGCGCCTTGGCACCTGGTTTTTTGGCTTTATTCATTTGCAAGCAGTACATCGACATATTTCTTTGCGTAAACTTCTGCGCGTTCCACATCGTCTTCATCTGGATCAAGGTCAACTTTTAGTCCCTCAACCGGAACCGTTGCGCCTTGCTCTTTTAGACGTGTTTCAACGAGATCAACCGTTAAGCAGAATTCATCATAGAATGTGTCGCCAGAACCGAAAGAAGCACAAACTTTTCCGGAAAAATCAACATCTGCCATGTCTTCATAGAAATCAACGAACTCATCTGGAAGTTGACCATCATCATACGTATAGCCACCAATTAGCGCGCCATCATAGTCAAGCAGTTCCTCCGGTTCAACATTAATACATTCCTCAATTTCAACTTCGATATCGTATTTTTCGAGTTCTTCACCAAGAATGTCAGCGATTTCTTGTGTATTTCCCGTCATGCTTGCGTAAACAATCATCACTTTTGCCATTTGTATACCACCATTTTCTGAAGATTTTTGTGAAAAAGCTATTCAAAATGGATAACTTATCAACTTGGATTCACTAATACTTCTATTATAAATGTCTCGTGAGATTCTGCAACCTTTTTTTGCAGAATACTTTCTTTTCTAACCGTCTAGCGTTATAATTAAGGATAGTGGATTTTCGAGGAGAGGATGAAGAACGAAATGATAACACTTAAATCACGCCGCGAAATTGATGAAATGAAAAGAGCAGGCGAAATTTTAGTTGATACACATAAAGAAATTGCAAAAATGATTAAACCCGGCATTACGAGTTGGGATATTGAAGTTTTCACAGATAAATATTTACGCAGTCAAGGCGCAACTCCAGAACAAAAAGGTTTTGAAGGCTACGAATATGCGACTTGTGCAAGTATAAATGATGAAATTTGTCACGGATTTCCGCGCAAACAAGAACTGAAAAGCGGAGATATTATCACAGTTGATATGGTAGTAAATTATCACGGAGCGCTTGCAGACTCAGCATGGACCTATGCAGTAGGCGAAGTTTCTGACGAAGTGAAGCACTTAATGGAAGTAACACGCAAATCGCTCTACCTCGGTATTGAACAGGCGCAAGTCGGCAACCGGATTGGCGACATCGGTCATGCAATTCAAACCTACGTGGAGGGCGAAAACTTGAGTGTAGTTCGCGAATTTATCGGTCATGGAATTGGACCTACTTTGCATGAAAAACCTGAAGTACCGCATTACGGTGAAGCAGGCAAGGGACCGCGTCTTAAAGAAGGCATGGTGATCACAATTGAACCAATGGTCAACATCGGCGGCTGGAAAGCGAAAATGGATGACAACGGGTGGACAGCAAGAACCGTTGATGGTTCACTTTCTGCACAATACGAGCACACGATTGCGATCACAAAAAACGGACCGGAAATCTTAACTTATCAAGGCGAAAATGAATAAAAATAAGAAAAGCTGCAGCGAAATTTTGTTGCAGCTTTTTTCTGAAAAAGGGGAATTTTTATGAGTGAAAAAGCATCGATTCATCGTTCGACTATGCCTTACACAGTGACCCGTCTCCAAGCAGAATTTGCAGCAGTCGGAATCGAAAAAGGGGACTCAATTATCTTTCATGCTTCGCTTTCGCAAGCAGGATGGGTTTGCGGCGGGGCAATTGCTGTGATTGATGCGCTGCAGTCGCTTTTGACAGAAGAGGGGACACTCGTGATGCCGGCTCAAACAGCTGGGCTTAGCGATCCAAAAGATTGGGAAAATCCGCCGGTTCCAGAAGAATGGTGGGATACAATTCAAGCTGAAACGCCCGTGTATGATAAAGATAGGACGCCAAGTGCCAATATGGGCGTCATTGCAGAGACGTTTCGAGCACTTAAAGATGTGAAGCGAAGCGAGCATCCATACTACTCCTTCACAGCGTGGGGCAAACATGCGGACTGGATTCTTGAAGGACAAACCTTAGAACATGGATTTGGGAAAAACTCGCCTCTTGGGAAACTTTACGAAATCGAAGCAAGCAAAATCATTTTGTTCGGCGTTGACAATGACAAAAATACATCGCTTCACTTGGCGGAAGAACTTTCGAGTAAAATTCCGCTTAAAACAGCCAATGCAGCTGTGATTGAAAATGGCAAACGCGTCAGAAAATACTATCAAGAAAAAGCCTATGACAGTGATCAATTCATCAAGGTGGGCGAGGCATATGAAAAGACGCATGGCGATCATAAACAAACAATCGCGCTTGCGCCTTCAAAAGTGTATAAAATGAAAGAAATAGTCGACTTTGCGGCTTCTTACTTTGACCGCTAAGCCTTTCTAATCGCTCGAAGTTCTTCGGCAAACATCTGCATTTCACGTGGGCTGAATGAAGATTTGCGATCAATCAGCTGATAAAGATCATGAAGCAGTTCGTAGTTTACTTGATCCGCTTCTAAGTGATCAAAAACCGAAGCATTGACCATTTTGAGCTTATCCGTAATTTGATTTAGCATAAAATTAACATTTTCTTGACTGGGCTGTTCCAAATTCATTTTTCTTCCCCTTTAATATAAGATATCTCCTATTGTATTTGGTCTTTCGGCATCTGTCGAGTAATACTCCTTTTCTTTTAATCAATGATTAAATTTTGAGCTTTTCTTTAAGTGCTTCGGTTAATGTTTGCGAAAAATTAATCCGTTCTTCTTCAGCAATTTGAGCTAAATATTCTGGAATCGTGACATTTTTTCGAATTGTTTTTGAATGATATTTTCTACGATAAGCTGCAAGATCAAGTCCGATCAAGGCTACTTCTTTGTCAGGAAATTGCCGTCTAACATCCTTGATCTCACTTGGTTTTGGAAAGTCATTTTTATCTTCAAGACTTAAACCAAGAACCTCTTCCGCCATTTCAAATGCTTGTTTAAGTGTTTCCCCTTGTGTCATGGCTTCTGGAATATCGGGAAATTTAATCAAAAAGAAAGAGCCATCTTCTTCAATCGTTGCCGGATATAAGACATTAATTGCCATGTTCCATCCTCCTTTAATCGTTAACGGTAGCTTTCATCGAAATTATTTCTGAGAAATAAGTCCAGCTTGCTTGAGTATACTTCGTTCAAGACCTTTTCCAAGTTCATTGTTGTGCATAGGTACTATCACAGTTTGCTTCGTAAAAGGGCTGTACATCTTCAAATGAATTCCATGCTGTACGACTTTGTGGAAACCGTTTCTATGAAGTAGTTTCACCATTTGTTTGGATGTCAGCGGAAATCGTTTCACCTCTTTCGATTTTATTATACGCATTTAATGCGCGTATGTCAAATCTAACACTGATCTTTTAATAGGGGAAGTGTGAGACAAGCGCAAAAATGAAGTGATCGAAATCGGATGACTTTTATATCTTTTAATGGTAGTATGTAGATTGCAATTATATGTTTGCTTATTCATCAGGGATGTTTAAAGGGAGGGGGAGAAGACTGTGTTTAAAAAAATACAAACCAATTATTTTTATCGCATTATTTCTTTTATTGTTCGGCAAATTAGCAAAAATGATGTTTCTGGAAATGCAGCTCAACTCGCCTATTACATGCTGTTCTCAATTTTTCCGATGCTTCTTATTGCGGCGACGCTACTTGCCTACTTGAATATTGACCGAGATTCAGTTTTTAATTTGATTCAAGAATTCGCGCCAAAAGAGATTATCAACTTTCTGGAATCTAATTTGGATTCGCTCTTGTCTAACCGAAACGGCGGTTTACTTTCAATCGGGATTATTGCAACGCTTTGGTCAGCTTCAAATGGCATGAATGCTGTGATGAAGGCACTGAACAAAGCTTATAATGTGACAGATCGACGCAATTATTTTATTCAGCGCTTTTTATCCATGGCTTTTACGCTCGCAATGATTGCTACAATTGGCGTTACACTTGTACTGCTTGTATTCGGACAGCAAATCGGAATTTTTATTTTTAATCACTTGCATGTTTCTAAGGAAGTCTTAGATTTCTGGAACAGTATTCGTTGGGTAATTACGGTTATCGTGATCTTCGTTGTGTTTGTATTTCTATACTGGGTTGCTCCTGCCAAGCGGACACATCTTTTCAGTGTCCTTCCCGGCGCAGTCTTTTCAACAGTCGGTTGGTCGGTTGCTTCGCTCGGTTTTGCTTTTTATGTAAATAATTTCGCAAACTATTCAGCGACATACGGCAGCATCGGTGTGATTATTATTTTGATGTTATGGTTTTATTTAACAGGGATTATTCTGATGATTGGCGGCGAATTGAACGCGGTTTTAGCGATATTGAAACAAAAACGAGCTGTCGGCGAAATTAACTAAGGAAAAGTGGGAATGGTAAACATTCTCACTTTTTTCGCATTTTCAGAGCCAATTGGCAAAGTTTGGGAAGCAAAGGATTTAAAAACCTCGGTATAATAGTAGTAAATGATAGAACAAGGGGGAAAAAAAAGATGATTCATCTCGTATACACCGATAATGCTGGAAAAAAAGGCGAGCACGTCCTTGATAAAATCAAACAAGGTACTAAAACAATGATTGTGCGCGGGGCGGCTGGTCGCAAAATTCCGCACAGCCGCGTTTTTGAAGGCGAAACCCTTTATTTTATGGAAAAAGGAACAACCGAGATAGCGGTTAAGGCAAAAGTAACGGCTGTTGAAAATTTGACAAAACTCAGCGACGAAGAAATTACTGATGCGCTTCATGTCAGACAAGAAAAACTCAATCTGACGGAAAAACAAATTCAGTGTTGGCATAAAAAATGTTTGTGCTTTGTCGAGTTTGATCATGTTGAAGAAATTGAGTCGCTCGAATTTGAACATCAAGGGACGATGGATGATTGGCTGATTATCGAGAAAATTGAAGATGTTCTTGTCGGATCTAGTATCCCGTATAACTATGAAAAATCACGCTTTAAATAAAAGAACCGCGCTCCGGCGCGGTTCTTTTATTCGTATTGATGAACTTCTTTTAATTTGGTTCGAATCTGCTGCATCACTTGATAAGCGTCTTCACTGTTCGTAATATCCAGTTCATCAATGTTAATGACGAGGGTGGCACTCTTATCATAGCTTTCAAACCAACTATCATAGCGGGCATGAAGTCGCTTGTAATATTCTAAAAGACTGGGATTCTCATTGATTTGCTCGTACGGACGGCCGCGCTGTTTAATGCGCTTAAGAACAGTATCGAGACTTCCTCTAAGGTAAATTAAGAGATCCGGCGATTTTTTTGGAAGCGAGCCAAGTTCTTCCATCATATTGTCGAGTAAATCAAGGTAGGTATCCATTTCAGGTGCCGAAATGTTGCCTTCCTCGTAGTTGATTTGAGTGAAGAGCGCATCTTCATAAATACTTCGGTCAAGCACGTTGTTTTGGTCGCGCAGTGCCGCTTTAATGCTGCGAAAACGCGTATTTAAAAAATAAATTTGAAGTGCAAAAGCCCAGCGTGCCTGATCAGCATAAAACATCTCTAAAATTCGATTATCTTGAATGCTTTCATAAAATGCCGTCGAATCAAGTTCGCGTGCGATCATTTCCGTGTAGCTGCTTTTGCCAGCTCCAATCATTCCTGCAAGTACAATCACGTTTTTTTCCATCCCTTTCACACAGGCCTCCTTTTCACCTTGGCCATACTTACCTATTATACTAAAAAGCGGTGACAAAACAACTATTTTTTGATAGTATGAATGAAGTATGAAACGGAGGAGAGGCAAGTGAATCGGACGGTCGTAGAAGTGGGACAGGAGTTTCCACTCAAAATTAAACGAATGGGAATAAACGGGGAGGGAATCGGTTATTACAAGCAAGCCGTAGTCTTTGTCCCAGGTGCCTTAACCGGTGAAGAAGTGATTGTCGAAGTAACGAAAACTCATAAAAATTATAACGAAGCATTTGTGAAAAAAATCCGTCGAAAGTCCGAGCTGCGCGTAGTGCCACCTTGCCCAATTTATGAAACTTGTGGTGGCTGTGAACTTCAACATCTGGCTTACAGCGGTCAGCTTGATTTGAAAAAAGACTTGCTGATCCAAGCACTTGAAAAGCATACGAATTTTAAGATTGAAAAGCTTAAAATCCGCGATACAATTGGGATGGACGAACCGTTTCGCTACCGGAATAAAAGTCAGTTCCAAGCGCGGATGCTTGACGGTCGGCTTAAAACCGGCTTATTCGGCGCAAATAGTCATGATCTTGTTCCGATTGAAGACTGTCTTGTTCAAGATCCGCGGACAGTCCGCATCACAAATGCTGTCCGCGATCACTTGAATGATCTTGGCATCAAAGCTTACAATGAACGAAAAAAAACCGGCGTTATCCGCACGATCGTTGTGCGCGTCGGCGTAGAGACTAAGGAAGTCCAACTGGTTCTTGTTACGACGCGCGAAAAATTCCATGGCAAGGAAGAGCTTGTTGCGCGGATTACGGCAGAGTTTCCTGAGATTGTCTCGTTGATGCAAAATATCAATCCAGATGAAACTTCTTTGATTTTTGGGGCGGATACAGTTCGGCTCGCAGGGAAAGACAAAATGACAGAGAAACTTATGGAACAGCAATTTGATCTCTCGGCTCGTGCTTTTTTCCAACTTAATCCAAGCCAAACAAATAAGCTTTACGCCGAAGTTCGGAATGCGCTCACGCTCACTGGAAATGAAAGTTTGGTTGACGCTTACTGCGGCGCGGGAACAATCGGGTTGTCGCTTGCGGAAGATGTACGTGAAGTACGCGGAATGGACACGGTTCGTGATGCGATTCTTGATGCGCAGGAAAATGCTTTGAAAAATGGTGTGGAGAATGCTGAATATGTTGTCGGAGCGGCTGAACAAGTCTTTTCTGACTGGCAAAAAGAGGGGTATAAACCAGATGCAGTGGTTGTCGATCCGCCGCGTGTCGGGCTAGATGATGAACTTCTCCGTGCGATTCTTTCTGCAAAACCAAAGCAACTCGTGTATGTCTCTTGTAACCCGTCTACGCTTGCAAGGGATTTAGCGGTGCTTGAAAAACGCTACCGGATTCGCTATCTGCAACCGATTGACATGTTCCCGATGACAGCGCAAGTTGAATGTGTGGTTAAGCTAACATTAAAATCTAATCCGAAACGAAATAAATAAACCAGAAACCTGAAGCCCGCTCAGCGCGCTTCAGATTTCTGGTTTTTTCTTGTTAATAGGCTGACGATCACTGCGATAACTAAGTTAGCAATTAACGGTAAGAAACCGATATTGATATCACTGATTGCAGTCGGTAGCTCTGGGAACAGTGTCGCAAGTGTCATGCTGTAATTGCTGATGAAAATCGTAATCAGGATACCGACAATCATTCCTGCAACAGCTCCTTGTTTCGTCAATGGGTTTTTCGTAAATATGCTCGCAAACAGTGCTGGCGCAAGCTGGACAATCAAGCTGTATCCGACTTGAAGGATTGCAGCTAGCGCTTCGCCGCCTTGGAAAACAAAAAGACAAGCTAACAAGCCGAGAATCGGCACAAACAGTTTAGAAACGAAAGCCACTTTCGCATCGCGCGGATTTTTACTTAACCCGAACCAGATGTTTTTAGAAACAAGGGTGCTTGCGGATAACAATAGCATTGCCCCCGGAACGAGTGCCGTGAGCATGCCGGCGGCTCCGATAATCCCAACGAAAAACGGATTGAAACTTTGAATAGCAAGCTTGATTAACGCTAGATCGCTGTCAGTTCCGGTTAAGCCTGGTACTTGCAGGACAGCAGTGAAGCCGATCAAAATGACAAACACAAGCATTAATGTGTAAAGCGGACTAATGATCGCGTTTTTCCGAAAAGTATCTGCATTCTTTGCCGTGAAAGTAGAAGCGAAAACTTGTGGCCATAAATAAAAGCCGAGAACGTAAAATAAGACCGTGCTAATGAACCACGTGACGCTGTATGTTGATTTTGGAAAGGTTAAAAGTTCGGGCTTAACAGCTTCAACTTGACGGAACAACTCGCCAAAGCTGCCGTAATAATGTAGCGGCAAGTAAATGCCCATAAAGACAATCACAAATAGGATCATTAAATCTTTTAGAACGGCAATCCATGCCGCACCGCGAATCCCAGAAATAACAGAATATAAAATGATGGCAGCTGTGCCGATTAAAATGGCCGTATTCATTGGGATGCGTCCGTAAGAAGTGAGTGACACGATGATACCAAGTCCTTTTAGCTGAATGACAATAATAGGGATCATTGCGATGACACCAATTAGGGCAACAAGGATACCAAGTCCGCGACTCTCATATTTTTTAGCGAAAAAATCAGATTGCGAAACAAGTCGATGCTGATGGGCGTATTTCCAGATTAGCGGCAAAAGAAAATAGGAAGTGACATAGGATAAGGCAATATAGACCATAACATAGATTGCAGAAATCCCTTTAGAATAGGCCCAGCCGCTTCCGCCGAGAAATGAAAATGTTGTATATACTTCGCCGGCTGTAAGCAGAAAGACGAAAATCGTGTTAAAGCTACGATTACCGACTGTCCAATTTTGAAGCGTCATTTGTTGTCTGCGGCGTGCAAGGAGCGCCAAGATGATCGTTAAAATGAAAAAAGCCGACATTACAAAAAGTGCAGTCACGCGCGTTCATCTCCTTTTTTCTTCTCAAGATGATAGACGAGGAAAAGAGAAAGTGAAGCGAGAAGCGTCCCAAGTACAATCCAAAAAAAGTACGAATGGGAAACCAAAGACCTGCGGATGGATTCGATTTGCCAAGGGAATTCCTCCGAGAATAAACAGGAAAGGCACTAGCAAAATCAGTTTTTTCATGATTAAGTCCCCTTATTTTTTGATTTTTACTGAAAAAGTGCCCAAACAATAATACCGTAGAAAATAAGCAGGCCAGTGATGACGGATAAGGTGATTTTGAGCAGCAGTTTTTTGTTTGATGAGTTTTTGGTCGTCATGATGAATAGAACTCCTCTCGTTTTTGTCTATAGAATAGATTAACACAGAAATGGGACGAATGTTAAGGAAATTGACAGGGAAAAGGGGTTTTTACGACTAATGTAGTGTTTTTGACTGTATATCTGAAAAAGCATCCAAAATCTGATTTTGGATGCTTTCCATTTCCTTTTTAGCCAAGCACTTTTACAACCGCATCTCGAAGTAGCTCAGCAGCCCCGTCTCCAGCGCGATCATCATAGTACGCTGTAAAACGCGGATCTTCGACATACATGTTTGCAAGCCCAATGTGTGCCTCTTTGGAGTACTCCGGCCAGAAGTAGCTTAACCATTCTTTATGCACATTTACGGCTAATTCGACGAGCTCATCGGTTGCTTCGATTTGCATCTCCTTCAAAATCGCAAACAGTTTGTCATTCAGTGCCGTTACATGTGCATAATCAGCTTCCGACATGCCTTTTACCTTTTTATTGCTCCTTTCGATTTCTTTTTCGCCATATTTCTCGCGTAGTTCTTCTCCATATTTTTCTTCATTTTGCTCCACAAGTTCATCCTTAAATGCAGCAAACTTTTCTTTGTCTGTCATCGTAATCGTTCCTTTCTCTGCTTCGATTGTTTGTTCAACTGTTTCAATCAAACGTTCCAATCGCTTTTGTTTTTGGAGGAGTTGTGCGTGATGTGTAAGTAGCGCTTTTTGCGCATCGAACTCGGGATTCAGCACAATTTCCTTAATTTCTGGAAGACCGAGCTCCATTTCGCGATAAAATAAAATCTGCTGAAGTAAATTGACTTGCTTCTCCCCATAAATTCGATACCCGTTTGACCGAACTCTTGCCGGCGTTAAAAGTCCGATTTGGTCGTAATACCGAAGCGTTCGCGTGCTCACCCCCGCTAGTTTTGCGAAACTTTGAATCGTATATTCCACAAAAACCACCTCCTTGCTTTCAAGTTTAAACCTTTACGTAACGTCAAAGTCAAGCTGTTTATGTGACAAGTTTCTTTCGAAAATGTAAGCTGCTTGTTCCAGATAAGTCCTTTTCTTTGCATGTCCAATCTGCTAAACTATTAGAAGAATCATCGTAAAGGGGGCGGGGGAAAGGCATGCAAAAAAAAGCGGTTAAAATACATAATGATTAGTTTTCCGCTGCTTTACCTCAGTTATGGCATTTTCCTCGCCATGCGATTTGGAAGCCGAGCTGAGTTCATTAACTCCGTCGTTAACGGATTATTTTTACTGATTATTACTATTATACTCATAAAGATGGCGCAGCTCAAAACCGGACTGGACTTCATCTGGTTTGCTTGTTTCATCCTTTATATATTTGTTTTGCACCATCTGGTTACCTATATTTCGGCAGGGGACTTCGCAAGTAGCACCTACACCGGAAAGTTTCACATACAAACAGAACTGATTAACCTCGAACCGTTCACAACGATCGAAAACACCTTTAGACAAACTTTGCCGAGCATGCCGACGATTGTTCAGATCATCGGGAATGCCTTAATGCTTGCACCGCTGTCTTTTTTTTCTGCTTTATTTCAAAGTGGTAAAACGCGGCAGTATCGCTCTTTTCATTGTCTTTTTGACTTCATGCGGTATCGAAGTGGTCCAACTCATTCAAACAACGCTCGTGACAGGATTCAGCGGAATGACACTTCCGTCTGGGCGTTCAACAGATATTGATGATATTATCTTAAACACATTAAGCGGCTCGCTTGGAGTTTTGATTATTTATTTGATACCGAACTTCCGTAAACGGATTGGTCGTAAAAAACGAAGATAACTCGCGATTCGCGAATAGGGGGATGAAAATGAAGGGAAAATTGCTTCAAGCCTATGATTTTTTTCAAAGAAATAGTAAAGTCGTAAAAATCGTCTTTGTTTCGCTTATCATGATTTTTGTTGTTTATGAAGTGGTGAACATTGCGACAACAATTGACTACAAAGTATTAAAAGAAAATATGACTGCGCAAAGTCCAGAAAACATTCTCTTGATGCTTATTGTTGGACTCGTTGCAGTCACGCCGATGCTCGTCTATGATTTTGTCATCGTGAAACTTTTGCCGGGCAAATTTTCAACGATGCATGTTGTTTCGTCAGGATGGATTACAAATACCTTTACCAATATCGGCGGTTTTGGCGGTGTGCTTGGTGCTTCACTGCGCGCAAGTTTTTACGGCAAAAATGCGTCGCACAAGGAAATCTTGCTTGCTATTTCTAAAATTGCGTTGTTTCTTGTTTCCGGTCTTTCGATCTATTGCTTGATTGGACTTGCAACATTGCCGATTCCGGGATTCGCCGACCATTTCCGCAACTACTGGCCGTGGCTTCTTGGCGGCGGACTTTATTTTCCCATTTTATTTGCTGTTACCAAATGGAAAAGCAAGTCGCTGTTTGAAGATTTGCCGCTAAAGCGTGAACTCTCGCTAATTGCCGGTTCACTGCTTGAATGGGGCTTTGCATTCGGTTGCTTCATCATCATCGGTTTTTTGATGAACGAACCAGTTGATTTGATGAAAGTGTTTCCGCTATTTGTGATTGCGTCTGTCATTGGGATTGTGTCAATGGTTCCGGGCGGAGTAGGGACTTTCGATCTTGTCATGCTTTACGGTCTTGGCCAACTTGGCGTGTCAGAAGAACTGGCAATCGTTTGGCTATTGTTTTACCGCATTTTCTATTATATTATCCCATTTCTTGCCGGAATCCTATTTTTCATTCAAAAAGCAGGCAAACGTTTCAATGACTATCTGGAAAACCTGCCGTTTCTGTTTCTGCAAAAAGTGGCGCATCGTTTTCTTGTATTATTCGTCTATTTCAGCGGCTTGATGCTAATTCTTTCATCCGTTCTGCCGTTTGCGATTTATCACGTTCCATTTCTCTACAAGCTGATGCCGTTTAGCTTCTTGTTTATTTCTCAAGTGACAAACGTTGCGTTCGGTTTCCTCTTGCTTGGCCTTGGCAGAAGTATCGAAAGCAAGACCAAAAAAGCCTATATTGCGACCGTAATCGTGCTTGGCTGTGCAATTTTCAATACACTGGCGCGCGTATTTTCAATCAAACAAGCGATTTTCCTTGGAATCGTTCTGCTCTGTGTATTCCTTGCTCGTAAAGAATTTTACCGTGAAAAATTTGTGTACACGTGGAGCAAAATCATTTTCGACGCGATTATCTTTGTCGTCTGCCTAGTAGGCTATGTCATTATCGGCATTTACAACTCGCCGAAAATAGCGCACAAAAAAGCGATTCCTGAATATCTCGAAATCGCATCCGAACACATTTGGCTGACCGGCTTTATCGGCATGCTGATTGCCGTCATCTGCCTCATTGCCATCTACATTTACCTGTCGCAAACACCGCGATCATTCGGCGCACCGTTTGAAGAAGTCAAAGTTCGTGAGCATCTTGCCAAATGGGGCGGTAATGAAGTCAGCCATACTATTTTCCTGCGCGACAAGTTACTCTTTTGGGCACAAGACGGCGATGTACTGTTTGCTTTCCGAATCATTGCTGACAAAATGGTAATCATGGGTGAACCAGTTGGCGATCAAACGAAGATCAACGCAGCCATACTTGAGCTAATGGAAAAAGCTGACCGTTTCGGCTACAAACCCGTTTTCTATGAAGTCCAAGGAGATATGCTTCCTTACCTTCATGAAATGGGCTTCGACTTTATCAAACTTGGCGAAGAAGGCTATGTGGACGTGACGGATTTCTCTCTTTCAGGGAAGAAGAAAAAAGGAGAGCGGGCGCTGATGAACAAGTTCGAGCGCGAAGGATTCAGCTTTGAAATTTTGACCCCACCTTACAGTTCAGAAACATGGAAAACGCTGCGCAGCCTTTCGGATGAATGGCTTGACGGCAGAACAGAAAAAGGATTCTCACTTGGATTTTTCGATGAGTATTATCTTGATCAAGCAGGCATCGCTGTTGCAAAAAATCCAGAAGGTGAGATCATTGCTTTTGCCTCCATCATGCCAGCTTATAATGACGAACTGACTTCGATTGATTTAATGCGCTATGGTAAAGAAGCTCCGTCCGGCATCATGGACTTCTTGTTCATCAAGCTGTTTGAACAAGCAAAAGAAGACGGCTATAAAACCTTTAATATGGGGATGGCGCCGCTTGCAAATGTCGGTGAATCACAGTACGCGTTTCTCGGCGAACGCCTTGCCGGTCTTGTTTACCGCTACAGCCAAGGTTTCTATGGCTTTAAAGGATTGAGAAACTATAAAGCAAAATATGTGACTAATTGGGTTCAAAAATTTGTTGCTTACCGAAAACGGAGCTCAATTGCTTTCACAATGCTACAACTCATGCTTCTTG
Organism: Listeria floridensis FSL S10-1187; assembly: GCF_000525875.1. Taxonomy (GTDB): domain Bacteria; phylum Bacillota; class Bacilli; order Lactobacillales; family Listeriaceae; genus Listeria; species Listeria floridensis. The sequence goes on along the minus strand of NZ_AODF01000026.1, from coordinate 18,329 downwards.
TCGGCAAAAAACGACCGCTTAAAAAAGGACAAATCTTGCTTGAAGTACCGCTTTCAGAATCTGATCTTCAACCTGAAAAAGCAGAAGAAGAAAAAGAACAATCCTAATAAATATGAAAAAGAGTGTGAGGTTTTACCTTGCACTCTTTTTCATGCAAATTATGCAGAGATTCAAACAAGTTATGCAAAAAAACTACTGTGATCAAACGACGATTGATAGACTGAAATGGGAATCGACATGTGTTTAAATTCATTGAATTGAAACCGTTTCCTTTTTGAAATTTCCGATCAAGAAAGGGAGGATTACAGTGAAAAAGAAAATTGGAGTTACACTTGGATGGACTGCTTTTTTGGGAGCGATGATGCTTTTTCCATCGATCAGTTTTGCTGCAAGCGAAGAACCATCTTATGGAATCAATATCCAGCAAGTTATTTTTTGGATTACTGCTGCAACCGTTACCATTGCAGCAGCCTTACTTATTCTTTCGATTTATCGCATGATCAAATTAAAAAAAACCAGAAAAATCTGGTGGTCCATTATGGCGTTGCTGCTTGTTGTCGTTGTGACAATAAGCATTGCCGTTAACAGTTTTGCTCTCATAGCCAATACATATATGTCAAAATCACAAATTGATGAAACAAAAGTAGAACAAGCACGTGGTGATGCGAAGCTATTGACGAGACAAATGGAAGCAGAAGGAATCGTCATGCTCGAGAATAAGAAAAATATCTTGCCACTTCAAAAAGGGAATGTCAATGTATTCGGCTATAGTTCTCGTGCAGTTGTCTACGGAGGATCTGGTTCTGGCGGCGGAAAAGAATTTGATAATATCACGTTGCAACAGGGGTTAAAAAACGCAGGTTTTAAACCTAACCCTAAGCTAACTAAATTTTACGATAAACGCTATGTTCCGCGTGAGAAAGTAAACATTCATAAACTAGTCGGCGGAGATTTTAACAGTCATGAGCCGAAAACATCAGAATACAGCTCAGAACTTTTGAAGAGTGCAAGGGATTACAGCGACACAGCACTTGTTGTTTTTTCGCGCAATAGCGGAGAAGGTGCCGATATCGCAACCGATATGGAAGGCTATGCGGGCGGTACAAAAGGGAAACACTATCTTGAACTCACAAAAAATGAAGAAGCAATGCTTGAAATGGTCAAAACGAACTTCAAAAAAGTGGTCATTCTCGTGAATTCTTCTTATCCGATGGAGCTCGGTTTTTTGAAAGATGACAAGATTCAAGCTGCACTTTGGATCGGAAATCCCGGTTCAACAGGATTTGATGCGGTCGGAAGCGTCTTAAATGGCGAAACAAACCCGTCTGGACGTTTGGTGGATACCTATGCATATGATGCAACCAGTGCACCGTCGTATTATAATATTGGTGAATTTCCCTATAAAAATTCAACATTTAAAGATGGTGATAACACATGGCATTACAAATATATCGATTATGCAGAAGGGATATATGTCGGCTATCGTTATTATGAAACACGTTACGTTGACAACAAAACGGGGAAAGTAAACGAAGCAGCTTACCAAAAGTCGGTTCAGTATCCGTTCGGTTATGGACTTTCATACAGTCGCTTTTCCCAAAAAATTGTCGACTACAAAGCAGATAACAAAACGATTACGCTTAAAGCAGCTGTGAAAAATGAAGGAACGATGGCGGGGAAAGAGGTTGCCCAAGTATACTTTACACCGCCTTATTCACCTGGCGGAATTGAAAAACCCCACGTCGTACTGGCTGACTTCGGAAAGACAAAACTGCTCAAGCCGGGTGAAACAGAGATACTTACATTAAAAATAAACGTGGAAGATATGGCAAGCTATGACGATCAGCATGAAAAAGCATATTTACTTGAAAAAGGGGACTATCAGATCAAGTTGATGAATAACGCTCACGACTTGCTTGATCAAAAAGAGTATCAAGTACCAAAAACAATCATATATGGTCAAACAAATAAACGAAAAACTGATCAAATCGCTGCAACCAACCAATTTGATGATTCGCGCGGCGACGTGAAATATGTATCGCGTGCTGACTGGGAAGGAACGCTTCCAAAACAAGTTGCAAAGCCGAAAGAGGCCTCGAAAAAAATGCTGCAGGAATTAAAAGACTTCTCGGTGCATGTGGATAAAAACGCGAAACCAATCAAATTTAAAGATCATGGATTATCGCTTTATGACTTAAAAGGACTCGATTATGATGATCCGAAGTGGGAAAAACTGTTAGAACAGTTATCAGTAAAAGATATGAACAATTTGATTTCCTATGGCGGCTTTCAAACTGTTGCAGTCAATTCAGTGAAAAAACCCGCCACAATTGATAGCGACGGTCCGGCTGGTATTAATCAACTTGTGAGCGGAGCACAAGGGAACCAATATGCGAGTGAAGTAGTCATGGCTTCAACCTGGAACAAACAACTTGCAGAAGAAGTGGGGGAATCCCTTGGCGTAGAAGCAAAAGCATCGAATATTACTGGACTGTATTTGCCAGGCGTCAACCTGCACCGTTCACCGTTTGCAGGCCGAAACTTTGAATACTATTCCGAGGACCCTATTTTGTCCGGTGAGATCGGTAAAAGTGTTGCTGTTGGAGCGCAGAAAAAAGGAAGCTACACTTTTATGAAACATTTTGCGATGTACGATCAGGAAACGAAGCGCTATGAGTATCCAACCGGAGCCACAACATGGGCAACAGAACAATCGATGCGCGAGGTCTATTTAAAACCTTTTGAAATAGCCGTTAAAGAAGGACATATTAGCGGAATTATGTCGTCTTATAATAGACTTGGCACAACATGGGTCGGTGTTTCTAAAAATCTGCTAAAGACCGTGTTACGAGACGAATGGGGCTTCAAAGGAACCGTAATTACCGACTTCTATAAACCACAATATATGAATGTCGATGAAGGACTTGCTGCTGGTAATGATTTAGTTCTCTATGTCATGCCGATCAAACTGAAAAAAGAGACAACCGAGACGAATTGGGGTCAACAAAACATGCGCACGGCGAGTCATAATATTTTGTATACCGTTGTTAACAGTCATGCCTATGATGTAGTAGAACGGAGTATCCCAACTTGGGTGATTCTGTATACCGTTGTTAACAGTCATGCCTATGATGTAGTAGAACGGAGTATCCCAACTTGGGTGATTCTGTATGCCATTGGAGATTTGCTTCTTCTGACTTTCATCGGATATATGATGTACCGACTTACTAACAGCAAGAAATCAAAGCGCAAGAAAAAAAAGAAAACAAACTGCTTTATTATGAAAGAAAAGTCCAGCCGAGATTAGCGGCTGGACTTTTTAATTTTTCCGAGCAAATCGATTGGCTAGGCGGATTCCAAAGAGTTTTCCAGCTTTTCTGGACGGATTTTCAATAAAAGTGTAAAAAAGCTGTCCTAAAAGCAGAATCAATCCGAAACTTGTCAGAAAAAGCCAGATCATACTGCTTTCACTCGAATATACATAGCGAATGAATGGAATAAAGATGACAGCATGAAGCAGATAAATGCTGAAAGAAATTTCGCCTAAGCACCTGAGTAAAGGGCGTTCCAATTGATTTTGCAAAGCCGTGCAGCGAATACAAAAAATTAAGAATCCTAGTAATCCCATTTCAATTAAAAAATCCGAGAAGATCGGCGGAAGCGAGCTAGCCGAATAAAAATTGTAGAACAGTAAAATACCATAACTAAGCAATGAAGTTGTATAGATAAAGGGGAGACGTGCAATGGTTGCTTGAGCAGGTGGACGTTTAATAAAAGTTTCATAAATTAAGATTCCTAAAATAAATGGCGCTATATGGAAAACGCTTTGCCCAATTAAGTATTTTTGCCCGAAAACAAAGAGGATAAGTGAGCCAAAAAAAATAGACAGTTGCTAAGCAGATAAGACAAGAACGAACTCCGTTTTTTCGGAAAAAGAAATAAAGAAACGGAAAAATAATGGAAATCCTCAGTTCTACAATTAATGACCAAATAACAGGGTCAAGTTGGTCAATTGACTCGCCATTCATAAAAATGTTTTGAAACAAAATCGTAAGGTTCGTGGCCTGCGTCCCAACACTGTTGAACCAATCAGACAAAGAATGAATCCGCTGATACGGAGTTACATTAAACAGTAAAAAAGCAAGGATAGTTACAACGAAAAACGGAAGATAAATTCTGAAATAACGTTTGATAAGATAATCCACATAGTCTGCTGCAGATAATTTTTGAACTCGGTCAAGCACCAAGCTTAAGACAATGCCGCTCAAGATAAAAAACAGCAGAACAGAACATCTACCTAAATAAAGATTATGGATGAAAACTCGATACGAAAGCTGTTCTGGCAGCGAACCTAAAAAATGTGTAAAAACAACGATAAGAGCGGCAACGCCCCGAAGCGAATCTAAAAAGTAAAGCCGTTTTTTCATAGCTGGTTAGTCCCTCGCTTTAATAAATATAGGAGCAGAAAACCTTTCAAGACCAATTCGCTACACAAGACTGCACGTGTGGATGGCTATGTCGATTTCCTAAAATATGTGAGTAAGTATAGCATACTAAAATACACTTTTTTTTATTTCACTATAATAAATTTCAACAGAAAAAGTGAAAAGACATAAAATAGACAATTTTAATGAATGTGTAAGTAAAATCTAGAATATTCAAAAAGAATGAACATCAAAAAAACAAACATTCCATCAAAGAATGTCTGTCTTATGCTTTTAGGCTAGCGGTATTAAAATTTTAAGAGTAAACCAATTTTCTTTCTGATTGATTGTCATTACGCCATGATATTTTTCAGCGATATAGGAAATGCTCTTAAGTCCATAACCATGCGCATCTTGATTTTGCTTTGTTGTCTTTGGCAATCCTTCATGAAGAGCAAGAGGCACAGTTGAATAGTTGTCAATCCGAATAACAAGAAATTGCGCACTTTGAACCACATTCAGCTTAATCAGCCGTTTTTCAGTATCCTCTTGCTGCATGACCGATTCAATCGCATTATCAAGCGCATTTCCAAATAAACTGCAAAGATCCATCGTCTCAATAAAATCTAGCAACTTTCCGTTAACAATACAACTGAAAGTAATCTGATGACTCAAACAATATGCATTTTTTTGCGTTAAAATCGTATCTAAAATTCCATTTCCTGTCGAAATATTTGCTTCAAAATTTGCAATCGTTTCAGCCATGTCATCTAAATATTTTTCTCGAGCAACGCGATCGCTTTCAAACCGCAAAGCATTAATTTGATGTTTTAAATCATGCGTTTTCTGCTGAATAGCTGAACTGCTTTCTTTATAGCGGACATATTGCGTGTACTGCGTCTCAAATAAATGATTAATCGCTACAAGTTCCTCTTTTAAAAAGTATTCGTAACGCTGATTTTCATGGATGTACAGTATACAAATACCCGTCAAATTGACAAGTGTACGGATGAAAAAAAGCGAAAAGCTATCTCCGAATTGATGATCCGTTGTAAGTAAGCCGAAACCGATATTGCTGGTTGTAAAAACAATACTCGCTGTGAGCACGCCGATAAAAGCGTCTCTCGACCTCACTGCAACGGGTCTGCCATGTCCAATTTTGCGTTCTAAAAGAAAAAGACCGCTATAAATGAACAAAAAGCAGATGATTACAACTAGAAGCGAAAGAAACGAAAAGCTCTCATCCGGTTTCCAAAAAAGAAGATAATAAAGCTGCCATGAAAATGCGGCAGTAAACTCTGCAACAATAAATGCTTTAGCAGATAAATAAATAGTCTTTCTTACCGAATGCCTTCCAATTAAAAAAAATGGTCAAAAACATCCATAAAATATTGAGAAGCATTCCAGGAATCCAAAAAGGAAGCGGCCATGTTCCGACTAAGTGCTGTAAGAAAGCTTGGATAAGCAGGGCTAAAAACAGTTCGCAGCTTATGAGAACCCGGTTGCGATCTTTCAAGAGCGGCAATAAAAGAATGAGGCAAGCTAACCATTCAGAAAGGGCTGTATATATACGCGGAATATTAGGGAAGTAATCAGTCATACAAATGTATCCTCACCAATATAGTTTGTAAGGGCTTCTAAAAAAGCTTTTTTACGAGGGCGGCTGATTTGAAGCTGTTCTCCTTTGATTTTCAGCCAGTTTTTATCAATACTCTCCACATATTTCAAGTTTACCAAATAATAATTATGAGAGCGAAAGAAGCCATCTTCCTTCAATCGTGCCTCCATATTTTTCATAGACTCAAGGATGGAAAATGTCTCTGTTATCAAATGGAAATGCAAATAGTGTCCTTCGCTTTCAATGTATAAAAGATCGTTCAGCAGGATTTTGCGGATGCCACTTCCGATCTTAACAGCAAGTGCTTTATCAGATTGAACTGAAAACTTTTTCATGACTTTTTTGAAGTGTTCTAAAAAATTAAAATAAGTAAGCGGTTTCAAAAGGAAATCTGTTGCCCCAACCGAATATCCTGCAATCGCCCACTGGACATAATTGGTAATAAAAACGAGCAATACAGCATCATCCATTTTGCGGATACGCTCTGCCGCTTCCATGCCGTTCATCACATCCATTTCGACATCTAAATAAATGACATCATAGTTGCTTTTATACTGATTGACAATTTCTATCCCATCGTTGTAGCAATCGATTGAAAGTTCCAGTTGCTGTTCTGAAGCATACGCCTTGAGATATCGAAGTAAAGTTTCTTGGTGTCTTAAGTTATCCTCCACGATGGCAATCTTCATTTTTCCTTCTCCTTTATCTGATTTTGCAAAAAATGAATGAATCTATACAACATATGCAGACTGAATATTAAAGCGCTTGCATACATGATAGACTAACCTTAGTTTTTAAGCAAGTTAAATCTCAGAAGAAAAAAAAGGGAGGGCTCAAAGATGGATGTGACAGAGCTGATAAGTAAGCTGTCGCTTACCGAAAAAGCGTTACTTCTTTCAGGAAAAAATAATTGGGAAACAAGAGATATGCCGAGGTTAAATCTCCCCGCTTATTTTTTTGCTGACGGGCCGCATGGCATTAGAAAACAAGAGGGGAAGTCCGATCACCTTGGTTTGAACAAAAGTCGTGCAGCAACATGTTTTCCAACAGCGGCAACAGTAGCAAACAGTTGGGATGAACAGCTGGCCGAACAAATTGGCTCTGCACTCGGTGAAGAAGCCAAGGCGCAGCAAGTCGATGTTTTACTCGGCCCAGGTTTAAATATTAAGCGTCATCCGCTAGGCGGTAGGAACTTTGAATATTTCAGTGAAGACCCTTATCTGTCCGGCAAAATGGCAGCTGCTTATGTGAGAGGTATACAGCATTCAGGAACGATTGCTTGCCCAAAACATTTTGCAGCAAACAGCCAAGAAACACGTCGCATGGCATCAGATTCTATTATAGATGAACGGACATTGCGCGAATTATATCTAACTGCCTTTGAAATCGTGGTGAAAGAAGCAAAACCGAAATCAATCATGAGTGCTTACAATCAACTAAACGGTATCTATGCTAATGAAAGCCGTTTTTTATTAAGGGATATTTTACGAGCCGAATGGAATTTTGACGGTTTTGTTGTATCTGATTGGGGTGGCAGCAACGACCATGTTGCGGGTGTCATAAACGGAAGCCATCTTGAAATGCCGTCAACCGGCGCTGCTGGTGCCGCGGAACTGATCCAAGCGGTCGAAAACGGCAATTTACACGAATCAATCATCGATGAACGCCTTCAGGAACTGCTATCCGTTTTGCTTGCCAAGCCCAAGCAATCATCAGAACAAACTCTTTCAGAACACAAAACAAGCGAGCATCATGACCTTGCCTGTCGAGCCGCATTAGAAAGTGCAGTGCTCTTAAAAAACCAAGATCACATTCTGCCGCTTCGATCAGGTGTGAAAATAGCGATTATTGGTGCTTTTGCCGAGGAACCGCGCTATCAAGGTGCAGGATCATCGTTTGTCAATCCGACTAGATTAGACAGAACGACAGAAATTATCGATCAATACGATTTGAATTACATCGGATTTGCTCAAGGCTATGACACAAAAAATACGATTTCAAAAGATCAATTTGTGCAAGAAGCAGTTTCACTCGCAAGACAAGCAGAAGTTGTTTTATATTACTTTGGTTTGGATGAGTCGAGTGAAAGTGAAGGAATGGACCGGATTCACTTTACACTCCCGCCCAATCAGCTTGAGCTCTTACAAGAACTAAAAAAAAGTAAATTCGAATATCGTCGGCATCCTTTCAGGCGGTTCAGCAGTGGATTTGTCTTTTGATCAAGACGTAAAAGCGCTTTTGCATGGCTATCTGAGTGGACAAGCAGGCGCTAAAGCTATGCTTGACCTCGTTACAGGGAAGGTAGCTCCGTCAGGAAAACTGAATGAAACTTATCCACACAAGCTGGAGGACACCGTACTCGGTCATGATTTTCCAGTTGAAACAAAAGAAGTTTTTTATCATGAATCGCTTTTCGTCGGGTATCGTTACTATCAAACTGCCGAAGTCGGAGTAAAGTACCCGTTTGGATTTGGGAAAAGTTACAGCAGCTTTCGCTATTCCGAATTGAAAGTTAGGCAGAACGGAGTCGAATTTACCCTTGAAAACACTGGAGACTGTGCCGCAGCCGAAGTAGTACAACTATACATATCAAGTGAGTCGAACGCTGTTTTTCGTCCACAGCGAGAATTAAAAAACTTTCAAAAACATTTTTTGGATAAAGGCGAGTCAAAAACTATTTTCCTTGCGTTCGATGAATATACCTTCCGTTATTTTGACAAACAGACGCACCGGTTTGAAATCGAAGCAGGAGACTACCACATTGAAATTGGTGCTAGTTCCGCGGATATCCGTTTAAGCGGCAGTATCCATCAAAGCGGCACACTCGCAGCCCAACCAGATCAAACCAAGCGTTATCCGCATTATTTCAGCGGTAAAGTAAAACAGTTGCCGCTTGGCGAATTCGAAACCCTGCTTGATAAAAAAATAACAGATATTGAAGCAGAGAATAGCGCAGGAGATCTCCTAATCGAAAATGATCCCTTAAGCGCCATGAAACAATCCAAAAGCATTCTTGCTCGGCTTAGCTATCGTTTTTTAAATGCGAAAAAAAAAGCGCAGTATTGCGCGGGGCAAGCCTGACCTCAATATCTTATTCCTTTTCAATATGCCCTTTCGAGCGATTCAAAAAATGACGGGCGGAAAAATAGACCAGCATATGGTTGCCGCTCTCCTTGAAATTGTAAACGGTCATTTCTGGAGAGGATGCATTGGGTTGATTAAAGCTGGTCGCAATAATCGCACGATCACGAAAAAAATTTACAGTGAGGTTAAATCGAATGAATAAAATAACAGACAAACCAGAAGTAAATGGATTTCGCAGGTTCAAGGCCGAACATCCAGATTTGACAGAATTCATCTTGTTTAACCTGCTCAGCAATGTAGCAACCATCACAAATTTCATCATGCTTTGGCTTGGAACAGGCTGGTTATTTAAAAGCTTATCTGATATTCCATTCAGCTGGTTTATTTTTCATTATGCACCTGAAAATGGGGGACTTGGTGGTTTTTTTAGTTTCCTGTTTGCCTACATACTCGCTCAGATTGTCAACTTTTTTTGTGCAACGTAAATTTGTATTCGGAGCAACGAACAATATTTTTAAAAGTCCTTCCTTGGTATATCGCAACCGTTACCGTTGCAGGAATTATCTCCGTGTGGCTACCGCCCTATGTGATTCAGATTCTCCAACCAGCACTTGGCGGATTCGCTCCAACTGTTGCCAATATCGTAAATATTGTCGTTCAAGTCATCATTAATTATCCAATGATGAAATTTATTATTATGAAGAAGGGATAACCATGAAAAACTTAACTATTATTGTGCCGTGTTTTAACTCAGAAGACTATCTTTCTCGCTGTATTGATTCCCTTTTAATTGGCGAGGAAGCACTTGAAATTTTGATCGTTAATGACGGTTCCACGGACAGAACAGCCGAACTTGCCGAAGCATACAAAAAACGCTTTCCAAAGACCATCCACGTCATCCATCAGCCGAATCGCGGTCATGGAGGGGCGATTAACACCGGACTTAGAGCGGCAACCGGCAGGTATTTAAAAGTTGTTGACAGCGATGACTGGGTGGATCAGACTTCACTTTTAAAGCTGATCGAAACTCTGCAGCAACTTTCGGAAGGTGAGGAGCCGGATCTGCTAGTGAATAACTATGTCTATGAAAAACAAGGTGTTAGGCGCAAAAAAACAGTTCAATATACGACTTTTTTACCGCAAGACCAGTCCTTTAATTGGCGAGATGTCAAATTTCCAATTGGTAAATATTTGCTCATGCATTCATTAATTTATAAAACTTCACTTCTTAAAGAACATTTGCCGCCACTTCCTGAACATACTTTCTATGTGGATAATCTATTTGCCTTTTGGCCGCTGCCTTTTACAGAAAAAATTTACTATCTCAACATTGATTTATACCGCTATTTTATTGGCCGAAGCGATCAGTCTGTTAACGAAGAAATCATGATAAAGCGAATTGACCAGCAGCTTTCCGTAAACTATGAAATGATCAATTACTACACAATAATTGCGAAAGAGAGATGCAGTGCGGCGAAGTACATGCGGCAATTTCTTGAAATCATCACCTCCGTTTCCTCCGTCTTGCTTTTAAAACAGCCGACAGCAGAAAATTTAGTTAAAAAGCGGCAATTATGGCGTTATATTCGCGAAAATGACAATCGTCTTTATCAAAAACTGCGCCTTAGTCTATTGGGGCAGGCCGTGCATTTGCCTGGACAATTTGGACGCAGAACGACCATTGGCGTCTATAAAGTTTGTAAAAAAGTTTATGGTTTCAATTAAATTGAAAAAGGAGGTTCGCGATGTTGAAACCACATTATGATTATCTTGTTGTTGGTGCGGGCTTATTTGGTTCTGTCTTCGCGCACGAAGCGGCAAAACAAAAGAAGCGTGTGCTTGTGATCGAAAAACGTCCTCATATTGGTGGAAACATCTATACAACATCCCGTGCAGGAATAATTATCCATCAATACGGAGCCCATATTTTCCATACAAAAAACAAAGAAATCTATGATTATATCCGTCAGTTTGCTGATTTCCATCCTTTTATCAACACGCCAATCGCAAATTATCAGGGCGAACTTTTCCCATTACCGTTCAACATGCACACATTTTATGCACTTTGGGGAACAACTTCCCCTCAAGTAGCTAAGCGTAAAGTCGAAGAGCAGACAGCCCCTTATCAAGGATGCAAGCCCCATAATTTAGAAGAACAGGCATTGTCGCTTGTCGGACCGGACATCTATCAAAAACTAATCAAAGGATATTCTGAGAAGCAGTGGGGAAAAAAAGCGAGTGATTTGCCAGCATTTATCATTCGCCGGCTGCCGCTCAGATGGACATTTGACAACAATTATTTTGACGATCCTTATCAGGGTATTCCAATTGGCGGTTACACACCGATCATTGCTAAGATGCTCGCTTCGCCGTACATTGATGTACAAACAGATACTGATTTTTTTTCAAGCAAAAGATGATTTTTTAACCCAAGCTGACCAAGTGATTTATACCGGAATGATCGATCAATTTTTTGATTATCAATTTGGGGCGCTTGAGTATCGTTCGCTGCGTTTTGAAACAGAAGTGCTTGATCAAGCTGATTTTCAAGGAAATGCTGTTATCAACTACACGGATGCTGAAACGCCGTTCACGCGCATCATTGAACATAAGCATTTTGAAGGCGGAAAAGGGCATCAAACCGTTATAACGAGAGAGTATCCCGAAAACTGGAATCAGACAAAAGAACCCTACTATCCCATCAATGATAGACTTAATAATGAACTTTATAAGAAATATGCGGCACTTTCTCGAACTATGCCGCATGTGTATTTTGGCGGGCGTCTCGGCCAGTACAAGTATCTCAACATGGATCAAGTCATCTATGCCGCGCTGACTCTTGCTAAAAATGAATTTAAAAAGCTTGGAAGCCTCATCAAGAATTGAAATCTTGACGAAGCTTCCAAGCTTTTCTTAATTGATTAAATCATCGAGAGCCGCATCAAGTGTATCAAAGCGGAACTCAAAATGTTCTGCCAGCAGTTTTTCGGGATAGACACGCTGGCTGTCAAGGATGGATACGGATTTTTCGCCGAGTGCTGTTTTGATAGCAAGCTCTGGAATCCATAAGCGATACGGCCGATGAAGCTTTTTACCGAGTTTTTTGGCAAATTGCTTTTCTTGAAGGGGATGTGGTGCCGTAAAGTGAATAACATGATCTAGCTCTGTATCTTCAATCACAAAGCGGATAGCGCGTACTAAATCGTTAATATGAATCCAAGAATACCACTGCTTACCTTGACCGAACGTGCCCCCAAGGCGTTTGTTAAAAATGGTTTTAAAAAGTGGAAATGCTCCACCGTCTCGTCCTAAAATCAAGCCAAAACGTGCATAAACCATGCGAATACCGAAATTTTCAGCCGGCTGTACTGTTTTTTCCCACTCGGCAACCGTTCGCCCAAGAAAGGACGAGCTTTGCGGGTTTTCAGTTTCTGTCAAGTCAGAATAAAGCGCGCTGTATGAGGAAGGATAAGCGCCAATAGCGCTGGCGTTAATCCAAACAGGCGGTTTTTTAGCCATCTTTGACACGAGTGCAAGCAGCGCCGCGGAGGCTTCAATTCGGCTGTCAACGATTTCTTTTTTACGTTTTTCTGTCCAGCGACCTGTTGCGAGGTTAGCTCCCGCAAGATTGATAACAGCATCAAAAGGCACGTCGCCAAGTTCTGGAAGAGGACTTTCCCCATGTAACCATTCTATAAAGTGAACATTTCCGGTTGAAGCGTGACGAGAACGCGATAAAATGTAGACATGATCGTCCGTTTCGGTAAAAGATTTTGTCAGATGACGACCAATGAATCCGCTCCCGCCCGTGATTAAAATATTCACAAACTCACCCCATTTCTTTTTATTTATTCCCTGCTCGCTTAGAATAGAAACGTCGAAATGAGTGTGGTAAGATAAACAGGGAGGTTTTGATATGATAATCACAGCGATCCGTTTGCAGGAAAAAAATAAAGAGCGTTACAATATTTTTATTGATGAAAAATACCGTTTTAGTGTGGATGAAGAGGTTTTGGCGCGGTTTAGTCTCTTGAAAGGGAAGACGCTTAGCGAAAACGAGATTAGTGAAATTGAACAAGCCGACAGCGAGAGAGTTGGACTGAATCGAGCCATACAATTTTTGTCGCACCGGGTGCGTTCGGAAAAAGAAGTACGGACTTTTCTTGCTAAACATGAAATTGCACCAGAACAGCGTGATGCGATCATTCAAAAGCTTGTCGAAATGGATTACTTAGATGATGCAGAATTTGCCAAGCTTTATGTGCGGACACAGGCGAAGACAACGACAAAAGGCCCTAAAAAAATCGAACGTGAACTGATTGAAAAAGGCATTGTTCGCGAACTAATTGTTGAAAGTTTGGCTAACTATCAATCAGATGACCAAGAACAGAATGCCTTGAAGGAAGCCTCGAAGATTGCAAGGCGCAGTCGAAAAACGGCCAAAAAGCTTTTGGTTAGAAAGATTCAAGGGGATTTAATGCAAAAAGGCTATTCGCAAGAACTTGCTAAATGGGCATCTGAAGAAGCGACGCATAATTTGGATGAATCGGATGAACAGACAATACTAGCCGATCAACTTGAGAAGCTAATGCGCAAAAATAAGCGGTTTGATGCACGCAAAGCGAAACAAAAAACCATTCAATCACTGATGCAAAAAGGCTTTAGCTATGATACAATTCAGGCTTATCTGATGGAAAATGAAATTGATTTTGAAGAGGTGGAAGAAGAGTGAATCAATATGTAGAAGAGCTTACGAAAGCGCTCGAAGCAAAGAATCCAAATCTTACTCACGATCAGGCACTTTGGTGGATTGAGATGCTTTGGTCAGACTTTGAAAGTTCATATGCAAAAGCAGGCTACCCGTATCGCGGTGCCGAATATGCAGCCGATTATGTGAAACGTCAAATCGAACAACATGGGGCTACGCTTCACTTAGTAGAACGCAAACAGAAAGAAGGGGAAGTTTGATGAAACAAAGAGGATTTGAAATCGTAACAAAGGCCAATCGCAAGTTTGCAGATGAAACCATTCTATTACCGCAGCGCTCGGATGCGGGCTCAGCTGGCTATGATTTTTACTCCAATGAGGATGCAAAAATCTATCCCGGCGGCTCGCATACTTTTTTTACTGATGTGAAGAGCTATATGCTAGATGATGAGGTTTTAATGGTATATGTTCGTTCATCAATGGGCATTAAGCGCGGACTAAATCTTTCGAACAGCACAGGCGTAATTGACGCCTCGTATTACAGTAATCCAGAAAATGACGGTAATATCGGAATCGCACTTCGAAATATCGGAAGCGAAGAAGTTGTGATTCAAAAAGGGGAGCGAATCGCTCAAGGGATCTTTACGAAGTTTTTAACAGCCGATACAGAAGAAGTGCTGAATGAATCTCGTGATGGCGGTTTCGGCAGCAGCGGATTATAATGGAAAACAAAAAAAAGACAGCGCACGCGGCGCTGTCTTTTTCGTTATGGGGTGAAACTATATTGCGACCGGAACCAGTTTTTTCTGCAGTTTTTCATCAGAAAAAATCCAACCGGTATAAGATGATAGAATATTTAAGTTATCATCAAGTCTTACGACGGCAACGAATGGATAGTGTCCGTTACTGCGGTATCTCAAATCCGTGAACGTCACATAAGTTGCATCTAACTTTTCTTCGATTCTCCAATTGTAAACCTTTGAGAATGAAACGAAAGCGGCAAGGTTTTTATCAAGTTTCGCTGCGCGAATCAGTTCATTATCCGGAACGGGCAGACGATCAAATTTTTCATAGATCGAAATATTTCGTTTGAATGCACGTCCGACATAATAGTGATCTTTTGTCGTGACAGCTACTCGCCACTGGAAGAAATGAATCGTGGATGCCACAATAATTTCTTCTGCGTCAGGAATCAAATTTCTAACAGCATGTGTGATCATGCGCTGTGTAACAGCTCTTGCGACATAATACAATGCCAAAATACCATAAAGCGTAAAGAATGTCGGTCCAGCAGGAGCCCCTAATAACCAAATCGCGATCGCAACGACATGCGAACTGAAAATGAACCAATCGAATGTGTTGATAAAGCCGAACGCGACCCAGGTATCCTTAAACGGGCGAACCGCTTGCGTACCGTAGGCATTAAAAATGTCGACAAAAATATGAAGCCCGACTGCGATGAAGCTCCAAAGCAGCAAGTGTAAAAACGTTGCCGCCGGAAAAAGAAAGAAAAGTACCGTTGAAATCAAGAGCGGCCAGATAAACAGCATCGGCAGAGAATGAGTAACCCCTCTGTGATTGCGAATATAGTCCGCATTATTTTTAAGTTTTAAAACCGTGTCTACGTCAGGAATTTGAGAACCGATAATCGTTGCTGCCATAATTCCGATCATGGCGTGCGAACTGCTTGCAACAACAGGATCAATCGTAGCGAGCCCGCCGAGTGCAATCCCCATAACAACATGTGTGCCAGTGTCCAAATGCTTTCCTCCTCGTACAGATGAAAGAGGTCGCTTAGAAAGATTCTAAGTGGCATCTTCCTGCAACAAAATGGGACTAGAGTGATAAACGCTGCTCAGCTCATCTTTTTACACAGAAGTCTGTTCAAAAAAACGCCTGTTTCTGTATAATGGTAAAAGCTAAGCTATTCATCTATTCCCTCATCTACATTATACTACACATTGCGAATAACTACACATTAAAAATTTATGAGAATTATGGTGACCGAATGAAAACAAACGAATTTAAAAACTGGAATCAGGTTAAAATCAATAGGTTCAGAGAAGCACTTGTCAGTTGGTATTTGTCGAACAAACGTATTTTGCCTTGGCGTGAAAACAGCGATCCTTACCGAATTTGGGTATCCGAGGTGATGCTTCAGCAAACACGTGTTGATACCGTTTTGCCTTACTTTGAACGTTTTATGACAAAATTTAAAACGATGCAGGATTTTGCTTATGCAAAAGAAGCAGATATCTTAAAAATTTGGGAAGGACTCGGCTACTACTCACGTGTTAGAAACCTGCAAATTGCAATGCGACAAGTGATAGAAGATTTTGACGGAGTTACCCCCAGTTCAAAAGCAGAATTGCTGAGCTTAAAAGGAGTGGGTCCTTATACAGCAGGAGCCATTTTAAGTATTGCATACAAACAAGCCGAACCGGCCATTGACGGAAACGTCATGCGCGTCATTTCGCGTATTTTTGAAATTGATGAAGATATTATGAAGCCGAAAACGCGGAAAACGTTTGAAACCATTTTATATGAACTTATTGATCCGGATGCGGCTTCGGAATTTAACCAAGGTTTGATGGAAATCGGTGCACTGGTTTGCACACCGAAAAAACCAATGTGCTTATTATGTCCGCTGCAAGAATTTTGTGCATCACATCGAGATGGGAGGGAACTTGATTTTCCGGTTAAAATTAAGAAAACCAAGTCAAAAACTCTCGAACTTGTGTCGGTCATTGTGGAACAAGACGGGAAATATTTGGTTGAGCAGCGCGCGAGTACAGGCCTGCTTGCAGGCCTGTGGCAATTTCCAACGGTTGAAGCGAAACCAGATGAAAATATCGAGCTGATAAAGCTGAAATTTATGCGCGAATATGGTGTGGGGCTCAAATTTGCTAGGGAGAACTTGGCGCACGTGAAGCATATTTTTTCGCATCTCGTTTGGGAAGTGGATGTGAAGCAAGCAGATGTTGAAGAAGGGGCTCCAATCGGGCAGACTCAATTTGTCACAAGACAGGAGCTTGCAGAACTTGCATTTTCTGTTCCCTATCAAAAGATGTGGCAGGCTTACGTAAATCAAAAAGGAGGAAGTAACAAATGAATAAAGTGGCACTTGTAACAGGAAGTAGTCGTGGTCTTGGACGTGAGATTGCGCTGAAACTGGCGGATAACGGCTACGATATTGCGGTAAACTTTGCGCGAAATCGTAAGAAAGCAGAAGAAGTAAAAGCTGAAATTGAAAAACGCGGACAGCGCTGTGAAATTTTTAAAGCAAATATCGGCGATGTAGAAAAAACACGGGCGCTGTTTGAGGAAATTAAAGCAAGCTTTGGACGACTCGATTTATTTATCAGCAATGCGGCGAGCGGTGTTTTAAAGCCATTAATGGAGCTTCAAGAAACGCACTGGGATTGGACGATGAATATTAACGCCAAGGCATTCTTGTTTGCAAGTCAAGAAGCAGCCAAATTAATGCAAGAGCAAGGCGGCGGAAAAATTATCGGATTAAGTTCGATCGGTGCGATTCGCTATCTCGAAAATTATACAACAGTCGGTGTTTCAAAAGCAGCCGTTGAATCGCTGACCAAATATTTGGCGGTTGAACTTGCACCGCTTGGGATTGCCGTCAATACGGTTTCAGGTGGTTTGATAGAAACAGATGCACTCGATCATTTTCCGAATAAGGCTGAGCTGATCGAAGATGCTGTTAAAAAAACACCGGCTGGCCGGATGGTACAGTTAGATGATTTAGTGAATGCTGTTTTATTCCTCGCAAGCGATCATGCGGATATGATTCGCGGGCAAACAATCGTTGTCGATGGCGGACGGACACTGCTTGTTTGAAAGAAAGTCTTGGATGAAAATTCATTTATCCAAGACTTTTCTTTTGTTTTCCCATAAAAAGGGCTTGAAATCTTGAATTTGAGAACATTTATACTTTTTTTGAGTTGTTTGCTTGTGGTATAATGATGTGGAACCGTTTCTAGTGGATGAAGAAAGTAGGAAAGCGTATATGTACTTGCCTAAAGAAAAGGAAATTATTCAAATCAAGAGTTACAAACATAACGGTAAACTTCATCGTACCTGGAAAAAGACAGTTGTACTGAAATCGACGGAAAATGTGATTATCGGCGGAAACGATCATACGCTTGTCGTGGAATCTGACGGACGAAAATGGGTAACACGTGAGCCTTCGATTTGCTATTTTCACAGCGACTACTGGTTTAATGTCATTTCGATGATTAGAGAAGACGGCTTATATCACTACTGCAACTTAGGAACGCCTTTTGCTGTTGACAAAGAGGCACTGAAGTACATTGATTATGATCTTGACATCAAAGTTTTTCCGGACGGGCGATTTCACTTGCTTGACGAAGGTGAGTATGAGCAGCACCGCCGCCAAATGAAATATCCAGATTCGATTGATCGCATTTTGCGGAAAAACGTGGATATTTTAAAGTCACTGGATTTTGGATAAAAAAGGT
>NZ_AODF01000025.1 GCF_000525875.1 Listeria floridensis FSL S10-1187 | reverse complement strand
ACCGCCATAAAAAGAGCAAGCGCGCCGCCCAGGCTATGACCAGTAAAACTATAGTCCTTGACATGAAAGTCTTGTACCGTCTGATTGACAAACGTTTGATAATCAAAAAATTGATTATGACTATTCACATACCAATCTGGTAAGGCGAATAAGCCCATGCCCGGCAACTTGACGTGATTGGCCACTGCTGCAAGTTTGGCCAGATTATCCCCCGCCACATTTCGCAACTGAGCATCTGTCTCTGGCTTCAATCCCATCCCTAGCTTGCCAACATCTGTATGGATCCAGTCCTTCATAAATTCTCGCCCTTCAGAGCCACGAGAAACAAAGACGACATTTTCGTAAGTCGTTTTTCCTTTTTGGTAGTCTTTTAAGGGAACCACTGCAATGGCCTGTAAACCACTTTCATAATTATCGGTGTAATTAATGACTTTCCACTGTGAACCATCTTTACTATAAACGGCCTTACCTTTTTTTAAATAGTCATTTTCATAAACTTTATCAGCTAAATTAAAATATTGTTCATCTGTATATTCTGCCATTTTCATCACCTTTATGATATATTTATTCTGTACAGTAAATGATAGGAGCTGACAACGTGAAGAGAAAAAAGAGAATAACCATTATCTTTATTATACTGATAATTATACTATTTGTCATTTTAGGGGGATATCTATATATGAAATACCAAGAAAACCAATTAATGAGAGAACAAAAGCCACGTATCGAAAAGTTTCTTAATTATAATTTTAATCATATTAAAAATGTGACTCTAACAGACACACGTACCAATCCAACAGGTGTAGTCCATATTGAAGGATACATAAACGATAATAAAAACCTTTGGATTGACGCCTCCTTAGACAGTCAAAATGGTGTTGAAGTTGTGAATGTAACTGACTATATTGATGAGCATTATAAAAAAGAAGAATTTAAATATAAACTTAAAAATGTGACAGAGATCGAAGCTGAAGAAAAAGCAAAGAAAAAAAGAATCAAGTTCAACCACTACGCCTAAAAAAAGAACGTTCAGTAGCCGATATCTTCGCTGACCTAAAAGCTGTTGAAGACAAAATTATGAACCGGAATCCAAAAAGTTAATCCTTTCAATCACAAAAAGAGCATGCTACGATAAACAGCATGTCTTTTTATTAATACAAATTTAACCATCTTTATCCTATCATCATTAATAATTTATACAATAAGTATATTAACGAGTTCTTGTTTTTAAAATCTACTGTTCTATGATTTATCCAATGCTTCATTCTTTTTAATGGAACCAAGAATACTTTCACGACTAACCATTTCTTACAAAGAGCTCCGTCAATATCTATACATCCTATCGCTTGAAATGATAGGGTACAATTTGATTAAACCCTCAACCTATTACATGTAATACTTCTGACTATTCACCTTAACCACTCGCGGAAAAACTGTTGTAATCACATCTTTTTTCAATAACCTCATCCACATCTTTTACTTACTATCTATCCTTCTTCTACTATACTAAAAAAAGCTGCAGACAAAGTTTCTCTTAACTTTGTCTGCAGCCTAAAAGAATATTTCTATCTTTTTCAATCACTTCTATTGCAGTACGGCTTCTTCCATTTTTTCAGCAATCATTCCTACTAAATCAACGACGCGGCACGCATAGCCCCATTCGTTGTCATACCAAGCAAGGACTTTTACTTGTTTGTTTTGAATCACCATTGTACTCAGTCCGTCTACAATCGCGGAATGCGGGTCTGTTGTAAAATCAACTGAAACAAGCGGTTCGTCAGTATAATCAAGAATACCCTTATAATCTGTTTTTGCAGCTACTTCGAAAGCAGCATTTACTTCTGCTTCGGTTACTTCTTTTTTAAGTGTAACGACAAGGTCAACAAGCGAAACGTCAGGTGTCGGAACACGCAACGAAGTTCCATTTAGTTTTCCTTTTAAGTGCGGCAAAACAAGTGATATAGCTTTTGCAGCACCTGTTGTCGTTGGAATAATGGATGTTGTACAGCTTCTTGAACGCCTTAAATCTTTATGAGGATTGTCAAGACTATGTTGGTCGTTTGTATAGGCATGAACAGTTGTCACAAGTCCATGTTCAATCCCAAAGTTCTCGTCTAAAATTTTCGCTACAGGAGCGAGGCAATTGGTTGTGCAAGAAGCATTCGAAACCACATGATGGTTTTCGTGATCGTAATCTTTGTCATTTACACCCATTACAATCGTCACATCTTCGTTTTCACCAGGTGCAGTGATAACCACTTTCTTAGCTCCAGCTTCAATGTGATAACCTGCTTTTTCCTTTGAACGGAATTTCCCAGTCGCTTCAATCACGATGTCTACTTCAAGCTCTTTCCAAGGCAACTTCAACGGATCACGCTCAGCAAGCAGTAGCACTTCTTTGCCACATACTTCTAAGCGATGCTCATCCAAAATTTCTACTTCGCCCTCGAATTTCCCATGAACACTATCATACTTGATCAAGTGCCGAATGGTTTCAGCTGGATAACTGGCATTGATTGCGACTACATTTTCTTTGCCATCCATCATTAGTTTTCTGAAACACATTCTGCCAATACGTCCAAAACCCGTAATTGCTACATTTTTAGCCAAGCTTATTTCCCCCTTAGAAATTGTTGCAAAACGACTTGCAGTTTTAGTATACCATGTTAATTTTCAAAATGTAAGCGTTTACTAACAAATGAAATAAAATTACGGAAAAGATTTCCTAATTTCCAAGTTTATCTTGCCGGAATTAGGTATAATAAATAAAGGAGGTGATCCGAGTCTTGTTAGAACAAGAAGAATTTCAGATCCAATTAGAAAAAATCGAGCAACCCATATCAAGACAGGACCATTCAACCACGATACTTTTTGTCATTCAAGGTCACGTCAACCTGACAATCGGCGAGAATTCTTACTTACTTTCAGAAGATGATCTTTATATTGTAAATCGGAACGAATTTTATAGTTTGTCGCGAGAAACTGACAATATTCTGATCGCTCTACAAATCAAAAGCCCCTTCTTTGTGCAGCACTTTTCCAACTACTATCAATACTATTTTGACTGCTTCTCAAAAAAAATGGATACGGGACGCGAAAAAATCGTTGCCTCGCTTAGGCATGCCCTCACACTTCTTATTATCAATTCTTTTAATCCGACAGAAAATAGTCAACTAATTTCGCACAACGCCATCTTTAAAATCATGCTCCTCTTGGCAAAATTTTTCAAAAAAGAACAAGCGCAAAATCAACTGGACTTGCCAGAAGATGACCGTTTATCGCGTATCATCACTTTTCTTGAAAACCATTATGATGAGAATATTACGCTTGGAAAGATAGCGGAACGCGAATTTTTATCTCCGTCCTATTTGTCGCGTTATTTCAAAGCTAGAACGGGGCTCGGATTTTTGCAATATTTAATGCAGATTCGCTTGAAGCACAGTTTGAGTGATTTATTGTTAACAGATGAGGCTATTTCTTCGATTTCATTTAAAAATGGCTTTTCGAGCTCTAAGCATTTTACGGATGCTTTTAAGGCATACTATAAGGAAACACCTTCACAATATCGCGAAAAACACAGCGGACAGGGACAAGCAAATACGTTTCTTCCTTGTTCAAACGATGTTACAATTATTTCGGAGCTTTCACCAGAACTGCTTGAAAGGCTCGGTAAGTATCAATTTGAAGCAGCACAAGAAACCGAGCTTAGTCCTGTTCCAATTGAACAAAAAACGATTAGCTTGACGAACGGAAATGCTGGTTCTTTAAAGCACCCGCTTTATTTGCTTACGATCGGCGAGATGAAGGAATTGCTGAAAGACAATGTTAAAAAGCAAATTGAAACCGTGCAGCGAGAAATTCGACTTGATTTTATCGGGATACGGCATCTTCTGCGCGGTAATACGTTCTTGCCGGAAGTCGAAACAGATGAAGCGGTCCCAACCTTTTCTACTTATGCAAATGCGGATCTTGCGTTAAGCTATTTGAAGACGAAAGGTTTGCGTCCGTTTATCCGGATTGAATATCAAGAATTGTCGCTTAATGAGGAACACTATTTTGAACAGCTGTCTCATTTTATCCGCCATTCGATTCAAGTTTTCGGACGAGCTTTTGTTTCTTCATGGGCATTCATGTACTATGAGTCTGAGCAGACATTGGTATCTGCCCATGAACTAAAGCGGCTTTTCTTGCGTCTCAAAGCTTGTTTTAAAGAGATTGAGCCGAAGATCAAACTAAGTACGTTTGTACCGTTTTCGGAGCGCGGTGCCGTTCCAAGTGCGCATCAGTGGATCTTTGAAGCAAAAAGCGACATCGATTTTTTAACCTACCATGCCAATCCAAACGAAATTATTGATTTTTCAAAAGGAAACGAATTGACTTTCCACGACGCTGATCACTATACGCTGACGAAAACGAAAAAAACTTAAAAAGTACTTAAAAAATCACGGTATGCATCAGGAATTAATGCTGATTAACTGGAATACGCTCACCGGAAACACGCGCTATACGAACGGTACTTTTTTCCGCGGTGCTTTGATCTTGCAGGCTTTGTTTGACATTAGTCCGGAAGTTCGCGGCATTGGCTTTTGGATTAATACGGAGCTACATGAGGAAGAAAACAGCAAACGCAATATTCGGCTCGACGGGCTCGAATTATTCCACTTTTTTAACGGAAAACGTCCAGCTTATTACGCGCTTAGTTTTAAGGAACGGCTTTACGGCTCGGTTGCCGCACGCGGCAAGGATTATATTTTGATGGAAAACGAAGACGGCTACCAGCTCATTTTGCTGAATTCAGTCAATCTCAATCCAAAGCTTTCGGTAAGTGAACTGATTATGAAGGAAAAACGCAAGGAAGTGCATGTCCGACTTGTCGGCTTAAAAGAAGGCGAATATCAAGTGCGCAAATGGCAATTTGACCGCGATAACGGAGCCCTCTACTCGAAATATTGGCAGTTGAACAGCCGCCACGGTTTAGATGAAGAAATCCTCGATTATATTGTAACAGCATCAAAACCTTCACTTTCTGTTACGGATGAATTGATTTCTGGTGATTGGTCATTTTATGCTTATTTGGAACTAAATGCCGTGCATTTTTATGAACTGAAACGCACGATTTGAAAAAAGGACGCAACCCGCGGGTTGCGTCCTTTTTGGAGAATCCGCTTCACAAGCGAATTTTCTCAACTCATCGTTATTTTTTCGACTGTTTTTTAGAGAATGCTTTTAAGCCTAGCCAAATAAACAGAAACGGCAAACCGACGATGATCACGGTCAGCACAATATTGAAAAACGACATGATGATTTCTCCTTTTTAAACGTTGACTTCATTATGCGCACGTTCCACTGTCGGTTTTGTGCAAGCTGCAATGATGATTCCAACGATGAAACCGCAAAGTGCAAGTGTTGCCCACCCTAGTGAATTTTGATAAAACGGCACATACGTATTAAAGAATATTTCGATAGGTCCTAACGGAATATTAAAAGCTTTTGCCCCTTCCATAAGCGAAATTACGCCTGTGAAGACCATTGTTGAAACGTAAACAACTCGTCTTCCTTTGAAAAGCGGATTGAGGAAGGTAAGCAAGATTAATACGATCGTAAGTGGATAAATCATCATCAAAACTGGAACCGAAAACTCGATCAAGTTAGCAAGACCAACATTTGCAACGAGACAAGCAAATGCAGAAAAGATAGTGACATAGGCGCCGTAACGGATTTTCGGATAGAGTTTTTGGAAGTAACTTGCACATGCGGTGATCAAACCGATACTTGTTGTGAGACAAGCAAGCGCAATGATGAAGGCAAGTAGCACCTTACCGAGCTGTCCGAAATAAAAACTTGCAGCTCCTGAAAGTACTGGACCGCCGTTGTCAAACAAGCCCAATTTCGTTACACTCATAGAACCAATGTAGGCAACAAATACGTACACAACAGCTAAACAACCTACTGCAATTAAACCTGATTTCAAACAAGCAAATGCAATGTCGCGTTTAGACTTAGCGCCGCTTGCTCGGATCGCATTGATAACTATAATCCCAAATACAAGTGAAGCTAATGCATCCATTGTGTTATAGCCTTCTAAGAAGCCGGTTGTAAATGGTGATACTGCATAATCTTTAAGCGGCTCCGTTTGTTCGCCAAGCGGCTTCACGAGGGCTGCGATAATCAAAACTGCTAAAAAGATTAGCAAGGCAGGCGTCAAATACTTCCCGACGCGATCAACAATTTTGGACGGTGAAAGGGATAGCCAAAGCGAAATTCCAAAAAATACAACAGAGAAGATGAACAGCGCAATTGGGTGATTCCCTTCCCCTAAAAAGGGCGCAATCCCAATCTCAAACGATACTGACCCCGTCCGCGGAAGTGCGAAAAACGGCCCGATCGTTAAATATAAAGCAATGGCAAAAACTACACCATAAACGGGGTGAACACGGCTTGCCAGACTCTGTACGTCACTGCTCCCCGACACTCCAATCGCAAGTACGCCAAGAAGCGGAAGTCCTGCTCCCGTTACAAGGAAGCCAAGAATAGCGATCCAAACATTTGTGCCTGACAGCTGACCTAAATATGCCGGAAAAATTAAGTTTCCTGCTCCGAAAAATAGTGCAAATAACATTAAACCAATAAAAAAGTATGCCGAAAAAGATATTTTCTTCTCCATAAGTTTCTCCCCTTCTTTCATTTATTGTTTTTCTCCCAAGAAGCAGTGAAAAGGATGTTGTGTCAAAAAGTTCCAAATTCATTATTCTTTATTTAGATTTGTTTTGTCTGAATATTCAATTTAGAAATAATTAAGTACTCCCTGCTTCGACCGCTTCTGTTAGTGGTATTTTGTTATCATACCATATTTTTAATCTAAATAGCTAGAATTTTCAAAAACAGTTTGTATCATGAAGTAATTGAAAAATTTTTTATCTGAATAAAGCGCTTGATATCAAGGATTGTTTAATTCTTCATTCAATTAAAATAATAAATCAATATTTTATTAGTTGCTTATATTTTGTAAGTGTGTTATAGTTTATTTGTAAACAATAACACGACCTTATTTAATTTGGGAATAACGGGAATCGTGTATTGAAAATGAACTAACTAACAGATAAATTGGAGGAATGTAAAAATGGCAGTAGAAAAATGGAACATTGACCCAGCACACAGCTCAATCGAATTTCAAGTAAAACACATGATGGTATCGAAAGTAAAAGGAAACTTCACAAACTTCTCAGCAGATATTGAAATGGATCCAGAAAATCTGCAAGATGCAAAAATCAACTTTACTGTCGATGCAGCAAGCATTGATACTCACCAAGCGCAACGTGACGGTCACCTTAAGAGCGAAGATTTCTTCAACGTTGAAAAATATCCGAATATCACATTTGCTGCAACTGAAATCGTTCCTGACGGCGATGATGAATATGAAATCAAAGGCGACCTTACTATTCGCGACGTAACAAAACCAGTTTCTTTCCATGTTGCATACGAAGGTACAGGTAAAGATCCAAATTCTGGAAATTTGGTGGCAGGTTTTGAAGGCCGCGGTAAATTCAATCGTAAAGACTTCGGTTTGAACTACAATGCTGCACTTGAAACTGGCGGCGTACTCATTGGCGACGAAGTGAAACTAAATATTCAAATTGAAGCTTCTAAATAAGTTTTAGATCTGCTTTAATTAACAAGGCTGGAAATCTTACTTCTAAGGTTTCCAGTTTTTTTATTTTTATGAAAGAACTTTAGCCAAGTACCTTCATTCCCCGCCCCATTTCCTTTATCAATCTGATAGCCTCCATTCTTTCAGTGATCTGGATTTCTCTTGATTGAATCGGAGCACTTTATAAACTCGGCGGTTGCAAAAGAAAGATTAGATAGTGAGAATTTGCGCGAATAATGAGAGGGAGAAGACTGGTTTTCCCACTTTAAATACGTTACAATAGGTTGATTGTACTGCATTTTTAACAGAAAAGAGGGAGATCATGAAAAAAAATGAAACAACTATCGGTATTTTAGCAGGCGCTATGGCTTATGTTTTATGGGGCGTTTTGCCGATTTACTGGAAACTAGGCCAAGAAGTACCAGCACTTGAGATTCTAGCTTACAGAGTCGTCTGGTCTTTCGTTTTTATGGTCTTTTTAATCGCCGCATTACGAAAATCACGCGAAGTATTACTTGAAATCAAGTCGATTTTTAATCGTCCGAAAACAGCACTTCTCATTACACTCGCGGCAATTCTTGTTACTGCAAACTGGTTTATTTTTATTTTCACGGTAAACAGTGGTCACGTAACAGAAGCAAGTCTCGGATACTATATTAATCCGCTTGTAAATGTCTTGATTGCTACCGTTTTTTTTAAAAGAACGTCTCAATCCGGCTGAAATAATTGCTGTCGCACTCGCCTTTATCGGCGTTTTAATTTTGACTTATCATAGCGGCAGTGTGCCTTTTGCAGCACTTGGAATGGCTGTTACATTCAGTTTGTATGGCTTGATTAAGAAATTTGTTCCGGTTTCAACTTGGACGGGACTGACGCTTGAAACTTTGATAATCACCCCTTTTGCGCTCATTTACCTATTATTTTTTGCAAAAAACTTCTTCATGAGCTATGATTTCAAAACTGACATTGTCATGATTGGTGCTGGTATCGTTACAGCGATTCCGCTGCTTTTATTTGCAACTGCAGCAAAACGAATCAGCTATACAATGGTTGGTTTTCTTCAATATATCGGTCCGACGCTGATGCTTATCCTTGGCGTTTTGTTATTTAAAGAAAGCTTTGATGGCTTACAACTCACAGCCTTCATTTTTATTTGGGCGGCTATCCTTGTTTTCACGATTGCTCACATTTATTTGAGTGCTAAACTAAAATTACTGAAAAAATCTGCCGAAAAAGAAATGTCTGGTGAAGACGGACTAAATTAATTTGATGAAGCCCCACCCACCTTTCCCCCAAAAAAAGCAATTAAAAGAGAGCTTCCCGCAGAAAGCTCTCTTTTTTTGAATCCGTTCAGTAAACCATAAACAATAAAGAAATACTTAACAGATAGACGGCTGTCATCGCTAGTGCGCGCTTCACATTCTGATCATGCCGGCGAATGCTTTCCGGCGAAAGAATAAAGTAAATAAAAGTGATGTGGAGCGGCATGTGCGCGATAATTTCGCTAACCCCGAAGATGAAATTGGTCGCTAAAAAAAAGCAACGTCAACGCAAGCGCAATGATATGCCTGAAATATCCTGTAACCATTACGAAACCCACAACAAGCTCAACCAGAGCTGCACACATGACAAAGCTGTCTTTACTGAAACCAAACGTAAAAAGATGATAACGATTCACAATATCGAGCGACATGTTGCTAAAAATCACTTTTTCCATTCCTACCCATAAAATCGAAGCACCTGTCAATATTTCTAACGGTCGCACTGAAAGTAATGTATTTTGCAATAAAACACCAATTAGCGTGATAATAATACCGATAAAAAACAAATAGTCGAAAGCATGGTGCACGCCAAGTTGGACAAACATGATCGCCATTAAAATCGAGAGCCCGCACACACTAATCCATCCCGTTAATTTCCGGTTGATCAAAAGACAGACACAGCTAACCGTAATAATTGCCAAAGTAAAGCTTGTCAATTTGAGTTCAGGAATCAAAACATGACCGCTCCATGTGCTGATTACTAGGGCAAACACAACACCCCATCTAAAAAAGAGTGATGAATCTACTTTTTGCAATCTTGAATTAAAATTTGAATGGGCAAGCTTCGGTGCTGATACATATAAAATAAAGATAAATATTGCAGATAGAGCAAACAATCCTGCATTTTTCATTGTTAAAACTTCCAAGCAAGCATTACGATGCGGTGCTGCTTCTGTAAACCACTTTACATGTCCTAAAATCATTCTTTTTATTACCCCTAAACCTTTTTCTCTCTGTTTTAATCCCTTTATGTTTTTTAAACTTCCGTACAAGTTCGTCTCATTTTCTTCGTGATATCTTTTATGACAAAACGTTTTGCTTCAACCCACAATTTTTAAGAAGCAAACCCAAGAGAAACGTATCCCTTGGGTTCAAGCCGTTCGTCGTTTGGCAGCAGTTCCGCGTCCATGGTTTTTTGATAAAACAACTTCACCATTTTTGCAAACAGGCTCCCCATCAGATTAACAAATTGATCCCCGTTAAATCAGTGCAAATAAAATGACAGCTTGGTCCGGCGCCCAAGTAGTATCCCCATAATTGTAGTGTGTTTGCAACGTTTTGTAGTATCTTCCATTATGAAGAACGATTTCTCCTGCAGTATATAGAACCGGATTCGTACGCGTTCCAGCGCGCCATACATTTTCGCCTTGCGCAATATCTTGTTTGGTTGTTACAGTTAAAACATTGCTAAGCTCTGATTCCTTGCCATTACTACTAATGCTTCTTACTTGATAGTGGTAGTTCGTATTTGCTTTAAGTCCTTTATCCGTGTAGAACGTTTCCTTCGTTACCGCAATTTTTTCTCCGTTACGGTAAATAACATATTCTTTAATCCCCGATTCTTGCTGCGATTCGCCCCACATTAATGCGACTGAATTAGCCGTTACATTCATTGCATGCAAATGCGAAGGAACAGTAGGTTTTTTTTTCGATTTCGTTTTCTTTTATTCCCGTTTTCACAACAAGTTCACTGCTCTTTTCAGATACAGTACTCGTATAGCTGACCGCTTCCACTTGATAGTGATAAACCGTGTTGGCATCAACCGTTTTATCAACAAAATAATTCGTTTCTACAGTATTAATCTTTACACCATCACGATAAATCGTATAAGATTTTGCTTTTGTATCAGCGTCCCAAGTTAAAGATACCGAAGAACTTGTTACCTGATCTGCTTTAACATGACTTGGCGTATCTGGAATAACGATTTCTGGACCTTGGCCGTTTTTCACATTTACATCCATAACATTATAGAAAGCATTCGCTGTATCGTCCACATCCCATACAGCTAAAATTATGTGGTAGCCCGTTCGATTTGCTGGAATCATCACTTGATGGCTAGGATTCTCATTTGCTTTTTTTTCCGCCCATATAAACTTCGCCAATCCGTTCTAAGTCGCTTCTTTTCAGCGGGCTATTCGGATTCCAGCCTTGTTTGGTTATGTAATAATGAAACTTGGTTGTTTTATGCGGTGCCGTGAAATGCCAAGTAAACGTATTTAAACCTGCATTCACCTCTGATTTTACCCAGCGATCTGCTCCCGCTTGATCTAGCACAAAATCACCAATCTGACCCAATCCGCCATTTGCTGATGCAATTCGTCCATCTGCCGGACCAGCATTCGGAAATCCTTTCGGTGCCTCCAAAGATTGCGGATTCGTAATTACATTTCCGTATTTAGTCAGCGCTTCGGTCCAACCGATCGAGTTTTTATCCAAGCTACCTTGATAGCCGCGGCTTGCTGGACTTTCAACATAACCGTGTGCAGATACAACTTGATCCCCTAACAGGATACCTCCTCCTAAAAATGTTGCCATTGCTAATCCCGTTA
The DNA here is from genome assembly GCF_000525875.1 of Listeria floridensis FSL S10-1187. Classification (GTDB taxonomy): domain Bacteria; phylum Bacillota; class Bacilli; order Lactobacillales; family Listeriaceae; genus Listeria; species Listeria floridensis. The sequence goes on along the minus strand of NZ_AODF01000025.1, from coordinate 3,734 downwards.
TTACCTTTTTCTTCATTTGAACTCCTCCTGTTTTCAAATCATTTATCTAGAACACAAATGTGTTTTAGAGCCGTCCATTCATTACCTTGAAGTATACCCATTTCTCTTTTACGTAGGGTTACATCCCAATCTACTTTTTGATAAATATTTCACAAAAAAACACAGACTGCTTGGCGAAGCAATTCTGAGTAAAGCAGAAAGAGTCACAAGGTATGCGACAATATATCCATTCATCTGTACAGCAACTCACATTTTTTGCTGCCTGAACTTAGTATGCCCCAAGCATGTAGAACTTAGATGCGATCTATGTAAATTTTATGTAAAAATTGAATTTTTTCATTTCAAATTAAAAGAAAATTCATTAAATAAAATCATTTGGAATAAAACCTTTCCAAATAGTCATCGTTTCACGAATGATGTTGCATAATCCAGTTGTGCTTGCTAGACGAAAACCATCATTTATCAAAATTTAAAAACCTTGGATACTCTATAACCCGCCAATAAACCAGTTCAAAGAAGATTTGCCGAGTTGGTTTTCTAAGCTTTTCATACCATTCAGATACCAACTACTTCTCGCAATTAGGAAAAATGCGCTATAATAGTTCGTGAGGTGATCAGTTTGGCACATAAAACGAATGCCTGTCGTATTCTTGACCAAAAGAAAATTCCATATATCCTTCATGAATATCACTTTGATGCAGAACATCTTGATGCTGTTCATGTCGCGGAAGAAACCGGAAAAAATCCAGAGCAGATTTATAAAACACTTGTTGCGAACGGCGATAAAACCGGCTATCTCGTTGCGCTTGTTGCGGCACCGGATACGCTTGACTTAAAAAAAACTCGCGAAGGTGAGCGGCAATAAAAAAGTGGAAATGATTCACGTGAAAGACCTTGAAAAAATCACGGGATACATTCGCGGCGGCTGTTCGCCGATCGGGATGAAAAAACTGTTTCCGACTTTTATAGATCGTTCGGCTGAAAAGAAGGACACAATTTATATTTCCGCTGGGAAACGCGGTTTGCAAATCGAAATAGCTCCCGCGGAACTGCTGCCCATTTGCCGGGCCAAATTTGCTAGCCTGCATATGCAAAAAGAAGACTCACTTTGAAACAAAGCGAGTCTTCTTCTTTTTTAACACGATTTAACCATTTGCAGCTGTGAAATTCGTTTCGAGAAGCCGCTAGCTAAAAATTCGGCTTTCACGCTTTCTGAAAGTGGACAGTTATTTAAAAACAGCCCTGTCCCTGTTCCGAAGCGAAAAGCAAGCGCTGCGAGTGCATCCGAAAGGTTTGTTCCGTCAGCAAGTTCTAACTCAGCCACTTCAACACCGCGCTCCGAAAGCTGATATTTCAACACAAAACTTTTATTTTCACCAAGTGAAAAACGGCTGCCCGTTTTTTGGGGATTAAATTTCGCCAAGTTTTGCCACGGCGTCTTAAGCGGGTCGTCACTCAATTTGTAAGGCTCTTCCTGCCATTCATCAGGGATAGCATCCAGTTTTCCTTCAAGGAAAAACAGTTCATTGATCACTTCAAAACCGTAACGTAAATAAAATTTTAATGCCCGCTCGTTTTCAGTAATCACTTCGAGTTTGAATTTTGTTCCGGCTGCTTCTCTCACCATCTCATCCATCAGGAGAACCGAGGCGCCTTCACCGCGAAAGTCAGGAATCACACCGAGACCCCCGCACCACGAGAAACCATCCATGCGGCCAAACGCACTAAATCCGACAGGGCGGTCACCCGCGAACGCGACACTCGATAAATTCGGATCAAGGGAAAACTCTTCCATTCTTCCAAAAAACGCTTCTTCGGACAACTGCATTTTCACAAGATAGTCGGCAAACGACTCGGCCCAAGCCTGCATAATTGTTTTATTATCAACTTCAGTAAATTTTTTCAGAGTAATCATAAGCAATCCCCCTTTTTCTCTAGAATAGCATAAAGCATAGATTTCGGGAACTTATCCAACATAAATCAAGATCGACAAGTATAAACCGACAAGCGTTATGAATAAAACGGGAATCGTAATAACAATCCCGATTTTAAAATACATACCCCAACTGATCTTCACATTTTTCTGTGCAAGCACATGTAGCCAAAGCAGCGTCGCAAGTGAACCGATCGGCGTGATTTTTGGTCCTAAATCCGAACCGATCACATTGGCATAAATCAGCGCCTGTTTGATGACACCTGTTGCTGCCGTATGATCGATTGCGAGCGCGTTGATCATAACCGTCGGCAAGTTGTTCATAATGGATGAGGAAATGGCCGCGATAAAACCCATCCCGATCGTACTTGCAAACAAGCCGTAATTTAAGATACCGTCAATCAGCGAGGCAAGCCATTTTGTGATTCCAGCGTTTTGCAAACCGTAAACCACAACATACATGCCGATCGAGAAGAAGACAATGTTCCAAGGCGCGCCTTTAATCACCGTTTTGACCCGTACCGCTTCGCTCCGCCGCGCCAGAAGTAAAAATACTGCCGCGATAAAAAGAGCGATGAACGACACTGGAATAGCTAGAAAACTGCTTAGGAAGTACCCCGCAACAAGCACTGCGAGGATGAAAAACGACAAACGAAATAAGCGCTGGTCTCGAATCGCACTAACCGGAACTTGGATACCTTCTGTGCTATAACGCCGCGGCAAAGCCTTTCTGAAGTACACGTATAAAATGAGGATACTTGCTCCGAGTGAAAAAAGCGTTGGGAGCCACATAAATTTCGCATATTCCGCAAAAGTAATCCCGAAAAAATCGGCTGAGACAATATTCACGAGATTGCTGACGACAAGCGGCAGCGAAGTAGTATCCGCAATAAACCCACTTGCAATAATGAAAGGAAACACCTTGCGTTCATCAAACTTCAGCGCTCGAACCATCGCGAGTACAATCGGAGTGAGTATCAGAGCTGCCCCGTCATTCGCAAAAAGTGCCGCTACAAAAGCCCCAAGGAGCGCGATCAAAATGAACATGCCAATCCCGTTCCCCTTTGCGAGCCGCGCCATATGTAAAGCCGCCCATTCAAAAAATCCAATTTCATCCAAAATGAGCGAGATAATAATGATCCCGATAAAAGCAAGCGTGGCATTCCAAACTATCCCCGTCACCGTCCCGACGTCCCGCAGCGTCACAACGCCAAGAACAAGTGCCAAAACGGCTCCTCCGCAAGCCGACCAGCCAATTGATAAATTCCTCGGCTGCCAAATGACAAATACCAACGTTAAAACAAAGATTCCAATTGCAAGCAACATTTCCATCTCTAATCTCCCCTAAGCCTTTTTTTATTCCCATTTATATCGTAATTCATGAAAGCAACTGATAAACCGGCATCTAAAAAAGTATATTCAAGCCTTTTCATTCGTCTTCTTATCACCTGAAACTCCCTTTTCAGCGCAGATACAGTCTTCTTTCGGCTTTAAAAAGGCATCTTGAATCAGGTTTACAAGCCCTTGAAAGGTATCTGAATTTAAACTGTAATGATTCCACGTTCCTGCTTTTCGAGAAGTCGCAAGTCCCGCATCTACTAAAATTTTCATATGATGCGAAAGCGTTGGTTGCGTAAAATCAAAGTGTTCTAAAATATCACACGCGCAAAGTTCGCCGCACGATAATAGATCTAAAATTTGCAGCCGTTTTGGATCGCTGAGTGCTTTGAACCATTTCGCATTCTTTTCGTAATCCATCAGATTCATCCTTTCTGCTTTACCGCTTTCGTTATATAGAAGT
>NZ_AODF01000024.1 GCF_000525875.1 Listeria floridensis FSL S10-1187 | reverse complement strand
TTTATATATAATATAGATAAACTTCTATATAACGTCAATAGGAAATGGCTTTTGATACAATAAAGAAAGGGGAGGATAAAAAATGTTAACGATTAAATCGGTACGTGAAACGCCAGAACTGGCTGAAACAGCTATTTCTTATTTTCAAAAACAATGGGCGACCGAAGAAAGCAAAGCCGTTTATCGTGATAGTATTTTAAGCAGTTTGAATTCTGATGCGCCGCTTCCAGAGTGGTATTTACTAGTTGACGGCTCAGAAGTCCTTGGCTGTGCGGGTTTGATCACGAATGACTTCATCAGCCGGATGGACTTATGGCCGTGGCTTTGTGCGCTTTACATCGAAAAAGATGCACGCGGAAACGGTTATGGCGAACTTTTGATCGAGCGGGCGAAACGAGACGCGCGGGAGCGCGGTTATGCTCATCTTTACCTTTGCACAGATTTGGCGGGCTACTATGAAAAATATGCGTTTAGACTTATTGGAACTGGTTATCATCCGTGGGGTGAAGCTTCCCAATTTACTGTGCAGACCTTCAGGATGGGAACTTGGCAGACTGAATGCTAGGTATGTATTGATATTCGGCTCCATTTTTTCCAAAAAAACGAAAAAAATCCAAGCTAGCCGACACGCGACCAAGCTTGGATTTTTGAATGGCATCATTTTTTTCTTTTTAAACGCTAAAATACCGCTGGGAAAACCCATAAGCCGATATTGTAGGAAATTGCCAATCCCGTGGCTTCTTACGAAAGTGCCGATGTCCTTCTTGTGGCAATATTTATAAGCGTTGTAAAGGTTAAAATAATCGCTATGACTAGCGCCCATTTCCGTTGTATGATCTTGTTGTTGTTCATTATTTTCCCTTCTTTCTTGTTAGTTTTGTTTTCCACTCATTCTAGATATCAGAATACAAACTTATTACCGTGCAGTTGAGCACTTTAATCCTATTCTGTGTGACAAAAAAACACGGAACCCTAAGGTCCCGCGTTTTTCAGTTTTATTAATACTTCCCGCAATGGCAATCTTCCCCGCCGCTACAGCAAGAACCCGACTTCGCTTCCTGAGCCGCAAGCGTCGCCGTCCGCACCGCATCCGACAATGCTTCCGGTACATTTTCACGCGCCCGCTTCACTGTCTCACCGATTTTCTCGACCGGCGCACTTTCCCGAACTTTCCGCGCCTTATCGCGCAGCACCGCCCCAGGATTGAAACGCGTTTCTTCATCTGTAAAACCGGAGTTTGGCTGATCAGCCAGAAGTTGCTTCTTGCCGATTGAAAGCATGAGCTTAATTCGGTTTAGCTGATTCACAGAACTAGATCCGGCATCATAATCAATCGACATGATATTCGCGTGTGGATACATCTTCTTAAGTCCCTTGATCATGCCGCGTCCGGTAATATGATTCGGCAAACACGCAAACGGCTGCAAGCAGGCAATATTGGGCACGTCATGATCGAGCAGTTCAAACATTTCACCCGTTAAGAACCAGCCTTCACCCATCTTATTGCCAAGTGAAAGCAGCTGACTTGCCTTCTCAGCAATGACTTCAATACTTTCCGGTGCATCAAACCGTTCACTTGCCCGAAGTGCATCTGAAACCGGCTTGCGATACTGATTAATCAGCGGAATCGCAATACTTTGTTTCGCAAACGATTTTACTTTTGACCGTCCAAATGTATTCGCCGCAAAATGATCATCGTAACAGCAATAAAGAAGGAAATCTGTCAAATCAGGTACAACCGCTTCTCCGCCTTCCGCTTCAATCACATCCACAATATTATTATTTGCGCCAGGATGGAACTTCACGAGAATCTCACCAACGACGCCGACACGGGGCTTCACTTCATCCGTGATTGGAAGCGCGTCAAAAGCCGCAACCATTTCTTTAGCAAACCGTTTGTATTGGCTGAAAGAATAATCTTCCATGAGCCTGCGACCTTTGTCCAAATACTCGTTAAACAATTGGTTCGCACTTCCCGCCTCTACTTCATAAGGCCGCGTCCGGTAAAGCATCCGATCAAGCGCATCGCCAAGCGCAATCCCCGCCATGAAGCGCGTCAGTACTTTAGGTGTCATCTTAAAGCCCGGCTGTTTTTCAAGCCCATTTGCATTCAACGAAATTACCGGAATATCATCCATATCCGCTTCATGTAGCGCTTTTTTCAGCATTGAAATATAATTCGTTGCACGGCATCCGCCGCCCGTTTGCGTCATCAAGACCGCCGTTTTTTCAAGATTATAATCACCATGTTTCAACGCATCCATCATCTGCCCGATTGTAAGAATCGCCGGATAGCACGCATCATTGTTCACATAACGCAACCCTTCATCCACCGCACGTGGTGTTACAGCCGGAAGCACCTCCAAATTGTATCCGGAAACTCTGCCCGCTGCTTCAAGCAAGGCAAAATGAGTCGGCGCAAGCTGAGGCGCTAAAATCGTATAATCTTTCCGCATTTCCTTGGTAAACAGCGGACGTTCAGCCGGAGCAGCCATCGCAGTAGGCTTCACACCGCTCCGATCCCTTTCGTCAATTGCTGCCTTCAGCGACCGAATCCGTATCCGCGCCGCACCCAAGTTGTTAATTTCATCAATCTTAAGCAGCGTATAAACCTTATTATGTCCTTCAATAATTTCTTGACACATATCTGATGTAATGGCATCAAGTCCGCATCCAAATGAAGTCAACTGGACAAATTCCAAGTTTTCCTGCTTCGCAGCAAAACTTGCAGCACGATAAAGTCGCGCATGATATTTCCACTGATTCTCAACGCGCAATTTATGCTCAATATCACCGAGATGCGAAATTGAATCTTCTGTAAGTACCGCCATACCGTTCATTGTGATCAGTTCAGGAATCCCGTGATTCACTTCTGGATCAATGTGATACGGGTGCCCCGCAAGGACAATTCCCTTCACTTTGTTCTTCGCCATATAGTGTAGCGCCGCTTCGCCTTCTTGCTGAATATCACGGCGGCAGTTTTCTGCTTCCGCTAGGCCGCTCTTAACAGCCCGCTCCATCTCATCGGCTGGGATATCTGGAAATGTTTGCTTCATCGTTTCGATAAAGGATTTTTCATTATCAAGCGCCACGAATGGGCTAAACATCGGAATATTTTTTTCTTCAAGCGCATCGACATTGACGCGAATAACTTCTGGATAGCCGGCTACAACCGGGCAATTGAAGTTGTTGGTTGCTTCGCCAAATTCTGGTTTCTCGTAAACGACCGACGGATAAAAAACAGCGTCTACTTTTTTCTTCACAAGATCCATTATGTGGCCGTGTGTCAGCTTCGCTGGATAGCAGACAGCTTCCGAAGCAATCGTTTCAATCCCCTTTTCATAGAGGTTTTTCGACGACTTCGACGAAAGCACAACTCGGTAGCCGAGTTCATGGAAAATCGTAAACCACAATGGATAGTTTTCATAAACGTTCAGCGCACGTGGAATCCCAATGGTTCCTCGAACGGCTTCGGATTTTTTATGCGCTTTGTAGTCAAATGTCCGCTTCAACTTGTAGGCATATAAATTCGGCAGCAGATTCTTGGCGGTTTCGACACGCTCGCCGCGCTCACAGCGATTTCCACTAACAAATGTCCTGTCATCACCAAACCGCGTAATCGTAAGCTGGCACGTGTTACTGCAAAGGTTACAGCGTGACTGTGAGGTTTCGGCACTGAACTCACGCAGTTTTTCGAGGACAAGCATCTCCGTTACTTCGCCTGTTTCATAATGTTCACGTGCAATCAACGCCGCCCCGTAAGCTCCCATCATACCGGCAATATCTGGACGAACAACTTCGCGCCCTGTAAGCAGTTCAAACGCCCGAAGAACGGCTTCGTTATAAAAAGTTCCGCCCTGGACGATGACTTTTTCGCCGATATCTTTCGGACTGCGAAGTTTAATGACTTTCTGCAGTGCATTTTTCACAACGGAATAGGCAAGACCGGCCGAAAGGTCCTCCAGCTCCACGCCTTCTTTTTGAACTTGTTTCACTTTGGAGTTCATGAAAACGGTGCAGCGCGAACCAAGGTCAACCGGCGCTTCTGCATGAAGCGCCCGCTCAGCAAATTCTTCGATTGGAAGTTTAAGTGTTTTCGCAAAGGTTTCAAGAAACGATCCGCAACCCGCGGAACACGCTTCGTTCAGCATCAAGCTGTCCAGTGCGCTATTTTTGATTTTCATGCATTTCATGTCTTGTCCGCCGATATCAAGAATGAAATCAACATCCGGCAAAAATTCACGGGCTGCACGGTAATGCGCCACTGTTTCAATTTCACCAACATCAATTTTCAAAGCAGCTTTAATTAACGATTCGCCGTATCCGGTAATCCCTGACTGCGCGATTCGCACTTTTTCCGGCAAAATTTCATAAAGTTTACTCGTTTCATCAATGACCGATTGAAGCGGGCTGCCGTTGTTGCTGCCGTAGTACGTATATAAAATTTCGTTATTTTGTCCCATCAAAATTAACTTCGTAGTAGTTGATCCTGCATCTATTCCGAGATACGCATCCCCACTGTAACTCGAAAGATCGCCGCGCGGTGCCTTCATTTGATTATGTCTTGCTCGGAATTCAATCAGCTGTTCCTCAGAAGTAAACAGCGCTGGAAGCGTCACTGTATCTTTCTTCACCGATGTCAAATCCATATTGGATAATTTTCCGATAAGAGTGTCGATACAAAGCGGCTCTTCCTTCATTCCAGAAAAGGCGGTTCCAAGAGCGATGAAGTATTCCGCATTTAGCGGTGCAATAATATCTTCTTCTTTCATTTTAAGCGTTTCAGTAAAGCGGAAACGCAGCTGATCTAGGAACGTAAGCGGTCCACCGAGAAAGGCCACTTTTCCGCGAATCGGACGTCCGCATGCAAGTCCGCTGATCGTTTGTGTAACGACACTTTGAAGAATCGACGCAGCAATGTCTTCTTTGCGCGCCCCTTCATTTAATAGCGGCTGCACATCTGTCTTAGCAAAAACCCCGCAACGTGATGCGATCGGATAAATCGTCGTTGCAGACTTGGCTAGCTCATTCAGCCCTGTCGGATCTGTTTGGAGTAGCGTTGCGATTTGGTCGATAAACGCTCCCGTTCCTCCCGCACAAGCATTGTTCATTCGCTGTTCAATACCGCCCGAAAAGTAAATAATTTTTGCATCTTCTCCGCCAAGCTCAATCACAACATCTGTTTCTGGAATGACTTGTTCCACCGCTTCTGTACAAGCAATCACTTCTTGCACAAAAGATACACCCAAAAATTTTGAAATTGCTAATCCCGAAGAACCAGTAATTTGGAATGTAATCTCATCTTCTTGGCATTTTTCTTTTAAATCCTGCATGATTTCAAGTGTTACTTTCTTAATGTCTGAATAGTGGCGTCGATATGTTTGAAATAGAATTTCGCCATTTTCATTTAAAGCAACTGCTTTCGCTGTCGTTGATCCTACGTCGAGTCCCGCATGAATCGCCATCTTCTTCATCCTTTCTGATTCACCTTGTCCTTGCTCAGGTTTGAACTTTTTTGTATAGCATTTCACAAATCTTTTTTCAAAAATGAGTGATTACTCACTCAAAAGACATAAGTAACTTGGATTTAAATATATAGTACTATTCTTACATTTATTGAACTATTTGTAAAGCAAAAATGAGATTTCCATTGACTTTTCCTGCATCAGTGCTAAAATGAATACAGAAATTTTATAGTGTATCAATGATTTTCAATACACTATTTTACAAATATTCCCAAGAGGTGATGTGTGAATGAAACGAATTGATAAAATTTTCCACTATATCAAAGAGAATTCCTCTCCTGAAACGCTAAACGACTTCATCATGGAAGGAAAAGGATTCACAGCCTCAGAAATTGCCGAAGAACTAGACATTTTGCGTAACAATGTCAGCATGGAATTAAATGAACTCAATCGCCGCGGAATGATCGTTAAAATTAGCAGCCGCCCTGTTCTTTATTATGATCGCGATTGTCTGGAAAAAGCGATTGAACGTCCACTATCAGAAGACGAACTGTGCTTCACTTCAACTGATACACTGCTTGAAATTTTCCCTGCGAAAACCAATCAAAAAAGTCCGTTCGAAGATTTAATTGGGGCTTCCGAAAGTCTTAAAACACCTGTAGAACAAGCGAAAGCCGCGATGCTTTATCCGCCGAACGGACTTCACACCTTGATTCTCGGTCAAACCGGCGTCGGAAAAACTTTGTTCGCCAACCTGATGTACCGTTTCTCGCGCTATACCGACCGCCTAAAAGAAGATGCACCGTTTATCGTATTCAACTGCGCCGATTATTACAACAATCCGCAACTATTGATGTCACACATTTTCGGTCACTTACGCGGTGCTTTTACAGGAGCCGATACGGAAAAAGAGGGACTCGTTGAAAAAGCAGACGGCGGCATATTGTTCCTCGATGAAATTCATCGTTTGCCACCTGAAGGTCAAGAAATGATTTTTTATCTGATGGATTCAGGAACCTATAATAAACTGGGAGAATCGGAGCGCAAGCGCAAATCGAACGTGCTCATTGTCGGTGCAACCACCGAAGACCCGGAGTCTTCCCTGCTTAAAACTTTTGTACGCCGCATTCCAATCACTATTTCGTTGCCGTCGCTTGAAGAAAGGACAGCACGTGAACGCGTTGAATTATTAACTCATCTGCTGTCGAATGAAGCTCACCGAGTGAACAAACCGATTCGGATTGAGGACGAAGCAGCGAAAGCTTTAATTGGCAACACCGCATCCGGTAATATCGGTCAGTTGAAATCGAATATCCAGCTTGTCTGCGCACAAGGCTTTCTAAACAGTTTCAATCAAAATGATGAAATTGTGATTGACTTTAAAACGCTTCCAATCAACATTAAAGATGGTTTCTTCCATTTCAGTGGGCGGCGCAAGGAACTCCAAGAAATTTCCGAGTACCTTGACCCGTATACAACTATTTTTCCGGAACAAAGCCGTAGCTTTATCACGAGTGATGAATATGAACCCAATTTCAATCTTTATAAAATTATCGAAGATAAAGCGTCCATTTTGATGGATCAAGGCGTCGAAAACGAGGATATTAAGAAGTTTATTACGATGGATATTGATGTCCATCTCAATAGTTTCTATAATAAATTCAAGAACACCATCCAAACACGAGAAAACATTCTTAAAATCGTGAACGAAGACATCTTAAGTTTCGCCGAAGAAATCCAAGGCCGAGTGGAGCGGCACCTTGGCAAGAAATTAAACGAGCGTTTTGTCCTAGCCTTCTCGCTCCATTTGACGTCATTTATTAAACGCGTGGAAAGCAACAAACCGCTGAAATATACCAATATCGAAAATGTCGTCAAAGATAAGCCGGAAGCCTATGAAATTTCCTGTGAAATTAAGGACGAAATTGAAGCTGTATTCCACATTCGTGTACCAAACATGGAAGTCATGTATTTAACCCTTTTGATCAGTTCACTGCTTAAGGAACAAGAAAATGCCCGCGTCGCCGTCCTCGTGGCTGCACATGGCAATAATACGGCAACCAGCATGGCAAATGTTGCAAAAAAACTGCTTGGCGAAGGCCTTGTGGAAGGCGTCGATATGCCGCTTGACGAAAGTCCGAAAATCACGCTTGATAAACTGACCGAGCGGACGAAAGAACTCGATACCGGGCGTGGCGTTTTGCTACTCGTTGATATGGGTTCGCTAACCGGGTTCGCACAAGTCATCACCGAAAGAACTGGCATTGAAGTGCGCTCAATTGATATGGTTTCAACCGCAACGGTAATTGAAGCTGTGCGCAAATCGAATATTCTCGATATGAATTTAGCGGGCATCTATGATTCGCTGAAAGATTTCCGTGGTTACGGCGGCTATGCTTCGGATAGCGAACTGCTTGAAAGCAGCGCCAAACCACATGCGATCGTCACCATTTGTGCAACCGGTGAAGGAACCGCTGAGAAGCTTCAGATTTTCATCGAAAATATTCTTGAAACACTCACAACCGATCCAATTCGTGTGATTCCGATCGGAGTTCACGATGTGCGTACCAAGATGCAGAATTTAATGGATGACTATGATATTTTGATGGCGGTAGGGATTGAGAATCCAAATTTATCCATTCCGTTTATTCCGCTTGAACGGCTCTTTGGAAGCGACGGGGAAGAACAGCTTGTTAGCCTCGTTCAAAGCCGCAATATTTATGTGAAGAAAAGCGAAACTGGCCGAATCGCAAAAGAAGTCGTTGAAGACAGCTTAAATGAATTTTTGACCTATCTAAATCCGAAAAAAGCCCTAGACATCATCAATACCTTTTCAAGTGTGCTGGAAGAAAACATCGGTCATATTTTTGACAATGCCTATAAAATTAACCTAATGATTCATGTCGGTTGTGCCCTTGAACGCATGGTTGTAAATGATGGCTTGATTTACCGCGATGACCGTTCAAAACTTGATCCAGATTTACTTGAGATGCTGCATAAAGCAAATGACGCCGTCAAAAAACGGCTTAGCCTTTCTTTAACAGAAGATGAACTTTTCTATATTCATGATATTTTGCAAACCATCCCCATGGCGAAACAACCCTGAAAATTTTCAGGGTTGTTTTTAGTAGGAATAACAAATTCATGGTATGCTTATAGTATCTGACGCAGAGGGAATTTGGAACTCACTGCGGTTTTACCCGAAAAAATGACAAGGGAGAATTTTATTATGGATATTCGTCTCGCTCGGATAGATGATCGCTTGATTCATGGTCAGGTGGCAACGGTTTGGACCAAGGAAACGAAAGCGGAAAGGATTATCGTCGTAAGCGATGCAGTTGCGAAGGACGACTTGCGTAAAACTTTACTTATACAAGCTGCGCCACCTGGTGTTCGCGTCAATGTTGTCGATGTCGCAAAAGCCATTCGTGTTTATCAAAATCCACTTTACATGACGACGCGTGTTATGCTGCTGTTTACAAACCCGATGGATGTGCTAACGCTCGTTGAAGCCGGCGTCGCCATTCGCACAGTGAACATCGGCGGAATGGCGTTTCGCGTCGGGAAACGCCAAATCACAAATGCTGTTTCGGTAGATGAACAAGATGAAGCTGCTTTTTTCGAACTCGATAAGCGCGGTATTGAACTCGAAATTCGCAAAGTCGCTTCTGATAGCAAAGTGAAACTGATGCCGCTTCTTCAAACAAAATAATTTTTACTAATTGTATTTCTTTCATCAAAATCTTTGAATATGCTACAATGTAAACGTGCCGCTTCGTTCGGCAAATTGCGATAGAATGCGAGTGAATGGTAATGGAATGGAATGGTACCAATATTTTTCTTTTAATATTTACAATTGGCGTACTGCTTTTTACAATTTATGACGGCCTTGTGCTTTCATTTTGGAAAGGAGCGACGAAGTTAAAAGTTCCAGTGCGTACGCGCGGTCGCTTTGACGGCTATATCTTCGTCGGGATGCTTGCCTTGCTCCTTTTCCTTAATATTTCACGAAACGGCCCAGTGCTTACAACCATTTTGCTCGGGATACTGGTGTTATTTTTCGTTTACATTGCATTTTTCCGCCGGCCGAGTGCAGTGTTTAAAGAAACCGGCTTATTTTACAATCTCGTTTTCGTTCCTTACAGCAGAATTGAGCGAATCAACCTTTCCGAAGACGGCATTCTCGTAATCGAAACAGGACGTCAGCGCCTGATGATTTTTCCAAAGGACAAAGTCGATTTGGATAAAATGTTACAAGTGCTTGCGAAATATAAGTGAAACAAAGTTTGGACGCTTTATCACGTATCTTTTTGGTGAACAAAAAAAAGAACCAGCAGCTGAAACTCGTGGCACTGCCACATTCAGCTGCTGGTTTTTATATACCAACACTTGTTAACTCTATTTTTGGAACAAATAAATCAATGAATTTGCCGTGTAGTTGCTCAATTTGTTCATCAAACACGGAATCAAAGCAGATAATGCTTTCTTCAAGTCGAAGAACCGCAAAACCGTCTTCCTCATAATCCTCTAGTTTTCCGACAATATGAACTAAATCTTCTTCTGATTCGAGCAAACAATGTTTTTCATCGCTTTCAAATAAATCTTCAAACGTAATTTTGTTCGGAATCGTAACTTCCACTGTATACTTTCGCCCGGGATCCGGATCTTCGTCATCGGCCCAAGTCGCAATACACTCGCCAAAATCGCTCGTGAAAACAATTTGAGAGTCCTGAATCTTGTTTTGAACCTTTATCTCCAATTATCGTTTCCTCCTGTATTTCAAGTTCGAAACTATTATAACACGGTTCAACTATTCTAAGCTAATTTTTATTCATGATGTCAAGAATATCCTTCGTATACTGGTAATGCGACTTCGCTTTCGTCCGAGCATTGGACAAAAGAATGATTGTTTTTTTATGATCTTTTGTAAAAGCATTGCTCGCTTCATAGCCGCCAAGCACTCCCCTTGAAATATAATAGCTGTTCAAATCGTAAAAGCCGACCCCGTATTTCCCCGGCCCCTTCCGAAACATCCGTTTTAAACTTGTTTCCGAAACGAGCTTCCCGGAGAGCAGTGCTTCATCAAACTTCATCAAATCCTTCGCGGTCATATACATATCCCCTGCACCAAATAGCTGTGAAAAATCCTGCTTCAGCGGCACAGATACCATCCCGTTTTTCGTCCGCAAATAACTATTGGTTTTCGTTCGATTCGCGTCAAAAGTCGGATAAAAACCTGCTCCCGTCATACCGGCTGGAATAAAGATATTTCGTTCCATATAATCATACAGCGGCATTCCAGAAATCATCTGAACCAAATAGCCGATGACCGTATAATTATCATCCGCATAATTCCACTTGCCCGGTGCCGATTTTATCCCTGCTTCCTTCATCATCCAAAGAATGCCTTCCGGTGTAATTGGCTTTTTCCCTTCACGACGGGGCTTAAGCCCCGTCGTGTGCCCAAGGAAATTATTAATTGTAATCTTCTTACCATTTGGGAATCCAGAAATATACTTATCAATCGGATCATTCAAGCGAATCAAACCTCGATCTACCAGTTGCAAAAGTGCCGTTCCGACAATCGCTTTTTGCGCAGAAGCAATATAAAAGCTACTTGTTAAATCATTCACTCGACCTGTTTCAAAATCCGCATCCCCGTAGCTTTTTTCAAGCACAAAATCCCCTTGATCTTCAATATAAACCGAACCGACAAACCCTGTTTTTCGTAAATACTCATCAATCGCTTTATCCGTAAACTGATTCGCCTTCACTTGCCGAATCAACTCAGGACCATTAGCTAAATTATCCGCTTCTTTTTGAAACACTAACCGATTATAATATTTCCAAGCAACTAACGAAACACCCGCAAAACCGATTACGAGCACAACAAACCACAAAAAATAAGCACGCCGCCGTTTTCTTTTATTTTTCCATTGATTTCTTTCCGATCGAGTTGCTGCCACAAATTTCTCTCCTTCAAAATCAGCCGAGCACCCCGCAAAAAAAGGAAGATAGCCGCCATTAGACAACTTTCTCCCCCATTTTTCAGCTTTTCATTTTTACTTTAAAAAAATATTCCACAAGCCTAAATCGTCTCTTTGCTTACCCTTACAAATAGATTCGACTTTCGTTGTAAAATTCAGAAGCCGCATCTTAAGTTTGGCGTTTTGAAAGCCAATGCTGCTTGTGCTCTTAACCTAGCTTCAAAGCCGTTTCCCAATCCAGCTTCGCCTCGTTATGTTCATTTTATTTTACCAGATTTCTCAAAAAGAATCACGTATTATTTCAATTTAAAAAACCCATTTTTAGTTTTTTTTCTTATGCGGAACAAATAAGTTCAAATGACTAGGAAACACATCAATATTTACAGGCATTGTCGGTCCCTTATCCCCATCTACGTTGACAGAAATATCTTCACCGGACACATCAATTTCAAGGTGTTGCGTTTTATAATACAACACACCATCACTGTTTTTTAATGTCCCGCGCACAAGCTGCGGCAACATATTAGCCGCATCAAATAATCCTAGCTTTGTCAGTACGAAAACGTGAAGTAAACCATCATCAATTTCAGCTTCCGGCGCCCAGTTTTCCATTCCTCCAACCGAATTGGTAAGACCAGCCACAACCAGTGCAGCTTCCCCTTCAAACTTGCCTTCATCATAAACAAGCTTGAAATCCAGAAGTTCATGTCGATTAAAGGCTTTGAGTCCCTCGACAAAATACGCTACCGGACCGAATTTCGTTTTCTTTTCAACACTGACCTGATCGACCGCCTGAGCAATCATTCCGACAGCGAGTACATTCATAAAATACTGATCCCCGATTTTTCCAACATCCATCGGTTTTAAAACAGCCGTTTCAAGCATATCAATCGCCTTTTTCGGCTTAAGCGGTATCCCAGTTGAACGCGCCAAATCATTCACCGTTCCAAGCGGAATAAAGCCGAAAGCAGGGCGCGTTTCATGCCTTGCAAGTCCATTGATAACTTCATTCAATGTTCCATCGCCGCCCATCGCAATGACCGCATCAAAGCCCTCCAACGCTGCATCAGAAGCAAATTCGGTCGCGTCACCGCCTTTTTCTGTATGTTTTTCTTCCACTCGATCAAAACGCTTCAAAAGTGTCTTTTTCGCCTTAGCTGCATAACCTTCTGCTTTTTCTTTTCCAGAAGACGGATTAATGATCAAAAGTGCCTTCGTCATAAAATTCCCTTCCTTCTCGCACAATTCGTTTTCATTATACATGGAAATATCGCTGAATACCAACTCAGAACCAGCTCCTACTTGAAAATTTTCTATGAAAGCGCTACATTGGAAGTAAGTGATACTAAAAGGAGGATTTTACATTTATGACTACATTTCGTGCTTTATTCGTTGATCAAAAAACACCTGCACAAACCGAATTAACTATTCGCGAGTTGCATCTCGATGACCTGCCAAACGGCGAAGTAACCATCCGTGTCCATTATTCAAGCATAAACTATAAAGATGGTCTTGCAAGCCTTCCGAATGGAAACATCGTTAAAAATTATCCATTTATTCCTGGAATTGATGCAGCCGGAATAGTAACAGCCTCGGAAAATCCTAAATTTAAAGAAGGCGATCCTGTTATTGTGACCAGCTATGAACTTGGTGTCAGTCATTTTGGCGGATACAGCGAATATATTCGAGTTCCAAGTGATTGGGTTGTTCCACTTCCTGCTGGTTTGACGTTGCGTGAAGCTATGCTTTATGGTACAGCCGGATTTACTGCTGGCATGAGCGTTCTTGCTTTGCAAGATCATGGTGCCGATCCGAAAGATGGAGCTATTGCCGTTAGCGGAGCAACCGGCGGCGTAGGTAGTATCGCAACAGCTATTTTAGCCAAACTTGGTTTCTCCGTTATTGCATCAAGCGGAAAAGAAGGGCGCGAAGATTTTCTCAAGCAACTTGGGGCAGCAGAAATTGTAGATCGCGAAGATTTTCAGCCTGAAAAAATTCGAGCGCTTGACCGCGAACGATTTGCCCATGCAATCGATTGCGTCGGCGGAAAACCGCTCAGTTACTTGCTAAGCACAACCAAATACGGCGGAAGCGTTACTACATGTGGCATGTCGGCAGGCGGACAACTTGAGACAAGCGTTTTTCCTTTCATCCTTCGTGGTGTCAACTTGCTTGGCATTGATTCTGTCTATTGTCCATATCCACACCGCCAAGAAGTCTGGCATCATCTTGCAACAGATCTCAAACTAGATTCACTCGATGCGATTACAACTGAAATACCGCTTGATGACCTTCCTGAAGCATTAAATAAAGTGATGAACGGCGGAATCCTTGGGCGTTACATTGTTCGGCTGATTTAGCATAAGGTTGCTTCTATTATTTTCGTCAAAGAAAAACCGATTTCCAGTTCATCATTCAGAATAGAACTGAAAATCGGTTTTCCTTTAGTATTCTAACCTTTCCGTAAACACTATCACGGTTTTGTCATTTCATCTCGGTCGCAAGAATCGCATAACCTCCGATTGAAACTTTCGTCAATTTCCTGACATAATCGCTTCATCTTCAGCCTCAAGGCTTGAATCTCATCATCCATGCCCTGTTCAGCATTCTTACTACTATTCATTCGAGCAATCGCTCTTTTTATCTTTGAAATCATTTTAACCTCCTTCTATGCTATAACTCTCGCTGTAATTTGTGGTCAAAACAACCTGAATATAAATCTATTATAGAACTTTTGCCTTCTACACTCATAAAAGAGGTCAAATCTGAACTTTTTACTGAAACAAGAATAAGGGGTTATCCAGAGAGGTTGAATTTTAGTGTGCTCCAATTTTCTCATCTGAGAAGTCATTTCAGCTGACTAAGATGTGCTATTTGTGCGCAATCATATACTTAGATTTTAGAGAAACAGTCTCTATAAAAATCGTACCTTGCAAATAGTGATCATCAGCTGATTTTCATGAAGCTGTGGTTTTTTGCATCAAGCTTAGCCTATCCACCAGTTTGACAACAACGATACCGTTTTAATGGCACTGACAATAAATAACATAAAATAACCGCCCCTCATTTATTATTTTCTTGTTATACTAATAATAATAAGATTACTAAGACTATAGCTAAAATAGGTCAAATCTGACCCTTTGGAGGAACAAATATGAAAACAATTGGTGAAACAATTAAAGAAATTAGAATAGGCAAAAATTTAACCCGCGAAGATTTAGCCTCGGATACTGTTTCCCTGTCAACCATTAAACGAATTGAAAATGATGCAATCAATACAAGCTTTATTAATTTGCAGTCAATCCTTCACACCCTTAACATTGATTTTGAAGAGTTTAATTTTATTCGAAATAACTACAACTTAATGGATAATGAACAATTAACTTACGATTTTAGAAAACTCACTTCCGTCAGTGTAGATTCCAAGGAAATCGAAAAACTTGTTCCTAGATATGAACGCTACTTAGAAAATCACGATGACCTTGAGATCGCCAATCGCTTAGCTTTCTTGAAAGCCTTGATTGTATTAAATCAAACAAATGATTTGGAAAAAGCAGCTTCTTATGTCAGCCATATCTGGGATAATCTCGAACAATTAGACAATTGGTACTGGGCAGATATTCAAATCTTGTCCAATATCTTTTTTACATTCCCGATTGATACTGCCCAGTTTATTGTCGAACTTCTGCTTGATAAGCTAGATAATTATAAGACCTTTAAAAATGCAGATCGACTATACATTGCACTTAGGATTAATTATTTACAAGTCCTGATGCTCAATCATCAATTTGAAAAGGCCTATGCCTCGATTGATGCGACCATTGAGCTTGCAAAAGAAAAAAAATTCTTTTTACAATGGGCTAATGCAATTGGAAAAAAAGGAATTTTACTGCACCGCTTGGAAATGCCCGGTGGAGAGGAATACATCGCAAAAGCGAAACGAATTTGGGAAACACTTGATGAACCAAAATATATCGAAGATCTCGACCATGATATTGAGCTGTTTTTATCGAAGTCGCAATAAAATGACTAAAATACAAATATTGGAAATTCGATTGAGCTAGATACTTTTATTTTCATTTACATGAACGACAGCCTTAGCTATGCTAAGGCTGTCGTGTTTGACATTAATTCGCAAATTAAACTAGACCATTGCAACGTTAAACTCTGCCATTCTTTTAACAAAAAAAATATCTACTCAAATTCACCGCTTCACAAAAAAAACGACATAACTTATCCATATCTTTTTTTGGTAAAATATGTTATTTTTTAAGATGTTGATTTATTTTTGAAGGAGGTGAAATAGAGATGAAAAAGGCGATTGCAGAATTTATTGGGACTTTCGTTTTAGTATTATTTGGCACAGGGACAGCCGTCCTCGGCGGAGGTATCGAAGGTATCGGCACACCAGGAATTGCATTAGCATTCGGTTTATCAATCGTTGCGATGGCCTACAGTATTGGGACTATTTCCGGCTGTCACATTAACCCAGCCGTTTCAATAGCAATGTTTATCAATAAACGTTTATCCGTAAAAGATTTAGCGATTTACATAGTAGCTCAAATTCTAGGTGCCATTGTCGCAACGTTAACATTGCGTACTTTCCTTCTTTCTGCCGACTTGACGACTAAAAACCTTGGACAAAACGGTTTTGGAAGTTTAAGTGTTTCAGGCGCATTCTTAGTAGAAGTCATTCTTACTTTCGTTTTTGTATTAGTGATTTTGATCGTTACCGGAAAGAAAGGGAACGCATCGTTTGCCGGTTTAGTAATTGGTTTAACACTAGTTTTAATTCACTTGCTTGGCATTCCGCTAACTGGTACTTCCGTTAACCCAGCTAGAAGTATCGGTCCCGCACTATTTGCTGGCGGAGAAGCACTTTCGCAGTTGTGGCTCTTCATTATTGCTCCAATTGTTGGAGGAATCATTGCCGCGATTGTAAGCAGATTCGCGTTTGACAGTGAAGAAAATTAAACTGCAAAAAACACGCTTTCTATTCGTAGAAAGCGTGTTTTTTTAAAGCTTATTTCTCAATATAATTAAAAGTTTGTTTTAGCGATAAGCAAGTAAAATCTGCCGTTCCGTAATCTTATCAACCGCAGCAAGAGCCCCTAAATAATTTTCTCTGCGAATCGCCTCAAGAAGCTTCGTAAAATTATCTACCATAACTGGCCCTGAACTTTCGATGATCGTCAATACTTCGAGGTTGCCGAATTGATCAATCTTTTTAAAAAAATCCTCTGTAATTTCTGTATAGCAGTTATTTTTTAGATAGAAAATAAATTCTAGCACAATAGATTTCCCATAATTTAAATAGGCTTTTTCCTGCCCCGCCTCAATCCGCCAAGACAGTTCCGAGCGCATTTCATCAAACTTTTTATAATTTAGCGGTAGCCGTTTTGCTTCAATTCGCCGAATGGCATGTTTCATAAAAAGCCCGAGCATATCAAGCATCTCGATATAACGTTCCTTACCAAGACTGCTGTCATTAACAACAGCGCCACGATATTCCGTATTTTGCACAAACCCGTCTGCCGCAAGCATCGAAATGGCTTTTCTGACCGGAGTTCGGCTGATATCCATTTCCTTTGAGATTTTCGCTTCGATTAAGCGCTCTCCCGGCTGATAAAAACCCGAGTGAATCCGCTCTTTCAATTCTCTGTAGCACATCGTTTCCATCGTTTCTCTTCGTTTGTTTTCCATCTCAAAGCTCCTTCTTTCTTTAATAAGTCACATGCTTCAGTTACAAAAAGGATTTTGAAGAAATAATTTCTTGCAAAAACGGTGTTTCTTCTGCTTTTTTTTTCGACCATCCGAAATGGATGATAGTCCGTATTCGTGTTAACCCGCAAAACTGTCTCAATATAAATAATAGAACGAATCAAGTTTGCTGCTTCTCGGTCAGTTTTCCTGAAAAAATGCCGCAAAACAAGCTCAACTCCGTGCCCAACATAAAACAGCACTATCGCCGTGACCAAGATAAACAGCATCGCAAGAAACCTGCTCCATCCGTCCTCAACTTGAATAAGAAAGCTACCACTATAAATAGCGAGAAATGCCGCGACAAAAACTTTAAAAATCATACTGGTAAAACCGCCGCCGTGCCTAGCTCCGGCAAGCTTATTTTCAGATTGAATAAATTGAATCAGCTCTTCCAGTTCCGAATGTGTCGCAAACCCATTCTTTTTCAAATAGGCATATAAAAGGTAATTCTTCATTTTAGCAAATTCTTTAAAATCGCGCAATTGATACGCCAGCTTAATATGACGTTTAGCGCGCAAATAAATCAGAATATAGAAAAAAAAGAACGCCAAAAAGTACCGCCGCACCAAGTATCAGCCAACTGATCCCAGAGTCAACATACACAAAACTTATCGCAGTTCCAAGAATCAGCAAAATGACAAGCAGAATGTAGCTAATCCAAGATCCCTTCATAAAACTATAGATCAAATTCCAATTTCCCAGTTTCTGGTGATAAAACCGCATTAATTTTGCTAATCCCATACCGCCACTCTTTTCTAAAATCGATTATATCCAGTGTACCACGGAACTGACTGCGAGAAAAGAAAACAAATAAAAAGTACTTTCAACGAGTCGTTTTCACCCGTCGAAAGTACTTTGAAAATCAATTATGCTGAACCGAAAAAACCTTTTCATTTTTCACATTAAGCCAAGCTTTACTGTCCGCTGTTCTAGTTTACATTGAAGCCTTATAACCATATTCGCAAATGAATGATCCATTACCGATCAATCTCTCCCAATATCGCTATGATTCATTTTTCAAACCTTTTTCATTCTTGTAAACCATCTGCCCGGAGCGTCACTTCTACGATTTCAGGATTATTTAAAACACGAGGTACTAAAATAGACGAGTTTCCAAGTCCGCGGCTGATAATCATTTTTTTGCTTCCAGCTTGATGAAGCCCTGCTGTGAGCTTTGGCATCAAACCTTGCCCTGGCGAAAACAATCCTTCCGTAAAAGGTAGCCTCACTTGCCCCCCGTGAGCATGTCCCGAAAGCACTAAATCAGGCCGTTTTTCCTGATAAAGCGGCCAAAATTCCGGACGATGCGCCAATAGAATCGTAAAAACATCTGCTGGGATACCGTCTGCGGCTTGATTGATCGCCTCACTCAATACCGGTTCCAGTTCCTCACGCGAATAACGGAACGTGATACTCGCCGGACGAGGAAGCATAAAAGCCGGGTCCTCAACACCAGCAAGCGCAATCCGAGCTTGATCTTTTTCCAAAAAGATGGTTTCATTTCGCAAAATTGTCACCCCAGCTGCTTCGAGACTTTGAAACAGTTCCGGATAGAAAGCACTACCCCATTCATGATTACCGCTCACATAATAAATCGGCGCGGTCCGAAGAAGCTTGCGCACAAGTGCTAGCGCCACATGATGCGGCTCATCTCCGTGAATTAAATCCCCTGTGATAAAAATCCCAGCCGGGTTAATGTTTTCTACAGCTTCGATCAACTTGTAATTTGATTCGCCAAACACGGCGCTATGAAGATCAGAAAGCTGCACATAACGTTCACCATCAAATCCACGTGGAATCTTCTCCGAATAGATTTCGTAAGACGTCACCCCAAGTTTTTTCGTCGAATAATAAGCATATCCAATTCCGCTAGCCACAACTCCTGTTGCACCAAGTAAAAACTTTTTCATTTATTTTCCTCGCTTTAAAAAAATCAATTTACGTCCTATTCTAGCACTTTTCCTTGAAAAAAACTCGGCTCAGCCTTGCTCTTCCTCTGAAACTTCCATCCGAAACTGCTTAAACCGTGAAGCATCCGCTGGGCTTAATTCCACTTCGATTTTCGTTCCCTCCTCTAGATATTCGAGAGACAACACATGCGCATGATCGTTTAAATAAGCAATCGCGTGCCCATCCGCAAACGGAATCAACAGCGTTTCCTTGCGGTAACCCGTGAAAATTTTTGCTTTGATCACATCTGCCAGCTTCATAAGACTCAGCTCATCCCGTGCCGAATAAATCAGCGTATCGCCGGCAAATTCTGGATAACCTGCTCCTTCAATCAAATCCGCTTTGTTATAAGCAAAAAGCATCGGAACATCTTCCACACCAACCTCTTTAAGCGTTTTTTCCGTCATTTCAATCATCGTTTTATAATTCGGATCAGAATAATCGACCACATGAATTAAAAGATCCGCATCCTGCGCTTCTTCAAGCGTTGAACGAAAAGCTTTTACAAGATGCGTCGGAAGTTTACTGACAAACCCAACCGTATCCGTTAACAAAAACTGCTTGTGATCCGGTAGAACAATTTCACGCACACTCGTTTCAAGCGTTGCAAACAACATATCTTTTTCAAAAACCTGTTTATGGCTAGACTTACTAAAATTTGCAACTAATCCGTTCATTGTTGTTGACTTGCCAGCATTCGTATAGCCAACGAGCGAAACCACAGGAATTTGATTCTTTTTGCGTCTTCTGCGCCGCGTTTCACGCTCGGCCACAATCGTATCCAGTTCTTTCGTAAGCTTGCGAATTTTATCCTTAATAATTCTTCGATCCGTTTCAAGTTTTTTTTTCACCCGATCCACGGTTACGAAGCCCTGAGCCGCCACCTTGCTGATCTAACGATTCCCCTTCTCCAATCATTCGCGGCAGTTCATATTGCAGCATCGCAATTTGCACTTGGAGCTGCGCTTCACGCGTTTTCGCCCGATCCGCAAAAATTGATAAAATCAGCGCCGTCCGGTCAATCACCATTCGTTCAGTCGCTTCCTCCAAATTCCGAATTTGCGAAGCCGTTAGTTCATCATTTATCACAAACGCTTCTGCATCCTGCATTTCCGCAAGCTGCTTTAATTCCTCGACTTTTCCTTTTCCAACATATGTGGCTTTATGAGCTGTCTCAAGATTTTGTCTCACTTCATCGACCACATCATAATTGTTCGCCTTCGCTAAATTAAAAAGCTCAATCATCGAGTAGTCAAAATCCTTATCTGACCCGCTTACCCCAACTAAAATAACTTTTCTTTCCATAAAAAATGACCTCCTGAAAAAGATTTTTTCAGTGCGGTCAGGACTTCGCTTCAGTTCTCTTTAAAAAAAGGCACAAAAAAGAAGAGTCGAAATCGTCTCTCCCTAGCAAAAACTATCAAAATAGGGTCACAAAGAATGTGATAGACTGGTCCCGTCAGCCGCGCGCAAATAAGCACAGCTCTCCGCACTATTTAATTAGTGGCTAATACCGTTCACGGAACGAAGTCTAATAGAAAACATAATTTGCAAACCCTCCTCACATTTTAGATACCGTCATTTTAACACGCTAGCCCATAAAAAACAAGACGCCCTAAAGATTATTTAGGACGTCTAATCGTATACTTTTCACCAATCCTCGCATAATCATTCCCAGCCAGACGTGAAACAGGATTCAAAAATTCCGTTAAAACATATTCCGCTTCTGGATCAAAAACCTCTTCCGAAAAATCATAATGCAACACTCGTAAAAGCAGTAAATCCGCCGTTACACTACCCGAATCATTCTTAATTTCAATATGCTCCGTCAACTTCGTATGAAACTTAATCTTGGCTTCGCTGATCCCCGGCACCATAAAACCTTCAAGCGGTGCGTCAAGATGCAGTTTCGTCCTGTCAAGCTCACTTTCCTCTCTCTTTAAACGAGCAGCCGTTTCATTCATATCTTCGACAAAGTCTTCACTGACAATTTGAATCACCAGCTCGCCGCGATCGAGTGCATGACGTGCCGTATCCTTCAATTCGCCATCCGCGCGCTGAATTGCAACCGAAATCATCGGCGGATCACTTGAAACGACATTAAAAAAGCTGAATGGCGCTGCATTAACCGTTTCGCCGTCTTTAGAAAGCGTCGTAATAAAGGCGATGGGGCGCGGCACAACCGCGCCGCTTAAAAACTTATAATTTTGTTTTGGAGAAAGTTCAGCCGCATCAAATCTCATGCCTTTTTCCCGCCTAAACTTTCATACCAGTCCCGTGCCCCTTCAATTTCCGGCATCGTAAGCTGATGCCCCGACACCGTCCAAACCGTTTCAACATTAGCACCGCGTCGTTCAAGTTCCGCTACAAGCGCTTCCGAATCAGCCTTCGTGACAATCGGATCGTTTACCCCTGCCGTTAAGAAAATCTGACGATGCTTGATTTCAAAATCAGCCGGATCATTCCCTGCAGGCATCGCGTGGAATAAAATACCGTGATGGAATCCATGTTCCGCTTGTAGCAACACATTGGCGGCAATATTAGCACCATTCGAATAACCAATCGCGATTAAATCCTCAAAGTCCAGCCCATATTTTTCCGTAAGCTGTTTTGTCTCCATAATTAAACGTTCCGTTTGTTCCGCTAAATCGACAAGATCAAAGCGGCCATCTGGGTAGCGTTTGAAAAATCGATTTGCGCCATTTTCCGAAACCTCGCCGCGTAAAGAAAGAATCGGCGCTCCTTTCGCCACAAACTGTGCAATATCAACAAGCGAATGCTCATCTCCACCTGTTCCGTGCAGCAAAAGTAATGGTTTTTTATTGGTATCCCCGGGAATAAAAATGTGTTTCACCTTGCCTCAGCTCCTTTTCGTGTCAAGTGGGCGAACCATCGCTTCAATTTGTTCACGTTTTGCTTCAAGGAATGGCGGCAAACTTAATTTTTCGCCAAGCGTTTCATACGGTTCATCGCCCATAAATCCTGGACCATCCGTTGCAAACTCAAACAAAATCTGGCGGCTGACCGGTACATAAAGCGATTCAAAATAATAGCGATCAACAAAACCGCTGTTTGGTGCTTCAAAAGCTTTCATTCGTTCAATCCATTTCAAAAGTTCCTCATGATCTTCGACGCGGAAAGCCACGTGATGCACACCACCGAAACCTTGCATCGCATGTGGGAGATCCGTTCTCTCTTCGACCATCAGCGACGCTCCGTTTCCACCTTCGCCAACCTCATAAAGATGCAAACCATTTTCTTCTTTAACAAAACGAAAACCAAGTAAGGCTTTCAGAACCGCGTCCATATTTTCCAAATTTGTGACTGTCAAATACACTGGACCAAGTCCATAAATTGCATACTCTAGCGGAATTGGGCCTTTCTTCCAAGGAACCCCCGGTTTTACCCCTTCATTATTTTGATCCGAAACTAGCTGCATTTTTTGATCATCAAAATCTTCAAACGTCAACATTTTCCGTCCAAAAGCCGTTTCAATATCGCCATGTGGCACATTCATATCCGTAAAACGTTTGAGCCAGTATTCCAGTGCCGCATCACTTGGCACGCGGAACGAAGTCCGTGAAATACTGTCTGTTCCGTGACGACCTTTCGGCAAATTGGGAAAATCAAAGAAAGTCATGTCTGTTCCAGCATTTCCGGCGTCATCTGCAAAAAACAAATGATATGTTTGAATATCATCTTGATTGACCGTTTTCTTCACAAGCCGCATTCCAAGTACCTCATTGAAAAATGCATAATTCTTTTCGGCACTGCTCGTCATCGCTGTTACGTGGTGAATACCTTTTAAATCTTTTAACATTATAAATTCCCTCCAAAATAAGCTTCAATTTCAGCCCGTTTATTTTCTAAAAATGGCGGTAAACTAAACGTTTCGCCTAAATCTTCAATTTGTTCATCAAGCGTAAATCCCGGTTCCATGCTGGCAAATTCAACCCGAAGTCCCGCAGGATCACGCAAATAAAGACTCTTAAAATAACCACGATCCACAAACTCTTCTATTTCCAGCCCGAGTTTTTGCGCTAATTCAAACAATAAATCCACATCTTCCTTCGTTTTGAGGCTATACGCAATATGATCAATCGTTCCGCGCCCAAAACGCGTTTTTTTAGTTAGAAAACTGGGATAGACTTGGGTATAACTACCCGCCCCATCATTTCCAAGCAGCCCGTCTTTCCCTTGAAAACCGAGCTCCCTTAACCACTTTTCTGTCTCTAAAGGAGTATTCACACAAAAGTTTGCCATCAAAATCTGGATAATCTGCTTAGGAGCCGGAATCTCACTGTGGCGCGTCGCTTTCCCCGGATCAATCACTTCATCCACCTCTAAAAGCCGAAACTCCATCCCATCTGGGTCAGCAAACAAAAGTCCATCCTGATCAAACTCGGCAGCTACTTCAAAACGATCGAAACGCTCTTTCCAAAAAGATAAACTTGATTTCGGAACCGCCAGCGTAATTCTGCCAAAATAAGCAGCACCATTATACGTGTGGCCAATCCGAGGAATTTCAAAATACGTTAAAATCGTACCGGGAGTCCCTTCATAATCGCCGTAAAACAAATGACGCATATGCAGATTTTCCTGATTAACCGTATTTTTTACGAGCCGGTAACCGAGAATATCGTGATAAAAATGATGTGACGTTTTAAAATCCTTAATAAAAGCCGAAACGTGATGAATTCCCTGTATCATGTGATCCCTCCTTTAGCTGATGTCTACAGTTTATAACTAAACTGTAAAAATGTAAAGTACTTTGCTTACAAAAAATAAGTACACAGTGAAAACCGCATACTTATCTCGTAAAAAGTCTTTTAGATACTGATTTTTATTCCATTAAAAAGCCAGTTATAACCTCATTAAAAATGCTGGATGATCAATCATCATCCAGACCAAAGCAGACACAACAAAGAACATAATTCCAATACTGAGCCGCCTATTTTTTTTCATGTGCTTCACTCCTCATTTCATCTAGTTGATTTAAGCCAAGAGATAGAGCTACATTGAAAACATGAAAATAACACCCCCAAAAAAAATGATGCGCAACTCTTTTCATTTTTTTCACGCTTCATCCTTTGCCTTTTGTAGCTCAGCTCCGTAGCGAAAAACTTCAGTCAAACAGAAAAACAAAAGCGCGAAGAAAAACGTTGCCCCAACACCGATTCTAACATAATATCCCGGCATGAAAAGCGTATATAAAATCGAAAACAAAAGCTGTGGAATTATCGCATAAACCAACAATACCCAAGAAATTTTCCGAAGCCGCGTTACCTGTTTCTCCTCAAATGGTTTAAAACGCTTAGAAAGGTCCTGCAAAATCCTTCCAAATGTCCAGAACAGAAAAGTAAGCAAACTCGCTGAAACTAGCATAACAATCATAAAAATCCATGATTCTCTCACAGAAAGATTGAAGCTGCTTTCAACCGTTTTTTGAAAAGTAAAGAAAAATCCGCTCTCATCCTCAAGCATATTTTTAGTCAGATCTGCACCGCTAAATTTCGCAATTATACTGATCAAAGCAATAATTAAACTGCCGACTGCCACAAGCTTACAAAGCACACTTAACATAAAACTAATCTGTTGAATTCGTATTTTCTTCATCTGTTTTCTTCCTTTCTTCTAGCTGCATAAGCCAAGTATAGCACGAAAACAGTTCCTCACTATAGTATTTTTGTAAGCTCTTTCTTTTTTTGCAAACTAACACTCATTTTATCGCTGCATTTCATTCATTTTACATATTCTGCATACAAAAACAACCTGCGAATAAAGTCGCAAGTTGTTTTATTTCAAGATCATTGTTTTATCTTTCAAAAGCACATTCCCAGAGATCATACCGCTATAAGCTCCACCAAGAACAAGCATCCCCATGCTACTTACCCGAAGATAATTACCCTCGTCTAAATACTTGAGCGAATATGGTTTTGCAAAAATCGTCCCAAGATTTGATTCAATTTCTGCTGCATATTCGCCAAGTTCCGCATCCTGATTCGCGAACACAACGTCAAACAGCAAATCGAGGCTACAGCTTCCGGCAACGTCAGAAAACATTCCCGCACCGTCATTCAGATTTAAAACCAGCTTAGCATTCTCAGGTTTCCGCTTACGAATAATTTCTGCAGCTTCTTCCGAAATATCTATCCGCATCTTCCTCACCACCTCATAAAATAAAAAAGGCGGCCGAAGCCGCCTTTCGAATTTCCCTTACAAGTTCGCAAATTTTTCAAGCAAGCGAATCATTTGGCAAGTGAAACCATATTCATTATCATACCAAGAAACTGTCTTAACTAGTTGTTTATCACCAGCAGTTGTTACCTCAGTTTGAGTTGGATCATAAATCGAACCGAAAGTCGTTCCGATCACATCACCAGAAACGATTTCACGATCATCATAACCGAACGATGGGTTATCAATCGTATGTTTCTTAAGTGCTTCGTTCACTTCATCAGCTGTTACCTTTTTATCAAGAATTGTAACAAGCTCAGTAAGAGAACCGTCGACAACTGGAACACGTTGTGCGTGACCTTGAAGACGTCCGTTTAATTCCGGAATAACAAGACCAATGGCTTTTGCAGCACCAGTCGAGTGAGGAATTGTATTGTCAGCAGCCGAACGAGCAGCACGCAAGTTTCCACCGCGAACCGGACCGTCAAGAAGCATTTGTGTCGATGTATACGCATGCACAGTTGTCATCGTACCTACTTGGATACCGAATTCTTTGTGTAAGAAGTAAGCCATTGGTGCCAAGCAGTTTGTTGTACAAGAACCAGCCGAGATGATCTTATCGTCAGCCGTAAGTGTATCATCATTAACATTATAGACAATCGTTTTCATTTGACCAGCCGGAGCTGAGATTACAACACGTTTCACACCAGCATCCAAATGCGCTTTCGCTTTTTCTTCGGATGTATAGAAACCTGTACATTCAAGAACAATATCTACACCGTTTTCTTTTGCCCATGGAATTTTGCTTGCATCTGGTTCTGCATAAACACGAGTTTCTTGTCCGTCAACAACAATCGAATTTTCAGTTGCTGTAACCGTTCCTGGATAAGTACCGTGAGTCGAATCAAATTGAAGCAGTTGTGCGAGCATTTTCGGATTGGTCAAATCATTAATTGCTACAACCTCAATATCATCAGAAACTTCCTTGATTCTGCGGAAAGCTAAACGTCCGATCCGTCCAAATCCATTAATACCAACTTTTACTGTCATATGAGTTCTCCTCCTAAAAATAAATATATGAAAGTAAATCCTGCTGTCCGTGCTAAACTCACGCGGGTTATAAAAAACCCCACAATCCATCTATACCCACTTTTTTCCATTCTAACTACATATTTTTTCACTTTTTTTTAATGAAAGCGTTATTATTTATTATTTTTTCGTTTCATCCACGTATAAATCTCATCGAACGGCTCAATTTCCTCAAAGCCAAAACTTTGATAGAGTTTAATCGCCGAGTGATTTTCCGGAAGAACACGGATGTAAATGAATGGGTAAGAATAACGTTTCGCCTCGTCAAGCAACCCTTTCAGAACTTGTTTTCCAAAACCTTGCCCTCGAAATTCCGGAGCTGTCATCAAATGGGCAAACTCTAAGTCCTCTTCCGCGTCATCTATCCATATTTCACCATACGCCGCTGCTTTTTCACCGTTCATCACGATGAAAGCTTCTTGATCCTCCGACTCTATCCAGCTTGCGATCCGATCTTTCTCTACAATCCGATTTCCCGTTGCCAAGAAATTATCTGCTTCATTTTGAAAAAGCGGCAAAAGCAGCCGCACATCCGCTGTCGTTGCTCGTCTCACAACAATCCCTCCATTTTCCTAATAAATATCGCGTTTCGTGAATACCCAGTAAGATAGCACGAGTGAGACCAGCCCCCAACATGCTAAAACCATAACCGAAAATCCGAGTGTCATTCCGGGAACAGGAGGTGCCGTCCCATTTAAATAGCCTGTCAGCTGCAAATTCACCATAAATAAATATTTCGCACTTGGCCAAGAACTGACAAGATTCGTCAAAATCGTTCCCGTAATCAGCGCCGCAAGCATGATTCCCATCACAGCCGCTGTTTGCCGAACCAAAACCGAGCAGAAAATCGTCAGCATTCCAACCACAAGACTAACAAACCAAGCAAGCCCAAACTCCATAAGCAGCAAGCGCCAGACTGGAAGCTCGTAAACATTTGCCGTATTTACCGTGTCGCCGTTCACTTCAAACCCTGATAAAACAGGAGCATTCCAGCCACCATAGCCAAAAACGACGCCCGAAATGAGATAGGCAATCACTCCTGCTAAAACCATAATCAGCGAGATGGATAATAAAAGCGACAAATACTTGCTTGTCAGAATTCGTGACCGTGCAACAGGCCGTGTTAACAGAAACTTAATCGTCCCAGAACTCGTTTCAGATGAAATTAAGTCTGCCGCAATCACCATCATGAAAAGTGGGAAAAGCAGGCTGATTCCATTTTCAACAAAGCTCTTCAAAAACATTGGTGCCCCAGGAGCATCTGGATTAATATCGTGCGCAAGATAATACTCAAGCTGTCCGATCAACACCTTAAAATAAGCCTGATAATCATCCGGAAGCCGGCCAGAACCCAGCCGATTTTCAAGGTCAATAATCCGCTGCTCCGTCTGCACATGCCAATCCGCTGTCCCCGCTTTCGCTTCCTCTTCCGCATGTTCGCGGTACTGCGCGTAAGTAAAAATCCCTGAAATAATCGCGACAATCAAAAGAATAATCAACATTCGCCGCTTGCGCCATAATTTCAGCTGTTCATTATACACAAGATTATACATGATCTGCTTTTCCTCCCGTCAGCTCGAGAAAGAGTTCTTCAAGCGAAGGTTTCACGATCTCCATCCGCCGAACCGCAACTTGCCCGCGAACGAGCGCTTCATTCCACAGCGAGTGTTCCGGATTTTTTTCGGTAAAAAGAAACTTTCCACGTGTTTCTACTTCGGTAAACGAAGCCAAAATCTCCCTACCCTGAATTTGCGGCTCCACTTCCCAGCGAATTTGTTCACGCGAACCAAGCAAATGCTTCACTTCATCCGTAACAAGAAGCTTTCCTTCCGTCATAATCGCTACCCGGTCAGCGAGCAATTCAATTTCACTTAACAAATGCGATGAAACAAGCACGCTGATACCAGTTTCCTCCGCCAAAGCACGAATGAAATCCCGCATTTCATGAATACCGGCCGGATCAAGCCCATTTGTTGGCTCATCGAGAATTAAAAGTTTCGGTTCACTTAGAAGCGCTTGTGCAATCCCAAGCCGCTGCCGCATGCCAAGTGAATATGTTGAAACTCGCTCATCAAGTCGTTTATCAAGCCGCACAAGTTTGGCTACTTCGCGAATTCGTTCCGGCTTAATCGACCTGTCCATCCGCGCTAAGTATTCCAAATTTTCTCGCCCCGTTAGAAACGGATAGAATTCTGGGTTTTCGACGATTGCCCCCATCCGCTGCATCGCTTTCTTAAAGTTTTTCCGAATATCATACCCGTCAACCAAAATCGTCCCCGAACTTGGCCTAATCAGCCCAACGAGCATCCGAATCGTCGTCGTTTTCCCCGCCCCGTTTGGCCCAAGAAAACCAAATACTTCGCCGGGCCCCACTTGAAACGAAATATCCTCGATAATCCTTTTTTTCTTAATCATTTTCGTTAAATTTTTCACTTCGAGTACCCATTCGCTCATTTCAGCACGCCTCCCGCCTTCAAAACTTCCGCAAGCCGATTTCCAATAAGCGTGTAGCCAGCATGATTCGGATGGAAATGGTCAGATGCCAAGTAGCTTTCCGTATCAAGCTCAAGCAAATCATAAGTAGGCACAAAAATGATCCGCTCAAATTCCCCTGCAAGCTTCGCCGTATCAAAATTCCATTTCGCAACCACTTGCCCCATTTCCTTTCCGTCCGCTTCAGCCGCAAACGGGTGGTAAAGCCCGACATGATACACATTTGCTTTCGAATTCAATTTGCGGATTCGCTCATAAATTGCCCGCAAATTTTTAAGGTAAACCGTTTCCGCTTGATTGGCTGTTTCCGTTTTAAAATCAGTCAGTGCAGCCCCGCCGCGGAACAAGTCATTTCCTCCGATTGTCATTACAATTAAATTCGCATCTTGAACGCGCTTCACAACATCAGGTTTCCTAAGCTGCTCTAGGAGTCCATTCGATTTTGCCCCGCTAATTGCCAAATTAATCTTCAGCGGATTCAGCCCGGACTTTTGCAGTTTCTTTTCCACAATCCCCACATACCCCGCGCCTTCCTGATCCCCAACGCCGTAAGTAAGCGAATCCCCTAACGCCGTGAGTCGAAATGTATCACTTTGCTTTTCTTGTTTAGCCGTTTCCGGCTGCTTTGTTTGTATCTTCGCTTGATCTTTCGGTGCCGCAAAAACACTTAAAAGCCCAACTGCTGAAAGTAAAACCGCCGCACAAGACAGTATTAGCACAAGCCAAACCGTTTTATTTTTCTTCACTTTCGTCACCGCCGCTCTTGTAGAATTAGTCTCATTATAGCAGAAAAGCCGTGCAACTTTCGCCGCACAGCACGCTAGATTTTTTCAATAAGCCGAATCGAATGTTCGCCCTGCGGAAGGTTTGTCCGAAGCGCATGATCTTTCGTCACTTCAACCATTCCCGTTTCAGCCTGATACATGCCCGGTTCTGGCAAAACATAATCAGAAAGACCCGTCATTAGGCCGGCATCAACCGTTCCCGTGATATACCGCGGATGCCCAAGCAACTGTTCCGCTTCAAGAAACTCAGCACGACGAATCAGCGCTCGAATATCCGTCGAACTAATTTTTCCGTCTTCCCCGTCTCGTTTCACTGGCACTGCCGTTACTTCAATCTCAAATGAACGACATAGCGAACGCAAAAGTTTCACATCCGAAGCCCTGCCCTTACCAAAATTAAATTCCTCTCCAACGATAATATGAGATAAATTCAACTTGCTGAGATGCTCATAAACGAACAACTCCGGCGTTGTCTCTGCATATTCCGCCGTAAAATCCGTTTCAAATAAAACATCAACGCCGTAATGCGCTAGCCAGCGTTCCTTTTCCGTACCCGGCGTAATGGCTTCACGATATTCCGGCATTTTTTTAAGTGCCCAAAGCGGATGCGGACTAAAACTGATGACCGAAAATAGCTCCGCCTCCTTCTTGATCCCGAGTGCCGTTTCAAGAATTCGCTGATGCCCGCGATGCACGCCGTCGAACTTTCCGATTGAAAGCACAGCTGGACGCGGATCTTTCGGCGGCGCCAAACTCACATGATGAACCTCCACACACTTCACCCCCTTTTGTTACTTTATGATAAGAAAGCAAAATTCACAACTTTGCTGTTTCAAGCCAAGTTCGCGATGACGCATTTTAACTTGCTGAGCCGTTCAGTTTCCAAAGAAAACCCCCGCCGCAGTGCAATTTCTTCCGAAAGTTCTTTAAAAACCTCAAGCTTTTCCATTATTTTTCCGGTTTCAAAAAAAAAGCTCCACTTTTCTAAGCCAGCTCGGTTCGAGCCATTCTGCCATATGCCGCCCTGAAAATTCGGGCTCCTGACCATTTAACCGGCTGAGTTCATCTAAAAGTGGCAGTAAATACTGTTCGCGCATTCCTGCTTCTAGGTTGAAAACGAAAAACCGCTCACCGCGGCAAGTAAATTTTGCTACATAGTGCGCCTCAAGATAGAACTGATCAACAAGATCGTGAAAAACGGCTTCCGAAAGCGGTTCTTTGCTATCCATCACAAGAAATCTGGTCAGATTCTTTGCTAAATTCTCCTTGTCTAGTAAAACGAGATAGCGTTCATAATACGGAAACGGTTTCGCAAGCATTTCGATCGGCCAAAACGAAAAATCGGCTTTCACTCCATTTTCAAAGATCACAATCAGCGATCGCATTCCTTTTGCTACAGGAAAATCAAGCGGCACCGCAACAAGCGTTTCCATAATCTGCTCAAGCCAATGCCCGGCTGAAAAGTCCCGCTCTCCCTCTATCCAAAAATTTAGATCAAGGTCTGATAGCTCATCTACATAGCGCTCTTTCGCAAGCGAGCCTTCCTGTACAACCATCCTGATTTCCTCTGTCTGCTCCGCAAACTTTAAAATCTGAGCAAGTGTTTCATTCCGAGCATCCATCCGCATCCCTCCAAGCACTATTATAACAAATAACATCGGCTTCCTACGAAGCCGATGTTTTCAAACGGTAAATCTGCGGGGCACTGACTTGACCTTGCTCGCCTTGTTTTTCTTCCGGAAGTTTCCGGTTCGGCAAAAGCAGTCTAAGACCGTTCAAGATGACCAAAATGGTACTGCCTTCGTGTCCGATAACACCAAACGGCAAATTAATCGTTTGAAACAAGTTGGCAATCACAAGACTGATAATGACGAGAATCGCAAACGCAATATTTTGCTTCACAACACGATCAAGTCGTACCGAAAGCGTTCGTGCATAAGCGAGCTTCTCCAAATCATTTTTCATTAATACAACATCTGCCGTTTCCATCGCGATATCCGTTCCCTCTCCCATTGCAACCCCAACCGTCGCATGAGCAAGCGCAGGCGCATCATTAATTCCGTCCCCGACCATTGCAACAGCGCCATAAACCGACTTCAAATCTTCCAAAACTTCCACCTTATTTTCCGGAAGACAGCCGGCAATCACGTAATCAATCCCAATTTCCGCACCGATCGCAAGCCCCGTTGCTTCGTTGTCCCCCGTCACCATAATCGTTTTAATGCCGCGTCGTTTTAATTCTGCAATAGCACGAACAGCCTCGTCACGTTTCACATCTTTCAGCCCGATCAGCCCAACAATTTTGTCTCCCTTTGTCACATAAACAAGCGTTTTTCCTTGTCGAACCAAATGATCTGCATCCGACTCTGCAAAGTTTTCCGCTTGATTACCTTCCTTGAAAAAGGCTTTCCCAACACGCCAAACTTGATTTTGAAAAATCGCTTCAACACCAAAACCGGGAACATCTTTCATTTCAATCTCTCGAAGCGTGCCACTAACTTTGTCCCCAAACTCATTTACAATTGCCTTAGCAAGCGGATGCATCGAATTTTTCTCAACCGCATAAGCCAAATCAATCACTTCTTGCCGGTCCGCATCAGGATGAACCAAAAAGTCCGTTACAACCGGCTTTCCTTGCGTGAGCGTTCCTGTCTTATCAAACGCAACAGCCTTCACATTCTTTAAGTTTTCCAAGTGAACGCCGCCCTTGAACAGAATCCCATTACGCGCGCCATTTGAGATCGCAGCAAGCGTAGCCGGCGTTACAGCCGCAACAAGCGCACAAGGCGAAGCGACCGTAAGCAGCACCATTGCCCGGTAAAACGTCTCATTCCAGCCCCAGCCGAATGCAAAATGCGGCAAAAATAGCATAACCAGAACGAGCAGCAAAACAATTTTCACATATTTATCTTCAAACCTCTCGATAAACTGCGCGGTACGTGAAGGTTCGCTTTGTGCTTCTTTCACCATTCGGATGATTTGACTGAACAATGTCTGATCAGCCGTCTTCGTAACTTCAAGCGTAATCGCGCTACTGATGTTCACTGTTCCGCCGAATACCTCTTCGTCCATTCCCTTTTCAACTGGTATCGACTCTCCGTTAATCGCCGCTTGATCGACCGATGTCGTCCCTTTTCGGATAACACCATCAATTGGAATCCGTTCTCCAGGACGAACCAAGAGGAGCTGACCTGTTTTGAGATCATCAACCGCTGTTTCTTGCAACTCTCCATTTTCCAAAAGTAAAAAAGCCGTTTCTGGTTGAAAAGACATTAACTTTGTAATTTCACGCCGGCTTTTATTGGTCGTATATGTCTCAAGCGCCCCGCTAAGTGAGAAAATAAAGATTAATACGGCGCCTTCAAGCCAGTACCCAATAATAGAAGCCCCTGTCGCCGCTAGAACCATCAGCAGTTCCACGTTTAACTTCTTCGTCTTAATCGTATCCCTAATCCCATCACGCGCCTGTTCAAAACCACCGATAATAAATGCGGCAACGAAAATAACCGCTGTCATCGTTCCCGATACTTCCCCGTCCAAGCGCCAGCCAATTAAAATCAATATTCCACTGATTGCCGTTGCTGCAAATTGCCAGTTTTCCTTTAACTTCTTCATCATTTTTATCCGCTCCTCTCTTAATGAGAATATTTCTCAGAACCCTAAAAAACACGAAAATCTGCTTTTGCTACCGCAAAACCAGATTAAAATCATTATAATTTATTGAGTTTTTTATCCAACTTAATTATAACATGTATCAAGTTATCCATCAATACAATTGATAAAATTATATTCTAATTGAGAATGAAAACCATTCCCGTTATCCATAAAAAAGAGCTAGAAGAAAAGATTCTTCTAGCTCTAGGTATTCATTTAACTTTAAGGCAATACATTCCCGGCAGCGCGATAAATTTCATACCATTCTTCACGCGAAAGTGTAATATCAGCACCTCTTCGAATCGAAGCAATTCTTTCAGGATTCATTGTACCAAGAACTGTTTGAATCTTTGCAGGATGACGTAAAATCCATGCAACAGCAATTGCCGAGTTGCTAACTTGATATTTATTGGCAATTTCATCAATTTTCGCATTCAGTTCCGGGAATTTCGGATTGTCTAAAAAGACCCCTTCAAAAAATCCATATTGGAAAGGAGACCACGCTTGAATTGTCATATCATGAATCCGACTGTAATCAAGAATACCGTTATCACGATCAAGCCCTGCATCAACCTTCATATTAACATTAAAACCAGCGTCGATCATTCCCGTGTGCATCACACTAAACTGCAGCTGGTTCACGATCAGTTTTTGCTTCACGCTTTTTTTCAAAAGTTCAATTTGAAGCGGACTTTGATTACTCACACCAAAGTGACGTACTTTTCCAGCTGCCTCAAGCTCATCAAAAGCTTCAGCCACCTCATCTGGTTCAACAAGTGTATCTGGACGATGAAGCAGAAGAGAATCCAAATAATCCGTTTTTAAGCGTTTCAAAATCCCATCAACCGATTCTACAATATGTTGCTTGGAAAAATCGAAAAAACCGTTACGAATTCCGCATTTGGACTGCAAAATAATCTTTTCGCGTGTAGCTGCATTCATTCCAATCGCATCTGCAAACACTTCCTCAGATTTTCCGCCACCATAAATATCTGCATGATCAAAAAAGTTAAGTCCATTTTCAAGTGATGTTTGGATCACTTTTTCTGCCTTATCCTTTGTAAGATCAGCCATTCGCATACAACCGATTGCAATACTCGGAGTTTCTAGTTCTCCGCCAAGTTTCAGAGTTTCCACTTGCTTCACCTCTTCATTTAGAATACCTTTATTTTACCATTACATGAAAGGGTTACCAAGTTTTAACTTGATTTTGGAAAAAAGCCTTAAATTCTTAAAAAACACTAGCATTTTCCGCCATTTTATTATACAATTATTTTTGTTGACCAATTATCATGGAGAAATACCCAAGTCCGGCTGAAGGGGACAGACTCGAAATCTGTTAGGCGTCCCTGTGGCGCGCCGGGGTTCGAATCCCCGTTTCTCCGTTCAAAGAAAAAACCTTGAAAACTCAAGGTTTTTTTCTTTGCAAAAAATCTCATTTCTCTCTGCTAATTGACTTTATAATTTTATTTCCCGATCAATCCAGCTTTCATAAAAGCGCTCCTCATGCGAAACCAAGATCAAACTTCCATGATATAACTCAAGTGCTTCCCTAAGAGCCGTTTTACTTGCCGCATCCAAATGATTGGTTGGTTCATCCAAAATTAAGAAATTACTTTCCCGAAGTAGTAGCCGCGTCAACTTGATTTTCGATTGCTCACCTCCGCTAAGAGTTCCAACCGGCCGCGTAATATACTCCGCTTGCATCCCGCTCCTAGCCAGAACTTGACGAATTTCCTTTGTCGAAAGCAACGGATATTCCGCTTGAATAATTTCAAGTGCCGTCAAATTCTGATCTTCAAAATGAATATCCTGTTCAAAGTAACTGACAACAGCATGACGTGCAAAATGAATATCCCCAGAAATCTTTTCAACCTTCCCTAAAATCGTTTTTAGTAACGTTGATTTCCCAATACCATTAAAACCTGTAATTACTACTTTTTCATTTGCTCGAATTCCAAAGTTTAGCGGCGCAAACAAAGCCTGTCCGCCGTATCCAACTTCAAGTTCTTCTACAACAAGACTTTTTCCAGTAACCGTCTCATTCACCTCCGGGAATACAAAGCGCGGCTTCCTTTCAAATTCAGGCGCATCAATTCGCTCCAACCGATTTAACTGCTTTTGCCGACCACGCGCCATTTTCGAATTTACCCCAGCCTTATTTTTCCGAATATAACTTTCCGTTTCCTTAATATGGCGCTGCTGTTTAACATATTCTCGCTGATATTCCTCTCGTAAATGTTCCTTTTGACGCACAAAATGCGAATATGGACCGCTATATTTCTTTATCGTCCCAAACTCAATATCAAGAAACTGTCCCGCTGCCTTTTCCAAAAAGTCAAAATCATGCGAAACCACCATAAACGCTCCTGGAAACTGCGCCAATTGATTACTAAGCCAAGTCACATGCTCCTTATCCAGAAAATTTGTGGGCTCATCCAGCAAAAAAATTTCAGGCTTTTCGAGCAAAAGTTTTGCTAGGATAATTTTAGCTCGCTGTCCCCCGCTTAACTGTCCAATTTTACGATCCATTCCAAGCGCTTCAATTCCTAGTCCGCGTGCCGTTTGTTCAATCAGCCGATCACTGGCATAAAAATCCGATTGAATCAGCCGATCTTGAATCCGAGCCGCCCTTTCAAGTGACTTTTCATCTGCCTCCGCGTAAAGCCCATTCATCTCTGCTTCCATCCGGTAAAATTCTTCAAACGCCAGTTCCAGATATGCTTGAATTGTTAGATCTGCTTCAATTTCCGCATACTGATCCAAATGTGCGACTTTCAATCCTTTTTGCCACTTTATTTCTCCAGAATCTGGCAAACGCTCGCCAAGAAGTATCTTAAGTAGCGTACTCTTCCCAACACCATTTTGACCGACAACACCAACATGATCGCCTTGAAAAATCTCAAATGATGCATCCTTATATAAAGTTTTTTCTGGCAAAGCAAAATTCAAATTTTTAACAGTTACAATACTCATGCTTAATTCCTCTTTCTTTTTCCATTTTACTAACACAAAAAAGCAGGAGACATATACATGCCTCCTGCTAAAAACAAAAGGCCCTCGACAAAGACATGTCGAGAGCCGTTATTTTTCCAATTAACTTTTGTCGGTAAAAATGAGTACACGAAACAAAACTGCATTTTGCAGTATTCACGCACATTCATTTACCGACGGGGAAATTTATAACTGATTAGCCTCTACACAATGCCTCGTCTCTTTCATTTGTGCAGAGGAAATTCTTTCAATAAATGGTAAATTCTTTCTCATAGTTAACACTTCCTATTCCCTAACAGAATAAAGGAAAAAACACGCTTTGTCAACCGCTCCTATTTTACTTTGCAGTTTCAAAAAAACAGCTATTGATAGTCTTGAAAGAACAATCAATGGTTGATTAATTAAAATTTACAACCTATCAGCCATTGATATATTGTATTATTTTTTAACATACAATGCTCTCGAAATGGATTTTTTTAACAAAAACCAAAAAAAAAACACAAAAATGTTTAATTCCTCATAAACAATGGTATATTAAAGCAATTCGTTTTTAAAAGGGGGAATTTTATGTGGCTTTATGAAAAATCTAAAATAGAATGTGAAATTCCAGCAAACATACATGACGTGTTTAAATTTCTAGCCGATAAAAGTAATGTTGCTTGGCGCAAAAACATCGTTCGAGTACAGACAGAAGCTTCGTCAAAAAATATCATTGAAATCTACTTAAATGGACAACAGTTAACATATAATCTTTTAGACGAAAACCCCTCAAAATACCGTATCTATAAAATTCAACATCGTTTTTTTAGTGGCTATATTATGGAGGAATTCAAATTTCTTTCTAAAGAATCCACACGAATAATCATTACTGAAAAAATCCGCATGCATAATGACTTTCTAGGTATTTATTCTAAACTAGCCCTTAATTTCAAATTGGGTCAAGAAAACTATGTGAATGATTTAAAAACTCATCTAATCAAATGAAAAAGTCGATTTGTACAAATCGGCTTTTTCATCATCTGGATTCCTACTGAACTTCAATCCGCAAATCATCTTTTCCTGCCCACCCCATTTTTTTAAATGCTATATAAACCAAAAATGTAATGACACCTGATAGAATAACCCCAACACCAATGTAAACTATAAATTGTGTGATATCAGTTGAAAGAATATTAAGTGGCGCAATAAGTGAGTTCAGCCCAAGCCCAGCCAGCTCGTAGGTTGAGCGAAAACCTAGTCCAGCGGTTGCAATCGGTGCACAAATTATCGAAGCGATAAATGGAGGAATTGCAAGTTGCGGGTGCAAAGTTAAGTTCGGAAACTGAACTTTGGGTGTAATTAATCCTTGAGAAATATTAGCTCCCAAATTATTTTGCCTAAATGACATCACAGTAAATCCAACAAACTGAGCGGTACAACCAATCAAAGCAGCCGCCGATGAAATCGGATCAAGTTGAAGGGCTATAGCAAGCGCAGCAGATGAGGCAGGTGTCATAAGCAACAAACTCCACACTAGCGAAACAACCATTGAACCAATAATCGGATTAATAGTTATGGACTTAGCCATAAATGCACTTACTTGGAGCAGGAGAGGTGTAGTAACCGCCGCTAACCCAAGCCCAGCAACACCACCTACCAAAATCGATAAAAAGGGAATAAACACCATGTCGAGAAAAGTTTTTCCGGTAATCCATTTCCCCACAAGTGCCGCAATTAAGCCCGCTAAAACAGCGCTAATCGGCTGTCCAGTTACAAAAATACCACTACTTTCCGGCTGCATCACAATATGCCCAGTCGCGGTAATCGCCTGCATTGCATCACTAGTAAAATACACTGCATTGGCACCGATTGTAGAAGCA
Organism: Listeria floridensis FSL S10-1187; assembly: GCF_000525875.1. Taxonomy (GTDB): domain Bacteria; phylum Bacillota; class Bacilli; order Lactobacillales; family Listeriaceae; genus Listeria; species Listeria floridensis. The sequence continues at coordinate 43,439 of NZ_AODF01000024.1, read as the reverse complement.
ACCATTGCACTAAAAATAACTAAGGTATTTCCTCTTAGTTGATAAGCAATTCCAGCGCCGAACGCAGGAGCCAGTAATAACTTAGCTATAGTTCCAATTGCATGAAAAGCGGGCCAGTGAACAAAATTTCCAATGGTCTCAAATAATAGCCCAATTCCCAACATCACTAACACAGCGTTAGAAACCCCTGCGGCAACCCGATAAACATATTCTTTGATTGTTAGTTTTTCTTCATATGTTTGGTTCATTGTTGTAACACCCCTTTTTAATGTATGTTCATCATCATATCATAACCTAACAAAATTGTCTAAAAATTCTTTTTAGATAAAAAACAAAATATTTTAGAATTATTCCATAAATTGAAAGCGTAAAAAAAGAGCCTTTCATCCCATAAAGCCCTTTGATTTTCTTTATTTTTAAAGTTGCTCAATTGATTGTCTCACTATTAAAGCCGAATTATAAATAACTGCTATTTCGTTATAGGATTCATTTATGATAAAACTTAAATTCTTTATAAATCTATATTTACAGCCTCTTTTCTCTGTACCCTATCTATACATAAGAGAATTGCTCAATTTCATTACGAATATGAGAAATTAATAAAGTCGGATTAATTCGTAAATTTGTTTTATGACAATTAAATCTCAAAATCTTCCGTCGACTTAAATTATTACAAGCTTGCTCTAACTCCCCTTCAGAAGCAGAAATATCAAGGTCAGCCAGTTTTATATCAAACATATACTTCCAAGGAAGTTCTTGAAGTGCTAAATTATCCAGAATTGCTGCATATATTTTCCATTTTATATCATCATTTCTTTTTAGATGGTCTGCCCAACGTGTTTCTTTACAGAGGCCTTCTAACAGCAAAGTTCTAATTTTATTATTTTCTGTTTCAAGTATTTTCAAAAAATCTCGTTCCACTTCCCAAATTATTGTATGTGTCATTGCTTTAAATTTAATATTTTCTTGGCACAATATATCGTCTTCAATATAAAAGGTATGCCCAAATTGTTCGGAAAAAGAATGTAAAATCCCACTGTCTACCAAGAAAAAATTTTCATTAATCCAAACTGTTTCGCCAGGATTCACTTGTAACACCCGCACATGTTCTTGAAAAGCAGGAAAATCAGCAAAATAAAAGATTTTCTTTTTCAAAAAAACATCCCTTTCTGTTGATCCTATTTTAAATTATTTATAGTAGGTCCCGCAAACTGCTTACATTGACCATGAAACAGCTGCGGGATCTCATCTACTCACCTTTAGATTTTCGTTTCAGACGATACATCAAGAATAAAATAATACCTACCAAAATTACTATAACAATAGCACCACAAAGAATATATATCCACGTGTAGTCTACATCTAGCTCAACAGCTTTTTTGTTGAAATCCTTGGCTTCATCACCCTTAATGGTAAATTCTTTATTCAGCACCCACTTTTTATCCCCTGCTTTAGCAACACCTTTGAAGAGGTAAGTTCCTGGCTTAAATGGTTTATTATCCAGTCCTACTCCAAAATTAAAGTTAGTATTGGGAGCCATTCGCAGGCTTTTTTGTGTGCTTTCATAAAGAACATCCGATTCGCCTTTTCTATAAATTTTCGCACTAATCGTCATATCCTTAATAATCGCTGCTCGCTCATTCTGAATGTTGGCAGCAACAGCATTCCGATAATTAATTTGAGTTGCCTTCACAGAATTCAAAACCAAATTAGGTTCAATTTTTGTATCTGTTTCAGTCAACTGAACTCCGATAGTATAAGCATATTTATTGATAATCTGACTTTTTTTTGCTTTTTTTTATCATCGTTTTTCGCTTCATCTTTTTCGGTAAAATACAGTCCGCCTAACACAATACCGTCAAATTTTTCTTGCGGCATCTTGAGATGAACTTTTACACGTTGGCTCGTTCCAGGTTTAAGGGTTGCTTCTTTTTGAACTTTCGCGATTTCATTAAAGTCTACTTTTAAACTAGGGTCCTTCTTTTTCGTAGAATTATTATACTCTACAACTCCATTGTCATTAGTAATGGATCGATTAGCTTGTATTTCAATGGTTACCGCTCGCTTTGTATCATTCCGAAGTTCAACTTCAATATCTTGTTTTTGTCCAGGTTTCATTCTCAAATCAAAATAAGTCTGTGTCTTATCCACTTGATTACTTGGAATAATAGCTTGAACCGCAAAATTCATTTCTGCAGCTTTAGTTGGTTTAGCTACGATTGCAATACTTAGTAAAGCAATTAAAACGACTGCAATGATTCTTTTAAATTTCAATATCATGTTATCCCTCACTTACTATTTTCATCCAAATGTTTGGACGCAACAGGATTTTTTACAATCACGGATGATGAGCTTGTAAAAAATCAGTCCCACACACCTGTTGAATTTTCCTTTGTTACTTCATCACTATACTATTCCAGCAGTTTAAGTGAAGCGAACGCGACAAAGTATGTTTGGAAAGCCCTTATATTTCCTTCTAAAATAAAGCACATGGAAAAATTTAAATAGGTGCATCGAGCAATATCCAATTGAGTATTGCAGAATATGTAGTCCCTTTTAGCTTTACCGATACCCCAGGAACATAGAGTTGTATACTACTTGATCCTGTTGTTTCATCACCAAAACTTTGTATCCAAGTTGCCATTCCCGTATTCTTATCTGCTAAAAAGATAGTTTGTGCATCTCCCGCAACACCATCTTTTCCAGGCTTTAAAATTGTTGTTTCCTTTGTAAATTTTGGTTTGGCAGACTGGTTATTTGCAGTCGTTGTAATTACCGGATTGCTGAGTCGCAGATATGTGCCTTTTAATTCCTGATCTGCACCTGCTGAAAAAGTTGTTTGTTGTTGGACTTGAAGTGCCCACCCTTGATTACTTCCTCGTGTGTCTGTAACTTGAACAAAAGCAGCTCTTTTTTCTACCGCCCCCTCTGCAGTTTTAATTTCGTCTAGCTCTACATCATATGTTTTATCATCTGTTGCAATGACCTGATCACCGAAGTGAAAATCTGATACATAATCAATGCTAAGCGGTCCAGCAGTTCCTTTTGCTTCACTCGGATCGAGAGGCGTAATCGGTTTATCTGTATTAGGAGATTTAGGATCAAGCGGCTTTACAGGAGCTATATCTTGCGAAAAATTAACTTTACCCGTTGTATTTCCCGCCACTTTTCCAGTATCCGCAAAAGCACTCGGAGTCTGGATGAAAGCAATAGAGCTTATTGCTAGAATACTCGCAATCGTAAATTTAAATAAGTTCATTCAAAGCCACCTCCTATCTCCTGCCTGTTTTAACAACAAATAACCGCCTACTAGTAATGCCACCCCAGCAACAAGTACTGGTATAGATGAGCTATCCCCTGTAGTTGGCAATTTCCCTGTCATAACAGCTAGAACAGGCTGACTATCATTTGGAATTCTAAACTCATCTCCAGAAGAGTTTGATCCCTTGTTCCCAGAATTCGTTGTTTCTTTGCTACCAGTAGCTTTACTCGGCGGAGTATACGTCCCGTAGAACTGAATACTCGCATGACTATCTATGCTCTCTGCTGCCACATGAAATGGGGCAACTAGACAAATACCGACTAGCAAAACAAGCCAAATTGCTTTACCAAATAATTTCAAGTCTCTACCTCCCTCATATACTCTGTTAAATTTCTGATGTATCGTGTAAGCATCAATCAAACATCAAAAGTGTCCATTCTTCTCAAGCCCACTCCTTTGTATTTCTCAAGTACACTCACACCTAATATTCCTACCATCATAGTATAAAAGGATTCCTAACTACAGCGCTGTCACTTTGTACCACTTAAATATAGTTTTATTTACAATTTTATGAACGTATTCAAAAATATAAAACACAAAAAAGCACAGACCATCTAAAGTCTGCGCTCTAATAGATTCACTTTTTACAATGTATTTCCACCATCTACACTAAGAATGGCACCTGTCATAAATGAAGATTTTTCAGAAGCTAGAAAGGACACCAATCCGGTTATTTCATTCACTTCGCCAAGTCCACCTTCACGCAAAAGCCCTGCAGCAGATTTAGGCTGAACAAATTGATGCTGCATCATATAAGCACCAATCTTTTCAGTCATACCTGTCATAATACCGCCAGGACAAATTGTATTTACCCTAATATTATTTCTTGCATACTCCATTGCAGCATCTTGAGCAAGCCCTACAACTGCATGTTTTGTTGCAGAATACATGCCAAATCCCGTCTCAGAACGAATACCAGAAGATGAACTTACAAGAACAATATGTCCTTTTTCTTGCTCTAACATCGCTCGAAGCATATATTTCAAACCAAAAAAAGTTCCTTTTATATTTGTGTGGATATTATAATCGGCTTCTTCTTCTGTGATCTCATGAAGTAATTTAGGATCGTGAACAACACCTTGGTTATTCAAGTAAAAATCAATTTTTGAGTACTTATTTCGCGCGAAATCCACCACTCGTTCTGCATCTTTTTCAATTCCCATATCTGCATAAATAAAATCGGCCAGCACACCTTCCGCACGGCAAAGCTCTGCTGTTTTTTCACCATCCTTAGTATTCCAATCTGCTAAAACTAAATCAAAACCATCTTGTGCCAGCTGAATCGCGCTACCACGTCCAATTCCGGTTGCAGATCCAGTAATAACCGCTGTTTTTCTCATTTTAGCTTCCCCCTCGCATAATTAGAATAAACATCTTCCTTTGTTATTATACCACTGGTTTATTCGGCTAACGCGGTACTTTGTTCCATTTATTTTCGCTTTTTTTTTAATATTTCTATGAATTTTCGAATTACTATTCCCATTTTAAAAAGACTGTGCTACAATACATCACTATGTAAAGGAGTTGAAATTGTGAACTTTATCAGTTTTTTCAAAGATGAGGCTTTATATACTTCAGATGTCAGACGCAGCCACTACACATATAAAGATGTTTTGTTCGAATATTCGTCTCTGAAAAAAAATGAAGACATCGGTATTTTACTTTCTGGAAATGCCGTTATGGAAATTCGAAATACAAAAGGGGTTTGGGTTCCAAACAAGATCATTAAATCGGAAGATATTTTCGGACTTGAAAATTTTGCATCAGCCATTAAAAAAAAACAGACTGGCTGAATATCGAATCACCGGTCTTGATGAAGGTAATTTTTTACTTTTTAATTCGCGAATATTTACTCATTCATATGTCTACTCAACCAGAAATTTTACAATTTATTCTTGACAAATCTGTAAATGCTCTAGTTGATATTACCTATATTCACCGCTACAGTCAGGCGACTTTAACCTATAAACTTCTTTTTGAACTTTCTCGTTTACGAATTGATCTCGGCTTACCAACAGATCGACATATCGTTTCCTTCCCAAAATATATCACTATTACTTTTTTAGCTGGTTATTTACGCTCTAGCAGAAATCGTATTCTTGAAGAAATTATTAAATTAGAGAAACGAAATATTGTTCTTTCAAGAAAACCTCTAGTAGTAGATCTTAAAAAAAATAAAACAAGTTTGCTTAGCACAGCAGTATGAGTAGAAGGAGGAGTTGGCCTTAATAAGACCAGCTCCTCCTTCTTTCATTTCAAAAAACTTTGAAAACTGAATATGCACCTAACAAATAACCAACCAACATATTTAAACCAATATTAAATGGATAAAGAATTTTCCGCTTTACTTTAAACGTATGAAAAATGCTCTTACAGCAATATTCAGTTAAGATCAAAATAGCAAGACCGATAACCCCCGGAAAAATATAATTGTAAATCCAGCTTAACAATTGTGTTTGTAGCGAGATATCGCCTTTTGAGTCAAAGGTAAATAAAAGTAAATACGCGACCACATAAAACCCCACAAAAATTTCTGCAGCAAAAGAAAAAGAAAAAAAACTTTTTTCCAGGTTTGATAAAACATTTCCACTTCTCTATCTCCATTTCTTTTGCTAATATACCTATTCTTCTAATCATTTCAACTCTAAAAGTGCACGACCCATTTTCCAATGATGTTTGATACATCTACAAAACCAAAATCACGACTATCACGCGAGTGCAGGCGATTATCGCCTAGTACAAATATTTTCCCCTGAGGTACAGTCTTTACTCCGGAAGAATCTTCCAAAGAATAATTTAATCGTGCTAAATTTTTCTCTTGTCGAAGATATTGTTCTTTCTTTTTTTCTCCGTTTATGTATAGACTACCACTTTCAATCTCAATTCGATCTCCTGGAAGTCCTACAATACGCTTAATGTACTCCGCATTTGGAGTATCCGGGGAATAGAAAGAAATAATATCCCCGCGTTCATATCTCGCTGCACGTTTGTAGATCATGCCGTATTCACCAGTGTGAAGCGTAGGAAGCATCGAAACACCTTCTATCTTAACCAGTGAGAAATTCACAAAAAAAAACAGTCAAAATCACAGCTATAAGTCCAAGAGCTATTGTGGATTGAAGCAATAATTTCTTGATATTCCTCTTTTTCTGTTCACTTTTGTTTTTTTTGATATAGATTTTTTTTTTTAGCTTTGTTAAGTGTTTGCATAATGCTAGATTCTACATTTTGTTCAGCCCTTTTTTTCTTCCATCTCTTTCTGTTCTTCCATTTTAATCTGACTCTGATCAGAATTTTGGAAAGCTGTGTTCCCTTTTTTACTATCAATCTCATGAAGAATAGAATTGAGCCGCGCAATTTTTTTTATCAATTTCTTTTTCTTCGGGGCTATTCACAACAGCACTATCTTTCCTAATCGGAATTAATAGCTCTTCTAAGACAATCACCTTTACTTTCGATAGAAAAGTTTCTATCTTTTGTTTGCTGAAATCAAATGATCCTTTTGCCAATAGAAATTCAAGCTCGTACTGACTAACAAAAGTTTTGTCAACTGTAAATCGGGTCCAAAGTATCTCTGGAAACTCAGCATTTAGATGTAAAATAAGCTCTTTGATTTTGATTGCCTTAGCTTGAGAAAAATTTTAGTTGAATAACATATCTAGAATCCTTTAATAAACAGTCAATTTCTGTTCGAGTCACATTGAATTTATTACTAAATTTCTGTATTTCCTCTGCCGTAATCGCATATAACACGTGACCATCCAAATTACCCTGTTCTTTTTTAATTGAAATTTCCATACTTAACAGCCTCGCTTTTATTGTATATCTTTCATAATCTCATCAAGTTGATCCATGCATTTATCAAACAAATGATCATTCATATGTTTGATATTCATCACTTTTTCCTGATATTGCTCTACTTGCTCGGTTATTTTCTGAAAATCCTTTTGTTTTTGGAATAAAATGTCACTTGCCTTTTTCTCAGCTTTTTTCACTATCTGATCTGCGGCAGTTTGAACTTCAATCAATATTTCTGCAAGGTTTGCCTTTGTCAGTTCTGAATCCACACTACACAAGTGCTCTTGATTTTTATTACGCTCGACTGCGCGTAAGAATGGCTTCTCGGGCACTGCAACATTTTGTTTTCCAACGAAAGATTCATGCTGGTTTTTCAAATTTTGAGAAGGTGCTTCTTTATCCCTTATAGCGTTCAGTTCATTTTGAAGTCTTTGATTATCCTTTAATAATTGGTCACTTTTAATTTTTTCTTTCTTAAAATCTAAAAGTAACTCCTTCACTTCTTTTTCAAGTTCCACTAACTCTCTATCAGGTAAAGCTTGATGTATTTCCTGCATTCTAACAAGCTCCTTTCCTACCGTTTAGCAAATTATTACAGCTCATTATATACAGTTTTCTTTCCAACGCCATGATACTTTGTAACATAAAAACACTCTTTCTTTGACTTTTTTGTGGACAAAATAACATTTTACAATTTTTGTGATAGAATAGAGCATATTAACAAATAAAAACCTTTTAAATTTTGCATATTTCTTAATTTTCCGATATATGTAGATCTGCTTACCTTTGAGCATGAGTCCTGCATTTGTCTAAAGGAGTATGATAAACATTGAGGGAAGATGGAAAGATATGTGCGTTAAATCTGATGAAGTATCTAAAGAAACACAGATTATTCATTTGTGGAAAGGCGCTTCCAAAAGAACTAGAGCTTTATTCACAAGAGCAGATTTATGAGATTTTAGATGCATTATTTCAGTATCACTTGCTATTTAAAATTTACGACAGCTATGGACTGGAAAAATATGCATTAACCAATCGAGGTAGATATGTGACAAACAAAATAAATAATAACAGCAACAACTAGTAAATAACAACGAGCCAAATGCAGGGCTCACCTTGAAAATAAGCATGAATTTAGGGTAAGCATTTAATTTATTCATTACTAAACCGAATGCATGGAACTCAAAATAGATTCCATGCATTCCTTCCTTTTACACTATACATATAAATTTTAAAAAAACATCGTTAAGCTTACACTTTAACTTTCAATGTTATTGCAAATTTGCATAACAGATATCTCTGCCCCAGTCACAGCATCACCCAAATTAATTGCAACGAAATAGGTTCCAGAGGCAGTTGCAAAAGTTGAATATTTTCGATCCCCAACTACAACAACCAGATAAGCATTTGGATTTGTATTTCCAGAAATCAGCGACGTACTCAGAAGAACCGTATTAATGCTTGGACTCTCTGAATAAACAATAATTACTTTTATCTTTGTTTGACAGAGGACAGATCAACTGCCGTTATTTCAACATTTTGTCCTGCTTAATAAGTTTGAGTCATTCGAACCATAAATATTCCCAAAACTCTTTTTACTGTCAATGGCCTATAATATATAAACCTTTTACTCTCAGCCTATCTCCTAGGCTTCTTTCACACTTGACTTCACCTAAACGTTCCAATCTTCTTTCCATTTCATTTCACCCCAAAAAAACATCTGCTAGCCAATTGTGGACAAACTAACTTTTTTACAAAAAAACGCGAAAATTCTGGTTTGCCAAACCAAAATTTTCGCGCGTCCTATCCAATATTTTTATAGCTTCACATTCCGATTGTGAGTCTTACCGGCTGACTTTCAATATTATTACTAATTTGAATAGCACTTACCTCAGCACCGCTAACCGCATCATTCGGATTAACCGAAACAAAGTAGTATCCAGACGCAGATGCAAAAGTTGCATATTGACGACCGCCAAGAGTAACTACCACATACGCATTAGGGCTTGCTTGACCAGAAATTGTTGGAGTATTTGGAAGCACCGTATTAATACTAGGCTTTCCGGATAAACAATCACAACTTTCCTTTCCGATTTGCCAGATGCAGGGTCTGTTGCTGTGATTTCAACATTTTGTCCTGCTTTATAAGCTTGGCTCATTTGAACCATAAACGTACCAAAACTAGAAGCTTTCCCTCTATAAATTCGGTTTCCAATTTGAACCTTAATATCAGAGTTAGGCAACGCAATTCCAGTAACAATCGAATCCTTATCTGAAATATAATTAATTCCTAAAGTAAAACCACCTTGTTTGACTTTTGATGTTGTAATCGGACTTTTTTGAACTCCATCAGTTACGTATACAGAAATCAATGAATCTGCCGGATAAGTGTGATCTAGAAAGATTTTGAAATTCCCGTCTGCATCCGTACTTCCTTCATAGCTATCGCTTCCAATATCTAGCTTCACCATTACATTTGCAGCTGCCTTCCCCGTGATCATCTGATCTTCTGTAGTCACGTCATTAATTACCGGAGCAGTTAGCGCATTTTGACCTTGTGTCACGTAAATAATAGTCGAATCACTAATTGCCCCGTCTCGGGTCGCATAAGCGACAACTTTTGTTCCAACTGGATAGCTTTTTCTCAAGTTCACCACAAATTTATTGTCTTTACCTGGCTTTACTTGGTAAGCATCTCCACCAACATTGATTAAAACCTCTGCCCCGCTAGATTCACCTGAAAGCACCTTATCAGTGGAAGTCAATCCATTGAGCTTTGGTGGATCAACCTTAGCAGGAGGCGGAGTTGATCCTTGGGTTACATAAATAGTGGTTGTTTCACTCATAGTTCCATTTGTTATTGCATAAGCTGAAACCTTTGTCCCTACTGGAAGATGACCTACACTCAGTACAAACACATGAGTCTGTGAGTCAGGCACTACCGTTCTGACTTCCCCAGTAGAACCTACTAAAACTTGAACAATCGATGAGTTCGAATACCCAATGACATTTGTATCATCTGTTGTCATTTGATTTAAGGTCGGTGCTAGCAAGTTCTGCTCAACTTTTTGCTGTACATAAACAGCCGTTGCCGGACTTTGATTTGTACCAGTTACCGCATATACATTTACTTGAGTCCCAGCAGGATAACTTCTTCCTAATTCCACCTTAAACTGTTTAGTAGAAGAATTTACTGTTCCAAAATAAGTAACTCCATTGATCACTACTTTAACCTGTTCAGAATTAGAACTCCCCGTAACCGAAGTATCCGTTGAAAATACTGCATTTACGCTTGGAGCTTGTAATTGGGGCACGGGTTTGGCTACTACAGTTCCCCCAGCACCATCCACAAGGCAATTACCGACATATTGACTAACATGAAAGCCTGATCCAGCCGGAAGGTTCATATTCGTTACATTAAAATAAAATTGCCCTGTTCCATCAGCAAATGTGTAATATCTTTGACCGTTTATCGAAAAGATAAGCTTTGCATTAGGCGTTGCATGTCCAGAAATATTGGGTTGTCCCTCTTCAAAACGATCCAATCTCAGTGGATTATAAGAAGGATTTGACCAAAATAGAGTATCCGCGCTCGCTTCATTTTCCTCTGCTGCAAATGCTTGAAGTGGCTGACTGCTAATAAAAATACTAGCCGCAACTACAGTCGCGATCAGTAATCGAGCCCAAGTATTCCTTTTCTTCATTATGTAATTCCTCTCTTTCTTCTTTCCAAATTTTCTCGTATTGTTTCCCTAATAAATATTGGGGCGAGACGCCCCAATATTTATCAAAAAATCGAAATTTCTCCGCGTTCACTAGGATTTTTTACACCAAGCATAGTAGAAAACACATCCAATGTATCTCCATACCGAATAGGCGATACAAGTGTAAAAGTTGCATTTCCAGCTTCATCAGCTTGAACTGTCTGTATATCCCCTAGCCCCCCATCCAAATGTGTAATTGTCAGCGTTACATCACTATTTGGGTCAGCCTTAAGTGTAATTTTCTTCATTCCTACACGAGGACTATTTGATGTTGTAAAAGTCGGCATACGCAGTAACACAGTCGTGTTAGCTTTACCGATTTTATCACCTATGCCCATGGTTGCCGTTACTTCTGTTCCTGCTGGGAACATTCGATCTAAGTGCAATATAAATTTGCCACCATCATCTGTTTTCGTTTGATAAACCTGGTCTCCCACCTGCACAGTTACCGGTGTGTTCGCACGTGTTGCTGTTCCAGTTAGTTGAATATCTTGACTGCTAAGATCACTCAGGGACAAAGTCGGCTTTTCTTTACTTGCAACAATTGCATTTGCTGCCGAACTAATATTTCCTGCAGCATCTTCTGCCGTTGCAGAAATCGTAGTTCCTTCTGGGAAGGTTCCTAACATGTTAATCTTGAAGTTCCCATCTTTATCTGCCGGTTTTTGGAAAACAGCTGTACTCCCATCAGGTCGAGTAAAAACAACCCTGACCGTAGAGTTAGGTTCAGCTGTTCCTGAAAGTGTTGTATCCGTTGGCAGCACCGAATTTATAGCAGGGGCATTCGGCGGAGTTGTATCTTCAAATTTTATTTTCTCTGCATCACTTGCAATCCCAGAAGTCCCAGTTGCAATAACTGTCCCTTCACTAGTAATGGGATATTTTTGATTCAATTGAATCTTAAAATTTCCGTTTTGATCTGCTTTACCTTTATAGACATCCTGCCCAATCGTAACAGTTACATCTGCATTAGGTTCAGCAGTTCCCGTTAATTCTAAATCAGAATCGCCAACTGTGTTTACAGTCGGTGTTTTCGTTTTCTGTGTTCCTTTAACAGTTACAACAGTTGGATCGCTTTGCTGATTTTGCTGATCAATTTCAATGACTTTAATTAGCGTACCACCTGAAAAAGTTCTTCCAAGATTGACTGTAAAAGTTTTATCTGCGCCTACCTTCCCGTAAAAAACTTGATTATTAACCGACGCAACAATAGTACTACCGACCTTACTTCCTGTTCCAGTCAACTGTTTCATTGTGTCATCCACTGCATTTACTTTAGGAGCTGTCGGCTTTACTGTATCTACAACTTTCACGTCTGTTCCAGTACTTTCAAGCCCTGCACTGTCTGTAGCCGTTACAGTAATAGTTTCTCCAACAGTAACCGGCTCAGTCAATTCAAACGAGAATTCACTATCATTACTTTTTGAAATTGCTTTTCCAGTTGCTGCTCCTTCGCCGACAATCTTTCCTTGAGCATTTTTCGCCAAAATTTTTGAACCAGTTTCAGCTGATCCGCTAAGCATCTGATCGCTCACTTCAATATTCTGCGCTTTAGGAGCGTCTGGGGCAACAGTATCTTCAACCGTTGCATCTACAGGATCACTTGCTACTTTATCTTGATTTAATTGAGTAGCTGTAATCGTTTCGTTATAAACAAGCGGACGGCTCAATCCAACTGAATAACTGTTATCGCTTCCGACCGTTCCTGTTCCAAGAACTTTACCCACTTGATCTTTAATAACAATTTGGTTGCCGGAAACACCAGTACCTTTCACCTGTTTATCCCAAGCTTGCGGAGCTACTAGTGTAGGCTTAGGAACATCTTGTTCAACAAATCCCCCATCAGATGCCGAATTAGCATCATATCCGATCATCATATAAACATTTGAATTTCTAGGAGCATCATAAGACATTGTCACAACATAGTCTTGATCTTTATTCGATACAATCGTTTTCTTATAAAGTGTTTTAGCATTTCCTATCGAAGCATCGGCTACCTTTACATCTCCATTAAAATCAATGCTCGCATGAGCACCATTTAATACCCTAAGCCCATAATACCAATTGATTTTATAGGTTTTTCCTTTTTTTCATGTGAAAAACATGCTGTGCCTTGAATACAGAATTCCCAATATTAGCAAAGTTAATATAGGCCGTATCCAAAACTAAACCATTTCCATCTATAACCGGTCTATTTTGAACAAATGTATCATTAAGCGATACATTTAAATCACTCGAATACTTTAGAACGTTCCATCCAGAAGCGATCGTGTTCTTCGGATCCACAGCTCTAGCACTCATTGCACTCTTTGCCTTAGGTAGCTTTTTTGCGTCCGCCGTACCATTATAGATTGGCAAACTCGTTAATGTTGTTGTAGCAAGCAGTCCTGTTGCAATAATTTTTAATAATTTGTTTGATCTTCTCATAATTAAACTCCTTTTCTCTTGTCAATGGTTCCTAATAAATCTTTACTTTCCAAAATAAGCAAAGCTCCTATCACAATATCAAAAACCGAATCTACATCTCCCGTACTCGGAAGGCTTCCATGCGTTTGTCGATATTTGACTTTCGCCACGCTTTCTTGCCGCCGATGAAACACCGACTCCGTTCGAACATCTTTCAGCCTACACAATGACCCTATTTTCCGGAGCACCAGTTTCAGCCGCTTTTTCTCTAACAGGCTTCTGTTGAGACTTCTGCCCAGTTCCGGTTTCTTGCTTCCAAGCTCTTCCATTAAGGCTATTCTGTCCCTCTTGAGGGTGGCTATTGAAACTATTTTCGCATAAACAAAAGTTACAGGTTCATCCTCAGAACGGAACTCTCCAGGTTGATTACCCGATATCCGCCTTAAGCGATAACCCGGAATATCTTTTGCTGTTGCCACATAATGACTTCCGATGTCTTCTTTAAGCACAGCCGTTTTTTTAATCACGTTCCCTTGTCCATCTTGATAGTTGATCGTAACCTGACCTTGACTTTTCCCATAAGTCAAGATCATAGTTTGCGGTTTTGTTCCAAATGTTCCATTCACATTGCCGCTTGTGTTTTGCAATTTGTATCCATATATCTCAGGTATTGAAATGGTATACGGCTTGCCAAGCGTGCCTTCAAGATTTGCTGCTGGTTTAATATCCTATCCAGAAAGCTGATCGACATCTCTTACCGTAACCTCGCCTTTCTCAGTTGCTGTATGAGAAACAGTAAAACCGCCATCCAGAGTATTCGCATTATAATAGCCCAGCATCAAATATACATATGATTTTTTAGAAGCATACTATTTTATTGTAAGAACATAGTCCTGATCTTGATCAGCGACAATTGTATTTGTATACGGTTTAAGCACGTTATCTCGTGAAGAATCTGCTGTTTTCACTTTCTCATTGAAATCAATGGTTGCAGTAACTCCTCCAGTAACACGAAGACCATAATACCAATTGATTTTGTAAGTCTCACCTTTTCGCAAATGAAAAATACGTTGCGCCTCAAAAGTTGAGTTTCCAATATTGGCAAAGTTGATAAGCGCCGAATTTAACACAAGTCCTCTTTGTTTATCCAGCTTTTGCCTTTCCATAAATACATCTTCAACAGGTATATTTAAGTCATACGTATACTTCAAAACCGTCCAGTCATTTGAAACATTTTCAATCGGCTGAGGTTTTGATCTTCCCTATGCCTGCGCTTCATTTGGCATTACCATCCAGCACAAACATGTCGTTAAAACAATGAGCAGTGAAATTACTATCCTCTGTGCAGAGTATCTTCTCATTATTGTTGACTCACGAGATAAATGCTTCATACCAAAACTTAATAGCTCCTTTCTTTAAATTTAGCTAGTGCCCTTAGTATATCTAGTTGTCAATACCACCTCCTTAACTGCTTTACTTAGCGGACGTAAATCCCTTGATTCTCTTTCACAGCAAGCCTCATTACTCGCACACACACAATAATTTGACGCTTGTTCATAAAAATCATATTCTCATTAGTTAATTTCTTGCAGATCTTTGAAAATGCTGTCGGATCCACATCGCAATAATCAGCTAACAAATAATGGTTAATCGAATTCGGTACTTTAAAAAACTCACATTGGGCATCTGCCCCTAGTGCATAAGAAATATTCAGCAGACCAATCATCACACGATCCTTTTGATATTTGCCGTTAATGCCCATCTTCACAATAAAATGATGCAAATTTCGAGTCAGCTTTTTGATGATAAATTCCATGAAAATCGGTCTAATTGATAAGTAATCCATAAAAAATTGTTTATCCACCGTTATTAATTCGCAATCCGTCAATGCTTTAAGCGTAAACTTGTTTTGCTCTTTTAAAACAAAAGCCTGATCAAAATCGATTAATTCTTCTCCCGCATAAAAATCAACCGCCTTTTCTTGTTTTTTAACGTGCATGAACTTGACAATGTATCCTTCCTCTAAAATTAGTATCCTGCCGCAATCTTCTTCGATCAGTTCATTTTTAACATATGTTTTGCGACGTATTTGTTCCCGATTTAGCGCATTATGCTCAAGTTCCTGAATAATGTCTGCTAGTGCAACTTCTTTTTTAATCTCTTTTCTATACATAATTCCACCTCTTGTTTAAAAATATCACTTATGAATACACACTAACTTGAAAATAAACATCTATCTCTTTTTAATTGTTAACAATTCGTTAAATAGCATGTAAAAATATATTTTCTCTCTGAAACGTCAGACTTTTATTCACAAAAAAAGCTGTAGATTTTCATCTACAGCTTAGCCTCATCATTATTCTATTTTTCCCCATCTTCACTTTTCACCATCCTCCATTCCCGTCAACTAGCAATTGTACAGAAATAGAATCCATTTATCCACAAAAAACTTCTTGAATCCGCAGATTCAAGAAGTTTTTTTTGATTTATGATTACATTGTAAGCGCTCCACCATCAACCAAGTATTCGCCTCCTGTGATAAAACGAGCTTCATCAGAAGCAAGAAATAGCACACAATAAGCGACATCAATTGGTTGACCAATATAAGGCAGTGCACCGCTTGATGCGGCCGCTTCTTTACTTTCCGTTGTTTGCAGAACATCCTTAAGCATTGGAGTATCAATTGTACCCGGATGAACTGAGTTTACGCGAATTGATTCCTTACCATAATCTAGCGCCGCATTTTTAGTAAGTGTTCGGACAGCTCCTTTACTGGAATTGTAGCTGCTCCGCCAACCCCATATATTCCTGACAGCGAGGAAATATTTACGATAGAACCGCCACCATTTTCCTGCATATTAGGAATCACATATTTCATGCCGAGAAAAGTTCCTGTCGTATTAATAGACATTATTTTCTCAAACTCTGCCTTACTGATTTCCGTAATCGTTTTAAAACTTAAAATCCCCGCATTATTTACGAGAATATCAATTTTCCCAAACGCTTTTATTCCTTCAGCTACAACATTTTCCCAGTCTTCTTCACTCGAAACATCTTGCTTAAGCGCCAATACAGAACCGCCATTTTCTTTAATTTGATCTGCCAATTTATTTAACTCTTCCACTTGCAAATCCGTCATGATTACCTTTGCACCTTCTTTTGCAAAAAGTTCAGCTTCTGCTGCCCCTTGTCCGCGTGCTGCTCCGGTAATTAATGCTACTTTTCCACTTAAACGACCCATGTTGATTCTCCCCCTTTAAATTGTTTACTACAATTTGAGTATACCGCTTGCAGTAAGCGCTTTCAATTTTAAAGCTTGCTTGTTTTTTCACAATTTCTACAATTAACAATATAGTTTCTCAACATGTTATTAGTAGTGTTATCTAAAAAATGAATGTATGATAAATAATGGAGGAGATGCTATGATAAAAAGATTAGATAAAAAAACACTCATCATTACACTTCTGCTTCTTTTCTTATTCATGTTGCCGCTCTTTGTACTTGGTGGGAATAGTCATGTACGAATTCATGATAATTTGGATTCGAATGTGGCTTGGTACAAAATGCTACTTAACAGCGGAAATTACACAGCAGAAGTTGGAACTGCCAATATTCCACAAATTATGGGCGGCGCACCTTCGCGCGATATTTTTGACTCTGAGTTTGTTGGTATCGTTTGGCTTTATGCGCTTTTCAATACCCCAACTGCCTTTTTCATCAGTCAGCTGATAACACGAGTTTTTGCCTTTTTAGGAATGTACCTTTTGGCGCGTGATTATCTTGTAAAAGAAAATAAATTTTTACCGCTCGCTGCTTTCGCTTCACTGACCTTTGCACTCACACCATTTTGGCCATCAGGAATGCTTAGCACACTCGGAATGCCGCTTGCACTTTGGGCTTTCTTGAATATTCGTAGCGGAAAAAAAAGAGTTTCGCATATATTTATTTTGACTTTGCTCCCCTTCTATTCCAGCTTTATTTTGGGGTTTTGCTTCTTTTTATGCGGCATCTTTATTTTATTCTTGTTTGACTGGATTAAGAAAAAACAATTTAATATCCGTTTTTTAGCAAGTGCGCTTTATATGACGTTGATGTATTTGGTTGTTAATTATCGCTTTATTTATACCATGTTCATTGGTGGTCCGCCTGATTCGCGCACTGAATTTGAAGTACCCAAACAATCATTTTCACATTCTGTCATTTTATCATTGAAAAATTTTGTTTTCGGGCATACGCATGATCAAACTATTTCTTGGTGGATTATTTTACCGACTATACTTATCACTTTTATTTTAATCATTGTTCGAAAAGAATGGAAAACCCAAAAACTGTTTATCGGCTTATTTTTATTTAACCTGGCTCTATCGTTTTGGTATGGTTTTTGGTGGAACGAAGCTTGGGCCCCGCTAAAAAATAATTTCGTTTTACTACGCGAATTTAATTTTTCTCGTTTTCACTTTTTGCACCCTTTAATTTTTTACAGTTTATTTGTTTTAGCTCTCGTTTATCTTGCTCAAATCAATTCACTGCTTAAGAAAGCAGCCTATGTTCTCGTTGCCTTGCAGATTATTGTTTGCTTTGTTTATAATCCTGAAATTTATTACCGTTATCCGACGGCTACGCCAACAATTAATCAATTTTATGCTGAAAAGCAAATGCAGGAAATTAAAAATTACATTGGAAAACCTCAAGATAGCTACCGAGTTGGCAGTATCGGACTTCATCCTGCCATTTCTCAAGAAAGCGGGTTTTATACCGTTGATGGCTATGTCAATGCTTACCCGCTCAAGTATAAACGTGAATTTCGTAAAATAATCGCACCTGAACTAGAAAAAAGCAAATCGCTGAAAGATTATTATGATGGTTGGGGCAACCGCTGCTACTTATTTTCTTCCGAACTTGGAAAAAAATATTTATACAGTAAAAACTCACAAAAACGAATTCACCACTTGTCACTTAACATCGCTCAATTTAAAAAGTTAGGCGGAAAGTACATTCTTTCGAGTGTTCCAATCGAAAACGCGCCACAAACCGGTTTGCAATTTGAACGCTCATTCAGCGACAGTGCTTCCTACTGGAAAATCTATCTTTATCGAGCAAAATAAAAAGAGCTGCCGCGGCAGCTCTTTTTATTTGTCGAATCCCTTCACGACTTCATTTGATTCAGCTGCTTTAAAAATTGCCTCAATCAAACGAAGTACACGAAGGACTTCTTTATTCTGAATCATCGGTTCTGCTTTCCCTAAAATGACGTCCCCGAAATTATCATACAAGCTTTGCTCTAACACATCCGGTTTTGGTAATTCGAGCTGTTCGACAGCATCCTCATGCGGCGGTGCCATTGTTTTAGTCAAACCTTGTCCCGCTTTAATCGGCACCGGCTGGACTTTTTCTGCCGTATCCACCATTTTCACAATCGAACCACTTAAATCCCAATCTTCAATCACCGCCGTTCCAGATGTCCCTTTCAAATACCAGCGTGGCAATTTAATGAAGTTTGTCGTCCCAACTTCAATCAAAGCCGTCACACCATTTTCAAACCGAATCGTACTGCTAAATCCGTCATCCACTTCATCACCAAGCACATAACTTAAATCAGCTGAGACACTTGCTATTTTAGAATCCACCATAAAGAGTAGTTGATCGAGCAGATGTACACCCCAATCAAGTAACATTCCGCCACCTTGAGCCTTCAAATGACGCCAATCTCCCGGGATACCATTAGCACCTTGCACACGCGATTCAATCTGAAAAATTTCACCAATCGTTTTCTCTCGGTTCATCCGTCTTACCATCAAGAAATCCTCATCCCAGCGCCGATTCTGATGCACCATAAAAGTTTTTCCGGTCTGTTCAGCAACCGCTAGAATCTCTTCTAACTCTGCACTTGCAATCGTGACTGGCTTTTCAGAAAGAACATGTTTCCCTGCTTTAAGCGCTTGAATTGCCAAGTCTTTATGCACATCATTCGGTGTTGCAATCAAAACAGCATCCGCTTCTGAGTCCGCCAAAACCGCTTCATAGTCCGCATAAGCTTTAAGTCCGCGCCTTTTAATTTCCGCTTGCTTTACCGCATCAATATCGTAAGCACCAAGAATTTCGACATCCTTGCTCGCTCCCGCAAGCTCCACATGATAACTGCCCATGCCGCCGAATCCGATAATTACCAACCGAATCTTTTTCATTTTTTAAGATCCTCCTTCCCTATGCCCACCACATATCTGCTGGGGTTTCGCGTATTAAAATTGATTTCAAATTAGAAGCCGCGCGATTAAAACCTTCATCAATCGACATCAGCGGATCTTCATGTTCAATACTCACCACATAATCGTATCCATAAGTCCGAAGCGCACTCATCATTTCAGACCATTCCGCCAAACTGTGACCACAACCGACCGAACGGAACGTCCAAGCACGTGTTTTCACATCCCCATAAGGTTGCATATCCGTTAAGCCATACATATTGACATTATCTTGATCGAGATACGTATCTTTTGCATGAAAATGATGAATCGCTCCTTGTTCCCCGAGAATTTTGATTGCAGCAACCGGGTCAATCCCTTGCCACCAAAGATGACTTGGGTCTAAATTGGCGCCGATCGCATCACAAGTTTCTTCACGCAGTTTCAAGATTGTATATGGCGTATGACACAAAAATCCGCCGTGAAGCTCTATCCCGATTTTCACACCGGCATCTTCTGCTAACTTGCCGATCTCTTTCCAGTACGGAATTAGTTTTTCTTCCCACTGCCAAGCCTTCATATCGCTATAAACCGTCGGCCATGGAATCACCGGCCAGTTAGGTGCTGTCGCGCTGTCGCTATCGCCAGCCGTTCCCGAGAAAGTATTCACAACCGGAACCCCTAGGAGCGCTGCGAGTTTGATCGTCTTACGCAAAATCAAGTCCGCTTGTTCGCGCTCCTCCTTGACCGGCGAAATCGGGTTATCATGGCAGCTTAGTGCGCTGATCGTAATTCCTTTTTCAGCAAACTTCGAAAGATAAGCTTCCCGAGCCGCTTCACTTTCAAGAAGCTCATCCGTATTGCAATGGGCATTTCCCGGATTTCCTCCCGTGCCGATTTCAACCGCGTCAAGCCCTGCATTGGACACCTTTTCAAGCATTTCATCTAAACTTAAATCCGCAAAAAGCGGTGTAAACACGCCTAATTTCATTGTTCATTTGTCCCCTTTCCAATCGGATAAACCGCTTCTTCATGCCCATAAGTTGGATAAGCACGGTTGCCCTTGCTGCACCAGTTTACGCCGTTAATAATGACTTTCTGTACATTTTCATTATAATAAGTCGGATAGGATTCATGTCCCGGCTGAAAGTAGAAAATCCGCCCATTGCCGCGTCTATATGTCAGCCCGCTACGGAAGACATTCCCACCTTCAAACCAACTTAGAAAAATGGTTTCATCCGGCGCAGGCACATCAAAATATTCGCCGTACATTTCTTCCTTTTCAAGCTCAAACGCTTCCGGAATACCGCTCGCAATTTCGTGACTTGGATCAACCACAAAAATCCGTTCCTTTTCATCCGCTTCACGCCACTTGAGGTCACAGCTCGTTCCCATCAAACTCATAAAAATCTTTGACATATGACCAGAATGAAGGACAACAAGCCCCATTCCACGAAGAACATGATGCTTTACACGTTCCACAATTTCATCCGCCACTTCGCCGTGCGCCATATGTCCCCACCAGATCAACACATCCGTTTCACTCAAAACCGCTTCCGTCAGTCCATGTTCTGGCTGATCGAGCGTTGCCGTCTTTGTGTGAAAACCCGCTTTTTCTAAAAAAACAGCCAGTTGCCCGTGTATCCCTGCCGGATAAACCTTGCGAACTAATTCGCTTTCCTGTTCATGACGAAATTCATTCCAAACCGTTACATGTACCATCCTAACCATCCCTTTCTATTTGAAAAATACGGGTTCTCCCGTTTGCGACGACTTATAAATTGCTTCCAAAATTTCCGTTACAACAAGTGCCTCCTCCGGTTTCACAACTGGTTCCTTGTCATTTCGTACCGCATCAATCCAAGCTTTTGCTTCAAGCAGTTCTGCTGTTTCGCCCGCTCCGTCATAAAAATCCACTCCGCCAGTTTCAAGATCCACATGCTTCGTATAAGTCAAGCCGTGCTCTTCCCCGTTTATCCGCAGCCCATCTTCCATATCTGCTCCGCCAAGAGTTCCGCAAAGCGTCGTTTTTGCTTCGCCAACATCAAGCGAGTTAAGCGCCCAGCTCGATTCAAGCACAATCGTCGCCCCATTTTCCATCGTAATAAAACCAAAAGCCGAATCTTCGACCGTGAATTTTTCTGGGTCCCAAGCTCCCCAAGCATTTGCAGCATTTTTAGTTTGAGAAAGTTTATGATAGCTATTTCCTACCACATATTTCGGTTTGTAATTTTGCATCATCCAAAGCGTCAAATCAAGCGCATGCGTTCCAATATCAATAAGCGGTCCACCACCTTGTGCTTCCTCGTCCAAAAAGACACCCCATGTCGGCACAGCACGACGTCTGATTGCTTTTGCTTTTGCATAATAAATTTCGCCAAGCCGTTCCTCGGCACAGATCGCATGTAGGAAACTTGAATCCTTGCGAAAGCGGTTTTGATAGCCGATCGTAAGTTTCTTTCCGGTTGCATCCCTTGCCTCAATCATCGCTCTTGCTTCTTCGGCCGTTTTTGCCATCGGTTTTTCACACATCACATGTTTATCCGCATAAAGCGAAGCAATCGTAATTTCTGCGTGCGAAATATTTGGCGTACAAACATGCACGACTTCAATCTCCGAATCCTTTAAAAGCTCACGATAATCTGTGTATACGCTTGCATTTTTACTTCCAAAATCACGTTTCGCCTGCTCCGCACGTTCTGGAATCGTATCACAGAAAGCGACCATTTCCACGCCTTCCACTTGTTTCAAACTTGGCATATGTTTACCGTTTGCAATCCCGCCGCAGCCAATAATTCCTACTTTCATAAAAAAATCCCCCATTCGTTTTGTATAGCTTAATCATACAAAACAAATGGCGGAATTTCGTCCTACTTTCTTGTCCGATTATTCCCGTATATTGTCTTCCTATATTTCAGCGGCGCCATCCCCATTGCCCGCTTAAACGTGTGATGAAAGGTCTTCACACTGCTGAATCCGACTTTTTCAGCTACTTCGATAATTGGAATTTCTTCATTCAGTAAAATCCATTTTGCTTTATTCAAACGATAATCATTCAAAAACGTCACAAAAGTCATCCCAGCATTACGCTTAAAGAACTTTGTAAAATAATAGCTGCTGAATCCGATCTCATCTGCCACTTCTTGAAGCGTAATCGGATTTTGATAGTTCGCTTCGACATAAGAAAAAATTTCATCCAGTTTTTCAAGTGTTTCTTGCGATTTCAGCACAATGTCGTCACGCAGCACGCTTTTTTGCTTACTTGGTTCTGTTGGGAAACTGCGGTACATCAGCGTAATCAGCTCGAATAGTTTAGCTTTGATCGAATACAGGTGGCCGGCTTGTTTGGCTTCACTTTCGAGAAGCATTTCTTGGATCAGCCGGCCGACTTGCTGTTCAATTTGTTCGCCCCACGTTCGGCTGAGTAAGGCGCGCTCGGAAAAGAGCTTTCGTAAATTTGTGTCCGTTTGGTTTAATAAATCTTCTGCTTGAAATAAGGCCAAATCAAATTGAATCACGATTCGTTCGCTGTTTGGCGATGCTAGGAAATAGTGAACGTCACCACCGTTAATGATTTGGATTTCACCGGCATGAAGTTCAATCGGAACATCATTGATGCCAAGATTGAGACTGCCGTGAATCACATAAATTAATTCAATTTCTTTATGCCAATGCGGATATACCAGTACTTCTCCGTCATTTGTAAAGACACGAAACGGGAATTCTTTATTTAAATTTGGGATTTCTAAATAGTTGCCCATAAGAATCCCCCCTTTCTTCGATTCATTCTTCTTTATTTTACTATAAAAAAAGAAGCAGACAAAGTTTTCACTTGGTCGGCTTCTGACTTATTTTATAAAAAGACAACTTGATAAAGAAGAACTGCAAGTATCCCCGCTAAAATCGGAGCAACAACTGGAATCCAGGCATAACTCCATTCTGAACTTCCTTTATGTTTCAGTGGAAGAAGCGCATGAAGAATCCGCGGCCCTAGATCCCTCGCAGGGTTCAGTCCAGGCCCTGTTGGCCCGCCAAGGGAAGCTACGAGTGTCCAAACAAGGAAACCAAGCGCTAAATGGGCTGTTCCTAAGTTATCTGCAAAAAAAGGTGCTTTTGTGATGCCAAGTGCGCCGAAGAAAAGTACAAACGAGCCGACAAATTCGTTTATAAACCCATTCGTTTTGCTTCGCACAGCATTAATCGTCGAAAAGGTTCCTAAGATATGATCTGGCGAAGTCGTTTGATCATAGTAAGGTTTATAACAAGCCACCACGATTAGCTGACCAACCATGGCACCTGCAAATTGCGCGATAATGTAAGGTACAACTTCTGCCCACGGGAAAAGTCCTGCTACAGCTAGTCCGATCGTGAAGGCCGGGTTAATGTGGTTGCCGCTTATGCCACCAAACATCATCGCTGGAATCATAACCCCGCAGCCGTAACCAACAGCTATTAGCATCCAGTCGCTGCCAAACCCTTTCGTTCCTTTTAAATCAACATTTGCTACTGCACCGTTACCTAAGATAATGAGTAAGGCGGTTCCAAAAAATTCGGCCAGTAAGCGCGTCATCAGTGTGTAATCCAATTTAATTCCTCCATTTGCTTAGAATTTCACAAAAAACTTTACGGAGCGCTTTTAAACAGACGAAGCAAAAACTCGCTAAGCTGTGTGAAATTGATAAGCAAATCAAGCTGCGGCTTTTTAAAAGCGCAATAATCAAATTCATTATACGCCTCTCGATTGATTTAGCAAGTCTTGTAAAGAGCCAGTGAAAGCGATTTAGATGGCGGGATAATCTAAATGAAAAGGCTTAATTGTTCTTTTGAAATTTTTTGGCATAAAAAAATCACGCGTTTTCGCGTGATTTTTAACCTAAATCTTGTCCAGTAATGAAAATATAGCCGAGCAAGAAAATATTGAGTGCTATGATAACTGCTGTTACAATCCAAGCAATGATTTGCACCGGAATTGAATTTGCAAACTCGCCCATTTTCTTTTTGCTGCTTGTAAAGAGCACCAGTGGAACGACGGCAAACGGTAATTGCAAACTTAAAATCACTTGGCTCCACAGAAGTAGCGAACCGGTTCCTTTTGCACCGGAAATCAGTGTGACAATGAAAACAGGGATAACAGCTAGAAGCCTTGTTATAACCCGTCTTAGCCAAGGTTTCATTCGCAAATGAATAAAGCCTTCCATAACGATTTGGCCGCTGAGTGTTCCTGTGATGGTTGAATTTTGCCCGGATGCAAGCAAAGCAACAGCAAAAAGCGTGCTAGCAAGCCCAATTCCAAGTGTTGGACCAAGCAGTTTATAAGCCCCTTCAATTTCCGAAACATCTAGTCCCGTTCCGTGGAAAGCGGCTGCGCCTAAAATCAAAATCATCGAATTAATAACAAAAGCAACGGTTAGGGAAAAAGTGGAGTCGATCTTAGCAAATCGAACAGCTTCTCGTTTCCCTTTAGGCGTCCGTTCATATTTACGCGTTTGAACGAGCGATGAATGCAAATACAGATTATGAGGCATAACTGTTGCACCAAGAATCCCAAGTGCGATAAAGAGCATCGCTGGATTCGTTACTACTTCTGCATGAGGGAGATAGCCTTCAAGCAGTGCAGATACGTTTGGATGCGAAGCTGCCATCTCGAATGCAAAAATGACAAAGATTGTTGCCATGAGCACAATAACGATTGATTCGATGATCCGAAATCCTTTACGTTGCAAAAGCAAAAGCAAGAGGACGTCAAGTGTCGTGATCGCAACGCCACCAAGGAGCGGTATCCCAAACAGCAAGTTCAGCGCAATCGCTGACCCAATTACTTCGGCAATGTCGGTCGCTATGATCGCGAGTTCCGTTAAAATCCACAAAACCACAGCCGTTTTTTTCCCAACAGCTGCTCTTGTAGCCTGTGCCAAATCTTTCCCGGTTGCAATCCCCAGTTTCGCGGAAAGTGACTGCAAAAACATGGCAATTAAATTGGAAAGTAAAATGACGCTGAGAAGTGTATATCCAAACCGCGCTCCCCCAGCAATCGAAGTCGCCCAGTTGCCCGGATCGACGTAACCTACTGCAACGAGTGAGCCCGGCCCCATAAAAGCGAGTAGTTTTTTGAAAAAACCTGCATTTTTAGGAATCGCAATGGAGCTATTTACTTCTTCAAGACTGACATTATGTGTCTTCGTAATCCAAGCTTCTTTTTCTTTCTTTTCTTTCATGATGACTGTTTCCTGCTCCATAGTCTATCCTTCTTTCTGTTTTGAACTACCTATATTTTGCACCTAGGAAACATTTTTGTCAAGGGGAAAATTCGGAAGCTGACGTAATCTTTCTGGTACTTCGTAAAAAAAAGCTGAACCCCTGCGGGTTTCAGCTTTTTTACGAATGGTTCGACTGGATTGAAACTGGATAACCAAATCAAATACAGCACAGATTAAAATGGAGATGAAACTTGTGATCAGCGGAAGCGCTGTAAATTGATTAATCAAATAGAATACTGCGAGTGCCAAAAGCAAAATAATTTCTTTCCATAAATAAAATTCTACTTCGGCTTTTTTATGCAAGCCGAAAACGATTTGCTTGGATACAAAAAAGAGCGCTACAGAGCCGTACATCAGCAGTAAGAGCAAACTTTTATTGAGGTGCCCTAAAAATAATAGATGGATATTGGCTGCAAGCATCATGATGGCGACAATAATGAAGTAATGACCATAAAGTAAGATTTGGCCGTTTGTTTTTTTTATTTTGATCCACTATGTGCTCAAAACTGTGGAAATAGGATGCCCATAAAACAGCAATAATCGTGAAACTTAAAAAAACATACGACAATGTATAAGGTTCTTTCGTATGTCCAACCAAGATGTTTGTAATCGCAACGATAGTTTCACCGAATGTGATGATTACAAATAAGCCAAAGCGTTCAGCCAGATGCGGAAAGTGCACTGGAACTTGTTTAAGTCGTTTGCTGTTTGTAAGCGGAAGTAGGATATCGAGAAAAATACCAATATACATAATGATAAATCGCAAGTCACCTTCAAAGAAAATCGAGCTAAGCGAAATTAAAATACCGATCAGAAATTCGCTTCCAAGCAAATTCGCAACATATTTAAATTTCCCAGCGTGTCGCCTACCAACAATAAAATATTGAATGACGGTAATAAGACGAATACCGGCGTAGCCGATAATGAACGTGTAGAACGTGTCAGAAAACTCAAGGTCAAAGCTTGCGGTCATCAAAATTAAAAAGAACATTTGGCTCAGCATGAAAAATTCCGGCCGATTCATTTTTTCACCAAAACGATTGTAAAACATGGTTTGCCCAATCCATGCCCAAAACATCGGTGTAACCATCAAGAGATATTCGCCGAAATAAAGTAGCGTATGATCCGGGTGATGGTCGATCGAGACGAATAAATGTGTCGTCGAAGAAACAGCCGTAACGAATATTAAATCAAAAAAGAGCTCAAGCCACGAGACTTTTCGCTCTTCAAAGATCGCTACTTTCTTAGCCATTAGCGCTTAAATTCAACTTCCTGATATTCAGTTTTCTTTTGGAATTCGGATTTTGCAAATGGGCAAAGCGGCAAGATTTTCTTATTTTCCTTCCGTGCTTTTTCTACCGCATGTTTCACGAGTTCTTGGGCAATCCCTTGACCGCGCGCTTCGTCGATTACGCCCGTATGGTCAATGATAAACATTCCGTCCCCTGCATTTGAAAAAGTAACTTCCCCGACTTCTTTTCCGGTCTCATCTACTGCAAAAATTCGATTTTCGCCATTCTTATATTCGATCACTTGCTAACCCCTTCTTTCTCAATATAATGCAACGCTCCGCTTGGACATGTATCAATCACACGTTTCACTTCATCTTTAGATGCATTATCTGGAAGAATCCAAGGTTTTCGCTCCAAATTAAAAATTTCACCGTTTCCTCTTACGCAATTTCCAGAGTGCTGGCAAACATGCGTATTAAAATAGACATCAATTTCCTCGCCTGTATATTTGCGATATCCTTTTTCAAGCAATTCTTCTTCCGTCATATAAACTCCTCCATTCTAATTAAAATACGGGTTGGTGTCTTTCTCGTGTTTAATCGTAGTAGCTTCGCGATGTCCCGGATAAACTACTGTATCATCAGGAAGCGTGAAAAGCTCCCGCGTAATACTTTCGATCAGCATATCATAATCGCCTGTGTAAAGGTCCGTTCTACCGATACTTCCTTTAAACAAAGCATCTCCGACAATCGCAAAATCATCAAAAATAAAGCTGACACTTCCGATAGAGTGCCCTGGCGTTGCAACGACTTTAAAGCGAATGCCGTTCAGTTCATAAGTTTTTAGTTCAAGCAGAAAGTCAGCAGGTCTAGCGGTAATAGGCGGAAATCCGTGTTGTTTCAACATTACAGAGCCGTTATGTTCTGGATTGCCAAGCCACTCATTTTCTTCTGGACTAACATAAACAGGAATCTGGTATTTATCACGGATCGCATCAAGCGCGCCGATATGGTCGTAGTGCGTATGTGTCAGTAAAATTGCAACAGGTTTAGCTCCGGTTTGTGCGATCATCGCTTCAATTCGCTCTGGTTCGCTTCCAGGGTCAATCACAAAAAGCGATTTTCCATCATGAACCACGTACGTATTTTCTTCAACCGGCCCAGTCACAATGTGTTCAACTTTTAGCATAATTTTTCACACCTTTTCGAAATTCTACTCAAATTATAACAACGAATTCACGGAAAGGGAAATAATCGTTCTTGATATTTGTTTTTCTATTTTTTCTATACTAGAATAAAAGAGGAAAGACTAAGATCTTAGAGGAGGAATTGTGATGACAAATATGCTACACACATGTATTCGTGTTCAAAATCTCGATCAATCACTTTCATTTTACGAAAATGCGTTTGGTTTAAAAGAAGTCCGACGCAAAGATTATCCTGAATATGAATTCACACTAGTATATATGGCATTTGAAGAAGGCGGTTTCGAACTTGAACTGACTTACAACTATGATAAAAAAGAACCTTACAACCTTGGTGACGGCTACGGACACCTTGCTGTTGGCGTTGACGATTTAAAAGCGTCTCATGCTGACCATGTTAAACAAGGCTACACGGTAACAGACTTAAAAGGTTTGCCTGGAAGCGAACCCAACTATTATTTCATCACCGACCCAGACGGCTACAAAACCGAAGTCATCCAAAATCATACTTTATAAAAAAAAGCGGCTCGCTACGGGCCGCTTTTTTCTATTCATCATAATACACAATCATAAAATTCCTGCCGCGATCATTATCAAAGCCCTGTACAAAATCATTTTCATCAAGATTTTCCAAATCTTTAACAGTAAGTGTAATATTTTTCCCGAGCTTCAACGTTTTGCGTACCTTCTTACTCAGCTTTTCAGCCTGTTCTTCATCAAGCTCAAACTCCTCTGGAAAGCGGATATTATGTTCTTGCTCATAATTTTCAACTACCGTTTTAAATTCAGCTTGCTGCCTTGGATCAGCCAATGTTTTCTCCGCAAAAGTATCAATACTTAGATTTTCTTCCTCTTGCAGATACTCGCTTGTCGCCTTTACAAAATGCGATTTTTCCATTAGCGATTCTTCTTTTTGCTTAATATAATCTGTACAAATATTTACAAAGTTTTCCGTTAAAAAGCTATCATCCGCAATTTTTTCAACACCAAGAAAGCGATCTTTCCAGTAAATCGAATCATTTTTCGATAGACGACTTAACACAAGAACCTTTCCGCCAGTTTCAGCCGAAGTATTCAAAATAATACAGCCTTTGTCAAGATCCGTTCCTGTAATTCCTTTATCATAGCTAACTGCGAATTTTTGCCCATCAAAATTGTTTTTCACATAAATTTCTTTATTTTCTACTTTAAAAATCCCAAGCGCGTTACACATTTCACCATCTGCTACAATACCTTCAATTTCAAAAATCCATAAATCGCCGCTTTTAATATTAGGATGTGTCGATTCACTGTAAAGGTGCTTCAAAATACTTTCCGAATCCGCCAAAAAATGCGTATCATCTGCAAAAATATTTTGACTGTAAGTAAACACTTCATTCAAATTCAAATCCGATTCATGAACAAACTGAAAAAATTCTTCTTTTGTAAAACTATCGAGAAAAATCGAAAGGAGTGTTTGACTCAGCTCCTCCGAAAACTCCGTCAACACATTTTGTGAAACTTCGTAGCCCTCTTCCTGCGCCTTGTTTCCAACAAAATGTACCGCTAACTGTTTCAATTTAGCATAAGTAAGTTCCACTAACGCCGCACCTCATTTTTTCAAAAATACTTTTGATTTTGCTATACTTAAATTAAAAAGGAGACAAACCATGGCAAATCCAGAATTCATTCAAGCCGTCTACCAAACCATCGCCAAAATTCCGCTTGGCAAAGTGACCACTTACGGTCAAATCGCTTATATGATTGGCCATCCCAAAAATGCACGGCTCGTCGGAAACGTCTTGAAGCACGTCGACCGCTCCCTTTCCATGCCTTGCCATCGCGTCGTAAATGCAAGCGGTCGCACCGTCCCCGGCTGGCATGAACAAATCGAGCTTCTCAAAAAAGAACACGTTCCCTTCAAAGAAAACGGCTGCGTTGATTTAAAACGATCTTTCTGGCAAGGTTAGAATTCATATTTAGATCTTGCTTACTACAAACGTTTTTTCCAGTTCATTCAATACACCCGCATCATTGTTCGATAACGCGGTATATTTCGCAGCCTTTTTCACTTTTTCTGGCGCGTTAGCCATTGCAAAACTTGCACCAGCAAGCTCAAGCATTTCGATATCATTCCCACCGTCGCCAAAAGCCATTACATTTTCTTTTGCGAGTCCAAGATAATCAATCAAAAATTGCAAAGCATTCCCTTTATGCAAGCCTGGTTGAATCAAATCAATACTGCCATGCCCGCTACTGACAGGAATCGCAATCTCGCTTATTTCGCCGTGTAGCTCAAGTAAAAGACGTTCCGTTTCTTCTTCTGGACAAGCGAGCGCAAATTTCAAAATTTCATCATCAATTTCGCTATAATCCGCTACTTTCTCAAGCACAGGACAATAAAACCGAATACTTTCAATAAATTGGTCGGAAACCGAATCAAGAACATAAGCACCTTTCTTGCCGCAAAGTACCGCTTGAAATTCTGTCCGTTCTTCTAAAACCTTTGCAACCCTTGCAACGTCCGAGCGCTTAAACGTACCCGAAAAAATCTCCTTGCCATTCCTTGTAATCAATGCACCATTATCCGAGACAAATGTAATCCGAGATTTAATCTCCTCAAAAAACTGTACCAGCTGAACATACTGATTACCACTTGCAACCACAAACTCAGCATCCCGGTACTGCATGACTTCAAAAATCCGCTTAAAACGCTCATCATCATATTTCTTACTATCATCTAAAAATGTGCCATCCATATCTACTGCAACTAATTTAATCATCCACTAACCTCTCAACTTCCACTGAACAGCAAACAGCTATCCAATTTATATTTACTCTTCCATTTTAGCATAAAGTGTAGCCTTCTTCCGCCCAAGTCGCTATCCCACACTAAGCCCTTAAATAACAACCCATAAAAAGCACCACGAACAGATGCTCTTCCATCACACACTTTCTAATCCAAAATAACGAAAAAAGCTGTACCACAACGGGTACAGCTTCTTTCAGCGCAATCAAAAGGAGAAATTCACACAATCAAATAAAGGGGGTATTTGTTTGTGATTTATTTCACGGTAATAATATACCATATTCTAAAACATAATTCAATACTTCACAAACTAATTTTATGAAGGTTTTTCCTTGCTACAGCTTCATTTTTCACACTCTTTCATAGCAAAGAATTTCAACTGTTCTTAGAATCACAAACTTTGAAACAAACACCCTTGCTAAATCCTTGCCGCATCTCTGTACAGAAGAGTAGTTGAAAATAGTACAGAATCTCAAAACACAAAAAAAAGAAGAAAGCACAAGTGAATAAATCGGCTTTCTTCTTCAAATTTTTTTTTATTTTTTTTTTACAAATTTACAATTTCACAATCTTACTTTTCCAATTCTTCGAGCTCTGCCAAGCGCGTTTCAAAAACTTCCAGCGCATCTTCAACCACTTTCGGACTTGTCATATCTACACCAGCACGCTTTAGAACCTCGATTGGGAAATCAGATCTTCCGGCCTTCAAATAATCTAAGTACGGTTTCACAGCTGATTCACCTTCCGTCAATATCTTTGCACTAAGCGCAGAAGCTGCGGAAAAACCTGTTGCATATTGATAAACATAGTAATTCATATAAAAATGAGGAATTCTCGACCATTCATAGCCAATTTCAGCATCATATTCTACTGCTTTACCATAGTAATCTTGGTTAATTCTAAAGTACTGTTCCGTAAAAAATTCTGCTGTGAGTGCTTCTCCATTTTGATCTGCTTGATGAATCAAATGCTCAAACTGCGCAAACTGCGTTTGACGGAAAACAGTCCCCTTAAAGCCATCCAAGTAGTGGTTAAGCAAATAAGAGCGCAACTTTGGATCATCATATTTCTTGAGCAAATAATCCGTCAGCAAATTTTCGTTTGTTGTTGAAGCAACCTCAGCTAGAAAGATCGAATAATCTCCGTAAACATATGGCTGGTTTGTCCTTGTATAATAGCTGTGTACGCTATGTCCAAGCTCATGTGCTAGCGTAAAGACATTATCAATATTATCCTGCCAATTCAACAAAATATACGGATTTGTGCTGTAAGCTCCTGACGAATAGGCTCCGCTTCTCTTCCCTTGGTTCTCGACAACATCAATCCAGCGTTCATTAAAAGCCTTCTTAAGAATCGCTTGATACTCTTCGCCAAGTGGCTTCAACCCTTCAAGCACAAGTTCCTTCGCTTCATCGAACGTAAATTCCAAATGGACTTCACTAGAAAGAGGTGTGTACAAGTCATACATCCGCAAGTCTTCAAGACCAAGAATTTTCTTCCGCAAGCCCACATAACGATGCAACAGCGGCAAATGCTTATTCACCGTTTCAATCAGCGAGTCAT
The DNA here is from genome assembly GCF_000525875.1 of Listeria floridensis FSL S10-1187. GTDB lineage: Bacteria > Bacillota > Bacilli > Lactobacillales > Listeriaceae > Listeria > Listeria floridensis. Next base: position 10,923 of record NZ_AODF01000024.1, on the reverse strand, counting down.
AAACCGTTTCAGGAATATGGTTATTGGAAAGAGCCGCTTCACGAGCTGACTTATAGCCTCTTACTGTAGCGTAAAAATTTGATTTCTTCACTTGCCCGCTAAGCGTTTGCGCAAGGGTATTCTTAAGTCCTCCATAAACTGAGTACATCCCTTTAAAAGCGGCTTCACGCACCTTGCGATCACTGCTTTCCATTAATTTGCCATAACGTCCGTGCGTAATTTCAATCTCATTTCCAGCCTCATCTTGAATCGTTGGAAATTTCAAATCGGCATTGTTTAGTGTATTAAAGGTTCGCGATGAACTACCGAGTACTTCTCCCGCACTGGCAAGAATGGCTTCTTCCTTCTCAGACAGCACATAAGGTCGACTTAAATTCAACGCTTCAATTTCATGCTTATATAAGCCAAGCCCTGGATGATCATTTAAGAAACCATCAAGACGAGCTTCATCAATTTCCAAAATTTCCGGATCAAAATAAGACATCTTCGCAGCAACTTGCGTAATCAAGCTCCCTGCTCGGCTGTTCATTCCTTGATAAAGTGCATTAGTCGTATCCTGATCAAGCTTCAAATGCGCATATACATACAAGTTCTCAAGACGGTCAAACAAACTATCCCGAAATTTCAAAGCTTCGAGAAGAGCATCTGCACTTTTCCCAAGCGTTCCTTTATACTCTTCGCTTTTACCACTCAAGTTTTGAACTTCTTTAAACTCCGCTTCGAACGCTTCATCCGATTCGAAAATAGTTGTCAAATCCCATGTTAATTCTTCCGGGACTTCATTTCTAGCAGGTAATGCTTTTACTTTATTGTCTGCCATCTTAAAACCTCCCCAAATAAGTCTACCTTTTCATTATGAGCTAAAAAATATAAAAATGCAAAAATCATAATTAAGACAAAATTCGAGGATTTCCGTGCCATTTCATTTTCTGCTTCATCCGAAAGCGTCCTTCCGCAAATTCAACCAATATATCACTTTCCTCAAGATAAAGTAAATAGTCTCGTAGCAGTTCCAAATGCTCATCCGAATCAAGTACAATCGTTTTCATTACCCTTACTGACTTGCTGAAACGCTCGGATATGCTTTCAAAACCGAAGATATCCCCCGGTTCCAAGCGATCAAAGAAATCAAGCCACAATCCAAATTGCCATTCAACTGGAGGAGTATGAACCAAAAACTGTTTATCAAGCTGTACGCCAACTTGATCAGGCAAATTCTGGAGCGCAAAACCTGATTGGTATAAGTGATTCATAAATTTACTATGCTGCTTAAATTTCGCATAATAGTAACAAAGTCGTGCCCTGTCACACCTAACATTTCTTTCGCGACTCGAAGAATAAGCACGCGCCTTGGACATTTTCAGCTCCATATCACGAACCGAAAGATGCAAACCCAGCACAAGCTTTTGACCATAAAAATGCTTGCCTCCTGCATGAATTAAATGATGAATACATTCAAACTGCTTTTTTTCTGGTGAGAAAAATAAAAGGTAGTAGCCTAACAAACTTGTTTTCCTAACGAAACCAAGCTGAAATTTAGAAATTGAATAGCCAAGCTTACTTTCCGAAACACGCTGACCAAGTAGCCAAATCGTATTGAGAGGTAGCTCCGAGTAATCATAATTACGCTCAATCAGCTGCTCAATTGGAACTGTTGAACATTGAAATTCTATCACCATCTGCCCATCAACCAGTATATCTGCTTGTCGCTTAATCAACTTTAAAAAACTTTCCAGTTCGACTTCATGACCTTGATATGCTAGCCATTTTGCCAGGGTTTGCTTACCAAGCAAGTGTTTCTCTGATTCTCCTTCCGATGCAAAGCGACATTTCGTTCCACGTTTATGCGCAAAATGCGGGACTTTGATGTTGCCATTTTTTACAAGAACTTCCTCATTACAGCAAGGACAAAAAAAACAAGAATGGTTGTGCCTTTAGCAAAGTGGCATTGGAGCGAGTTAGCGTAAAGCGCTGTCCAGAAATATTCTTAGCTGTAAACATATTTTCAACATCCTTTATCGTTTACTAACTAAATTCGCCATATTTTATGCAGTTCCTCCTTTAAATACTAAAATCAAAAAAAGATCTGGTTTCTGCAATTTTGCAGGAACCAGATCTTTATTGAATTAATCTTTAAAATATTGTCTTACCTGCATGAGTGCGGGAGTATCAAAGATTAGCTTACCATATTCTTCAAGCATATAGCCGGTTAAATTTGATTCCGTACCATATTCAAGCAAGACGCTTACCGTATTGTCAATGTTTGTTTCGCTGTACTGCGCTTCTGGAAATTCCACATAAAGGAAATATTTGTCTTGGTAGGCATATAGCTTCGTCGTAATATTTGTAAGTCCAGCTGCACTACTCATCAGAATCAAATCTTCAAAGTCTTTGAACTCCAAAATGAATTCGAGTGTATCAGCATCATCTTGTGAATCCTTTTTAGCTGGATTAAAGTTTTCCTCTAACATTTTCTCGATTCTTTCCTCAGCCAGCTCATCTGGGTTTACAGAATTCATATCAAAGTTTCCGTCACCTTTGCCAGACAAACTTGCTTTCGTTACGAATACTTCCAAGCCATGTTTCAATGCTTGAACTTGTATCCAGAGCGGACCTTCTGGAGAGAACTCTTCTTCATATTTCAGCTCATCCATCATTTCCCAAAAAAGTTCTTCACTTTTTTCACGATCATACCAAACATCTTCCTGATTAAAACCGCGCTCTTCGAGATCCAGATAAGAGATGTAAAATTTAATTGTATCTTCATTAATTCGTTCAATTTCCATCGTCACACTCTCCCTTCCTAATTAGTCATTGACAATGAAGGGTAAACTCTATATTTATATTTTATCTTATAATGAAATATTATACCACCTTTTCTTCTTGTGGTTTATCATCTTAACGCAAATTTAACAAATGTGCAAGTAAAGTATACTAAAGGCAAAAAAAAGCTGCTGAAACCTCAAACGGATTTCAACAGCCTGCCATTAATTAACCATTTTTTGTGCTTCGCGCAACTGATAGGTTCTCACCTTTCTAGGTAAGAAGCGACGAATTTCATCTTCATTATATCCGACTTGAAGGCGCTTCTCATCAATGATGATCGGCCGACGCAACAATCCGGGATTTTTCTGAATCAACTCAAACAGCTCTTGTAGAGGTAAACTGTCTAAGTCAACGTTGAGTTTTTGAAAAGTTTTTGAACGAGTTGAAATAATTTCGTCGGTTCCATCTTCCGTCATACGTAAGATTTCCTTTATTTCATCCAAACTTAAAGGTTCGGAAAAAATATTTCTTTCTTTGTATGGAATTTCATGGTTCTCAAGCCAAGCACGTGCTTTGCGGCAAGATGTACAACTAGGTGAAGTGTATAACGTTACCATTAGACATTCACACTCCTTAATCGGTTAAATTTTTTGTTTCATTCAAAAAAACGAAATTGCTAATCCTCTCTCTTTGTGAAAAATAGCAATTAAGAACTTACTTCTTTATTATACACTAAAATTGTGAAATTCTATAGGCTATTTTCAAAAAAAAATTTTTTTTCTTATGTAGAAACGGGTTTAGCAAGCCGTTAGAAGTATGTTACCCTTACTCTACAATTTTCAAACTAAAGTCACATGAAAAAAGATTTTTTCAGTTAAATCTTTCATTAGAGTTTGATTAAATATTACTCATAATAAAAAAAGTTCCGCTTACGCGGAACTTTTTTCGATTTATTGAACTTTTCCAGCCAGAAGATTGGCATGTTTTTCCTTGTACATTTCTTCTTCAGCTTGAGAGCAATATACGTAGTGACCAGGTGAGATTTCACGCATTTTCACTTCTTCACCGTCTTTATAATTATGAGCACTTGGATCATACGCTTTACGTACACGCGAGCGTTCATAATTTGGATCTGGAAGAGGAATTGCTGAAAGAAGCGATTCCGTATATGGGTGGAGCGGAGCACGATACAAATCGTCTGCCGGAGCAAGTTCCACTAATTTCCCAAAATACATAACACCAATTCGGTCGCTAATGTATTTAACCATCGACAAGTCATGGGCGATAAATAAATACGTAAGGCCTTTTTCTTTTTGCAAATCTTTCAACAGGTTTACCACTTGAGCTTGAATCGACACATCAAGCGCTGAAATTGGTTCATCGGCAATAATAAATTCGGGTTGAACAGCTAGCGCACGCGCAATCCCGATCCGCTGACGCTGTCCGCCGGAAAATTCGTGCGGATAACGACCCGCATGTTCTTTACTAAGACCAACCGTCTCTAGCAAACTATAAACTTGTTGATCTGACTCTTCTTGAGTTTTGGCTAAACCGTGAATTTTGATTCCCTCTGCAATGATATCACGAACTTTCATACGCGGATTAAGCGACGCATATGGATCTTGAAAAATCATTTGCATTTTACGGCGGAACTCATGCATTTCTTTACGACTTTTTTTTCGCATGAACATTTTTGCCGTTGTATAAAACTTCACCACCTGTTGCATCATATAACCGAATAATCGTCCGGCCGGTCGTAGATTTTCCACAACCTGATTCTCCAACAAGCCCGAGAGTTTCACCTTTATAAATATCAAACGAAATATCGTCTACAGCACGAACTTCATTCACTTTTCCTTTGTTGAAATACTGCTTCAGATTGTGAATTTCGAGCAATTTTTTCTTTTTTCACTCATTGTCTTCAACTCCCTTAGCATGAACAGCCTGCATGCCCGGATGTTCTTTTGCAAATTGCTCTTGGCGTCTGAGTACAGCATCAGGCGGTGTTACTTCCGGCGCATCTGGATGAAGCAACCAAGTGGCAGCGTAATGCGTATCTGAAACCTTGAACATTGGCGGCTGCTCCTCTAAATCAATTTGCATCGCATACTGGTTTCGTGCAGCAAATGCATCACCTTTTGGCGGTTTCAAAAGATCCGGGGGCGTTCCCGGAATAACATACAACTCTTCATCATCAGTATCAAGTGTAGGCATAGAACTAATAAGTCCCCATGTATACGGGTGTTGCGGATTATAGAAGATTTCGTCAACCGTTCCAATCTCCACAATTTTCCCAGCATACATAACCGCTACGCGATCTGCTACATTTGCCACAACTCCAAGGTCATGTGTGATGAAAATAATTGAGGTGTCGATTTTCTTTTGAAGGTCTTTCATCAGGTCAAGAATCTGCGCCTGAATGGTTACGTCAAGCGCTGTAGTAGGCTCATCTGCAATCAAAATTTGTGGGTTGCAGGCTAACGAAATAGCGATTACTACCCGCTGCCTCATTCCCCCAGAAAATTGATGCGGATATTGCTTAATACGTTCTTCCGCTTTCGGAATCCCCACAAGCTGAAGCAAACGAAGTGCAGTTTTATGTGCTTCAGATTTGCTAATTTTTTGGTGTTTAATAAGAGGTTCAGCAATTTGTTTGCCGATTGTCATTGTCGGGTTAAGCGATGTCATCGGATCTTGGAAGATCATCGCAATATCTTTCCCGCGAATTTTTTGCATTTGTTTTTCACTAGCAGTAGCTAAATCTTTTCCTTCAAAAAGGATTTGACCGGATTTGATTTTTGAATTACTTTCTGGAAGAAGCCGCATAACTGCTTTTGTTGTTACCGACTTCCCAGAACCTGATTCCCCCACGATAGCAAGTGTTTCTCCTTTAAAGAGATCAAAGCTCACACCACGAATTGCTTGAACTTCACCGGCATAAGTGTGGAAGGAAATGTGTAGATCTTTTACTTCTAATAGTTTTTCCATTTTTCCTCACCTTTCCTTTAGTCACGCATTTTCGGATCAAACGCATCGCGAAGTCCGTCAGCTACTAAGTTAAATGCTATCATGATAATACAAAGTACTACCGAAGGATAAAGTACCATGTACGGCAAGACTTGAAGCGTCTTGTATCCGTCATTTATCAGCGTCCCAAGTGAAGCCGTTGGCGCCGGAAGTCCGAGTCCGATAAAGCTTAGGAAAGCTTCAAAGAAAATCGCACTTGGAATACTGAACATAACGTTGATGATAATAACCCCAGAAATATTCGGAAGTAAATGTTTTACTAAAATTTTAGGGATAGATTCTCCTAATGTAAGTGAAGCGAGGACAAACTCCTGATCTTTCAGTTTTAACACTTGTCCCCTGACTACCCTGGCCATCGTTATCCAACTGGTCATGGCTATGGCGATAATAATCGACGTAATACCAGGATCTAAAACGAGCAACATCAAGATAACTACAACAAGGTTAGGGATAGCCGAAATAACTTCTAGAATACGCTGCATAATATTATCGGTTCGACCACCGACAAATCCAGAAACGAGTCCGTATGTCACCCCGATTATCAAGTCACATAGAGCCGCAACAACGGCAATAATGAGTGATACACGTGTTCCTGCCCAAATACGAGCAAATTGGTCACGTCCTAATGTATCAGAGCCAAGCCAATAATTGGTTCCTTCTTTAACATTCTTTTGTTTATATACGTCCACTTCCGTACCGCCGATATTTTGCTTCCCATTCCAAAACGGCATATTGTCAAAGCCTGGAACTTTTGGTGGCAAACTGGCATACGGTGTGTTTTGATAGTTTACACTGCGTGCTGGTCCTAAATTGGGAGATAGATACTGTCCAAAAATAGCCATGAGCACAATAACGCCAAGAACGATAATAGAAACAAGAGCAGCTTTATTTTTTCTTACCCGAAGCCAAGAATCTTGGAGGAAAGTAAGGCTAGGGCGCGAAATTTTTTCTGCTTCTGCATCTTTAATATGCGCTGGCTGAAACATTTCTTTTGCAATTTTTTCTGCCATTATTTCTTACCTCCAGACACACGAATTCGAGGATCAATTAATCCATATAATATATCCACTACAAGGATGATAAAGATTAACATAACTGCAAACAGGATAGTTGTACCCATAATTACAGGATAGTCATTTGTTTGAATGGACGAAACGAACTGACTACCGATTCCTGGAATACCATAGATATTTTCAATAACAAGCGAGCCGGTCATTAGTGATACTGATAGTGGCCCTAAGACTGTAATAAGCGGTATTAAAGCATTTCGAATCGCATGCTTAATCGCGATCTCAGTTCGACTGTTACCTTTTGCTTTTGCAAGTAATATATAATCCGATGCAAACACATCAATAAGTTCAGTTCTCATAAATCTGGCGGCTGTAGCGAGTGGGAACATCGCAAGCGCAAAGGCCGGCAAAATTGAATCTGCAAAGGTTCCCCAACCGGCTACTGGTAGCCATTGTAGTTTTGCTCCAATCCAGTATTGCAAGACTGTTGCAAAAACAAATGAAGGAATAGATTTCCCAAGTATTGCTATAAATGTACTGGTGTAGTCAGGCCACCTATTCTGATACATGGCGGCGATTACCCCAAGTAATATCCCAAATAATATTCCAAAGAACATAGCCTCTAGCGCTAGAGTGACGGATGGTCCAATAAGTGCGCCTAAAATTTCTGATACTGGTCGATTATCAAGTTGGAACGATACTCCTAAATCCCCTTTTACAAGACCCGTCATGTAATTAAAATACTGAACAGGTACTGGATCATTCAAGCCATATTTTTCATTCATAATATGAATTTGTTCCTCAGAGAGTTTCTCTTGGTTACGATATGGTGTACCAGGCAAAAGCTTCATTAGGAAGAATGTAACAGAAGCAATGATGAATAATGTAATCAACATGTAGAAAACGCGTTTTAACGTATATTTTGCCATCTTATCTCTACACCTCCCAAATTTTTTATATTTTATTTCATAAGCTAGTATAAATGAAGTTTATTTTATGCACCTGAATTTTTCTTAATACAATGGTTTTCATTTAATTCGCCTTTTTTGTCGTCGGTTTAATGCGTCCTTTAAAGTGTTAAAGTGCATTTTTCACAAAAATTAACCACAATAAAACATCAGCAAAACGAGAGAGTATACCGAAATATACTCTCTCCGTTCAATCAAGTATTTCTTAAAGATATACTTTTATTTAGTCACATATGTGTGTTTATACGTGTAGTCAGGACCAAATGGATTTTTTTGTAAGTCTTTGATGTAGTCTTTTTGCAAGTATGCTGTTGCACGAGAGTAAAGTGGTTGGATAGCTACGTCATCTGTAAGCAAGATTTTCTCAGCTTTAACCATTTCATCCCAACGTTTTTGTGGTTCAGCAGCATAAGTTACCGCTGCATCTTCAAGAATCTTGTCATATGCAGCATTAGAGTAGCTCATTCTGTTTTGCGAACCGCCAGTTTTAAATAGATCTAGGAAAGTCGATGGATCTTGATAGTCAGGACCCCAACCACTCATAGAGAAGTCGTAGTCTTGGTTTTGGTCATTTTGCAAACGAACTTTAAATGGTACGTTTTTAAGCTTCACAGTTAGACCTTCAAGATTTGTTTGAAGTTGGTTTTGGATGAACTCAGAAGATTTTTTCGCATTTTCTGTATCATCACTTGTAAACTCTAGCGAGATTTTATCTACGCCAAGCTCTTTAAGACCTTGTTCCCAAGCTTTTTGAGCTTCTTCTTTGTTATATTCCAAGTGTTTGCCAGATTCTTTCACATAGTCCTCTTTGTTACCAGGATCAAATGTGAAGTTTGGCGGTACTAAGTTATTAGCAGCTTTTGAACCGTTTTGCAGAACTGTGTCTACATAAGATTGTTTGTCAATTGCAAGTGCAATTGCTTTACGGATGTTTTTGTTTGCAAGAGGTGTTTTAGCCCCTTTGCGTTCTTGGTTAAATTTGATGTAGAAAGTAGATGAATCATTTACTACTACATAATCTTTGTTACTCTTGTTTTGTGCCGCATATTCAGCACTTAGGACAGCACGGTCAATTTTGCCCGTGTTGTAAAGATTTAAGCCAGTACCTGGATCTTGAACAACTTGAACATTGATTTGTTTCAATTTCACGTTTTTCTTATCCCAGTAGCTGTCATTCTTCACGTAAGTCCATTTTTTGTTTGTTCCAGTCCAATCTTTAAGTTGGAAAGGCCCGTTGTATAAAATGTTATCACTGTTTTGAGCGTATTTTTCGCCTTTTTCAGTTACAAATTTTTCGTTAAGCGGGAAGAATGTTGGGAAAGCGAATAATGAATTGATGTATGCTGTTGGTTTAGAAAGTGTTACTTCTAAAGTAGTATCATCAACTGCTTTAACTCCTAATTCTTCAGGTTTTTTCTTACCAGCTACGATGTCGCCACCATTTTTGATTGCATCAAAAAGGTACGAATATGTTGCAGCTGTATCAGGGTTGACTGCACGTCTCCAAGAATACACATAATCTTTTGCTGTTACAGGATCGCCGTTAGACCATTTTGCGTCATCACGCAATTTGAAGGTATAAACTGTCTTGTCATCATTAACTTTTGGTTCTTCAGCAGCACCAGCAATTGCAGGCGTGCCTTCTTTATCAAGAGCATAAAGCCCTTCATTTGTTTGGTTAAGTACGTTTAACCCTACTTGGTCATCCGCTTTTGAACTGTCTGCCGACGGAATCAATGCGCTTTCTGCCAAGTTAAGTACTTGCTCCCCAGATGCTTTACCAGAACCAGAACTTTTACTGTCTGAACTCGAAGAATCTTTTCCTCCTCCACATGCTACAAGAACTAAGCTCAGTATTAGTGTCAATCCAAGTGCTAAAAATAATTTAGATTTCTTCACTAAACTATACCTCCCTTTTTTATTTTTTCTGAAAAATTGTTTCACTTAATATTATACTCTAAAATTTAAAGCTTTGTAAATTGATTTAGACAAATAACAGGAAACAGGATGAAAGTTGCAAGTTATTAAAAAATTATCACATTAACCAAAGAGAACGAAGAGTCTGAAAAGAATACGTTCAATTTTATTTGCGATAGTTTGTTAAAAACTCCCCATTGATTAAGTTTTCAGAAAATAAATCCAGTTTAATCAAATAATTTCATTCCTGAATTCGCTATTTAGCTTTCAAATAAACTAAACTTTTTTAGAGACGAACTCAAGTGAATGCATCCTAAAGTAAAATTAGGATTATCTTTATTTATATACTTTTTTTTGGTTCTTGTCCATATAAAAACACTAAAAAAAAAAATTTAATTTTTACAAAATATTCATTGATGACTGATATAAAAGCATTTTCTTATGAAAAAATTATGAAATTATTATGAATAATAAATAGCTTCTCTCATTTATGAGTCTACTTAACATTTTTAAAAGCGAAGCTAGCTAATTCATGTATTTTGAAATTAGAGTTTCACTTCGATTTGTGCTAGAGTTAATATGATTCTATTTATGAGGTGAAAGATGTGTATAAAAGAACTCTGATTTATTTGCTGATTCAAGAAATCATTATTTTTGCCATTCTATTATTCGGGACTGGTATCTCATTACTTCACTATATCAATTTTTCTTTTTATGTAAGCCTAGTTGCCTTTTTAATCGGTTTGATTGTTTATGTAATGCGTACTGGATTTTTAGACCGTGTACATTATGGATTTCGAAAAATGTCGCGTAAAATTAGAGGAGATGAAGAAAACGAGTTTTCGGATATGATGCTTTCTGAACTTGTCGGCATCCCTTACTTGGATATAATTCTAAGCAGTATTATCGTCTTTTTGAGCAGTATAGTTTCGCTCTTTTTTTTATTACGTGTAATTTGACATCCGCTAGTGGGTTTTGATAGACTATTTCTATTATAACTGATGCGTTATTAGGAAGATGAGTAGGTTCAAGTTCTTTTCTAAAGAGAGTCTGCGGTTGGTGGAAGCAGATGAAAAGGCTGAATTGAATGGACTTCTCGAGGACCAGTTGCGAAACATAAAGTAACAGCTGGCGGTATAAGGCCGTTATCCTTTTAAGTGCTTTTTGCTTACAGAGCGGAAGGTAGTAGGGTGGCACCGCGGAAAACCATTCGTCCCTAGCTAAAAATATTTTTA
>NZ_AODF01000023.1 GCF_000525875.1 Listeria floridensis FSL S10-1187 | reverse complement strand
AATCCTATTCCAATTAACAGTATAAGCCCAAGTACTACTAACCCTGTTTTTTTCATCCCGTCACCCACATTCAAATTGATCTGTCATTAAATTTAAATATAGCATAACCGTTTCAACCTGTCTGTGAACTTTATGTGAATTTTTCTGTCAATTACACACCAATAAACCTTGCTTTAGTAACAATAATTCACAGAACTAAATAGCAGCATGATCATACCTTTTTATAGCAATCCCAACAAAAAAAAGAAACCAAGCGAACCGACTCACGCCGCGTCCCACTTGGTTTCCATTTTTATTCTAAACCTAATTCATTACTTTAATTCCATCCACTTGTAACTGAATGGAGCACCAAACAAATGATGCACAATTCCTGTAAGTTCTGGCTTTTGCAGTACTGCCGTTCCGTATTGATAAAGCGGTGCAACCCCTGCATCTTCCATCAGCACTTTCTCAGCTTCGATCATTTTTTGCCAACGTTCCTCAGGCTTTGTCACAAGCGTTGTCGAAGCTTCGTTTAAAAGCTTGTCATACTCCTTATTCGAGTAATTCGCCCGGTTATAACTATCATCTGTAATTTGCGTCGCTAGGAAGGTGATCGGGTCTTGATAATCTGGACCCCAGCGCACTAATTGCAACGTATATTCTTCATTCTCATCAAGCTTCAACCGCGATTTATAAGGAACCGTCTTAATCTTAATCGTCAGCCCCTCAAGATTCGTTTGCAACGCATTTTGAAGGAACTCACTCGATTTCTTATTAAAATCTTGATCATCCGCCAAAAGCTCTACCGTAATCTTGTCAATCCCAAGCTCTTTTTTAGCTTTCTCCCAGTATTTCTTCGCTTCGGTCAAATCCGTTTTATTCAAATCGCCGCTTTCTTTGCGGAAATCTTCTTTCGTTTCCGGATTAAACGTAAACTTCGCCGGCACATACCCCTCAGCAGCCGCAGAACCATTCCCTAGCACAGTTTCGACAAGCTGTTCTTTATCGATCGACTGGGAAAATGCTTTCCGAGCGTTCGCGTTTGCGAATAAAGTTTCTTTGCCATTTTGCTTTTGATTGAACTTCAAATAATAAACAAAAGCGTCAAGTTCTGTTTTATAATCATCATCATTTTTCTTCTGTTTCGCATAATCGCCTGTCAGTGTCGCCCGGTCAAGCTTACCTGTATCAAACAAGTTTACCGCCGCACCAGGTTCTTTTACAACTTGAACATTAATTTGATCGACCTTCGTATTTTCCTTATTCCAATACTTGTCATTCTTTTCAAATTTCCAAGTCTTGCTTGTATTCGTCCAGTCTTTCATCACAAATGCCCCATTATAAATCATGTGCTCGCTGTCTTTCGCGTAACTCTCACCTTGTTTTTCTACATACTCTTGATTTTGCGGGTAGAATGTCGGGAATGTCAGAAGTGATAAGAAATAAGGAACCGGCTGTTCAAGTGTCACTTCAAGCGTCGTGTCATCTACAGCCTTTACGCCAAGTTCGCTCGGATCTTTCTTTCCATCCACAATATCTCCAGCATTCTTCATCACACCTACAAAAATACCAGCATATTCAGCAGCCGTTTTCGGATCAACAATCGTTTGCCACGCATAAACGAAATCTTTCGCCGTAACTGCACTTCCGTCGCTCCATTTCGCATCATCACGCAGCTTTATCGTGTAAACCGTTTGGTCATCGCTTACTTCCGGTTCACTTGCCGCAACGCCTGGTGTTACTTGATCTTTTTCATCTAAATAATACAGCCCTTCAAAAACTTGATTTTGCGCTGTAAAACTAACTCCATCTGTCCCTTTCTTAGAATCCATCGAAGGAATTTCAGCAGATTCCATTAAATTGACCACTTTTTTACTATCGCTCGAAGTTTTATCTTTTGAGCCAGAGTCGCTTTTTCCTCCGCCGCACGCAGCCAGTACAAGACCGACTACCATAATCATCGCGAGCAACCAAAATCCTCTTTTTTTCATGCCAAACTCCCCCTTTTTCTTTCAAACCAGAAAAATCTTAATTCACTTAAATATTCTGTGTATTTTATATATTAGCATATTTCTCTTAAGCAGAAAAGACAATTTTTTTTATTTTAGTAAATTCACAAGAAAAAAAGAAACGCCGAGCCTAAGCTCTGAGCGTTTCTTACTTAAATATTTTTTTGCATGTGATCGTAGAGATGACCGCTAAGCGTCACTTCTGATGTCGCACGAAAACCGAGCCGTTCATAAAGCTGCTTCGCTTTCAAATTCGCCTTATCGCAGCTGAGACCGATAACCGCTTCCCCTTCACGTTTTGCAATGTCTGGCAGCGCATTTAACAACGCCGTTCCAATGCCTTTACCGCGGAAGCGTTCGTCCGTCACGATCGAGTCGAGATACCATTCACCCGGAAAAGTTTCCGTTTCAGTAAACACTGGGTCAAGAAAGATTAGCCCATTCTGCTCTGCAATGCCGCGCCAAGCCTTGTCAATTGAACCTTCTTTTTCACCTGGATACCCCGCAACAACACCAGCAATCACACCTTCGCTTTCATACACATGGAGATGATTGTAGCCATAACGATAATCACGCACCGTAATTGCATCCCGAAGCGCCTTCAAAATGGTCTCTTCATTTTCCGCTTCCACAATGGGCAGTTCCATATCTTTCCAAATTGTGAATAACAGCGGCGCAACCTGCGCCGCATCCTCTGGTTTTGCCTGTCGAATCATTTTTTCAATCCTCCAAAACTAATTAACGTTAGGTCAAATATATCATATTTCCTTAAATTTGTCGAACCTATAAAATAGGCGAAAGCAAGCTCGAGAGGTTTTCTTTGATTTTCGTCCAACGTGATTTACGCTTCATATCTTCCATCGTATACAAATGACTTTCCGAGAAATCCAGCTCAAAATCTTGTTCCATCTTGATGATCGCTTCATCTCGGTCATATAAGAAGACCATCAATTCGTGGTTTAGGCGGAAACTGCGCACATCGAAGTTAGCTGTTCCAACGGCCGCCCGCTCCCCGTCAACAAGCAAGAGCTTAGCGTGAACAAATGAATCATCGCGATACGCATAGACTTTTGCGCCAGCTTCAAGCATCGTTTCGATATTGCCGTTACTACCGTGAAAAGAAATGCCGCGGTCTCCCTTTCCAGGAAGAATAATTCGCACATCAATTCCGCTCATCGCAACACGCCGAATGACCGCAAGCGACTCCTCATCTGGGACAAAATACGGCGACGTCAGCCAAACAGATTTTTTAGCCGAATCCATCAAATCGAGCATCGAATCACGCACCCATTTTTCCCGATCATACGGTCCTCCGTAAATCACTTGCGCCCAGTTATCCCCCTTCACTTCCGGTGAGAAGTAGCGTTTCATCCCGGCTTCGCTTACAAACGGCTTTGCCGATTCGGCCTTGTTTTCCATGTAAACCCAGTCCACAAGAAACGATTCCTGCAGCTCAACGACAGCCGGTCCTTCCACCTTAATATGCGTATCCCGCCAAACAACGAAATCTTTTGTGTTGCTGCGATATTCTTCACCGATATTCAGTCCGCCGGTATAGCCGACTCCCCCGTCGACAACGACAATCTTACGGTGATTTCGTAAATTGGCTGTTCGCGCTACCCAAAGTGAACGAATCGGATCAAATGCATGAATTTGAATGCCCGCATTTCGCATCGGTTCCAAAAAGTGCTCTGAAAGTTTGGCAGAGCCCCAGTCATCATACATGAAACGAATTTCAACGCCTGCTTTTGCACGCTCGATCAATATTTCGCGAATTTCTTGTCCGATTTCATCCGATTTATAAATATAGTATTGAATGTGGATGTGATCTTTTGCAGCACGAAGTGATTCCAACAGCGCAGGAAAAGTTTCTTCCCCGTTTGTCAGCAAAGTCAGCTTATTTCCATCCACCGGTTGAATCTTCGTGAGATGCTCAATCCGCTTTGAAAGACTTGGCGGGTGATTGCCTTCTGCATTTGGAACCATTCCGTGAATTTTATCCGTAATCCGCTTCATTTCTACGGTTTGATTGTGATGGAAAACACGGTTTTGTGGATTTCGTCCGAAAAACAAGTAAATAATAACGCCGAAAATCGGTAAAACAAAGATTGCGGCTATCCAAGCCACCTTTGAAGACGTCACTCGTCTATCGAAGAAAATCAGCCGAATGACAATCACAATTCCTGCTATTTCGACTACAAGTCCAGCACTGTATAGAATTACAGATGACCATTGCTGAAGCACATAGCCAAGTAATGCTACTACTAAAATAATAATAATTAATTGAAATCTTTTTTTCATCCTCTTTACCCCTCTTTAAATCTGTCCGTTCTATTGTATGTAAATTTTGCTTAAGATTCAATTTAAAACCTCGATTTTTTATCCAAAAATCAATTTACCAGATGGAATCTTTAAAACATCACGTACCTGTGCCCCACCAACAAGCTGAGAATCAAAAAATCAGAACCATGAATTGAGTATCTCTCCTTTCGCGAGTATTGAAGCAGCAGGTGATGGATCCGAAAGCTGAGCCTTTAGCTTTTTTATATCACTAAGCGCCGTATTTTGCTGACAAACATTTACGCTGCAATCACCCTTAATCGGATTGAAATCAGGTTCAGTAAGGAACTTAATCAGCATTAAACGAAGGCGATAGTAAGAAAAAAAACTGTTCATACTGCTTGGTGCATAAACGATATAGTCTTTTGTGACAACTAGCTGTCATACAAATGCTCTTTCTATCTATCAAAATTGGACTTCCATTTAACAATAAATTCAAGCAGCCAATTTCGAATCTCAATTTTACTTTTGAAAGACGAAATGCCTTAGCAACTTTCTTTTACATTTAGTATCTCTCTGCTCTCCATCTTCCATCCGTGCGCAGGCATTTCAAGTCCTATTTTCAAAATAAAAAAAGCCCATCTGCAATAAACAGATAGACCTTTTTTATCTCTTTAGGCTGCTTGACGCGGCTTCTTCCAGAAACCATAAATCAGTCCGGAAATCACCATTCCAATCAAAATTGCAGCAAGGAACATCACAGGTTTATTCGCTAAGAAGGATACAAAAACCCCACCATGCGGAGCTGGTACATTAACCGCCCAGATTTGCGTAAGCGCTCCGGCAATCGCCGAACCAATCACAGAAGAAGTAATGACACGAAGCGGGTCAGCTGCCGCAAATGGAATCGCACCTTCTGTAATAAACGCGAGCCCAAGCACATAGTTCGTAATTCCCGATTGTTTTTCTTGTTCCGTAAATTTATTTCTAAAGAATGTTGTTGCCAGCGCAATCGCAAGCGGTGGAACCATTCCGCCAGCCATAACAGCAGCCATGAAAGCACCATCGCCAGTCGAAGTGAATACACCAATTGCAAATGTATAGGCTGCCTTATTAAATGGACCGCCCATATCAATCGCCATCATTCCACCAAGCACGAGTCCAAGAATCGCAGCATTCGCTGTTCCAAGTCCCTCCAGTTGAGTCGTTAAGAACGTATTGATGACCTTAAAAATCGGATTGACAATAAAGTACATCAAACCACCCGAAATCAAAAGGCCAAATACCGGATAAAGCAAAATCGGCTTAAGACCGTCAAGCGAGCGCGGCATTCCTTGGAAGATTTTTTTTCAAAAGAACAACCACGTAACCTGCGAGGAAACCGGCGGCAAGACCGCCGAGGAATCCTGCTCCCGAATTTAAAGCCATCAGACCGCCTACCATACCAGGCATAAGTCCCGGACGATCCGCGATGCTACTTGCAATAAACCCAGCAAGAATCGGAATCAAGAATAAGAACGCGCCAGAACTTCCCCCTGAAATTGTCGATAACATTTCAAAGACAGGACTTTTCGGATAGAATTGCTCAATCAAGAAGGAAATCGCCATCAAAATTCCTCCGCCAACTACAAACGGCAGCATGTGTGAAATCCCATTCATCAAATCTTTATAAATCTTACTTCCAACCGAAACCTTTTCTCCATCCGTTTCTTGTTCCGCTTTTTTATCACCATGGTAAATCGGTGCATCTTGCTCGAGTGCTCGATTAATCAATTCTTCGGGTTTGCGAATCCCATCGCTGACTGGTGTTTCAAGTAAATGTTTACCATCAAAGCGCGCCATCTCCACTTTCTTATCTGCTGCAACAATGACACCTTTCGCTCGTTTAATTTCATCCTCTGTCAAACGATGCTTCACGCCTTCTGAACCGTTTGTCTCCACTCGAATAGCGACACCCATTTCTTTTGCCTTAGCTTTAAGTGCATCCTCTGCCATGTAAGTATGTGCTATTCCTGTCGGGCAAGCTGTAACCGCAACAACAAATGGCTCTTCCCCGTTTGACTCTGCTTGATTTGTTGAACTTTCTTGTTCATTTTCACGATTCTCTTGTTCAGAAGCTGCTTGCTCCGCATCAAATAATGCGACGACTTCATCAGGAGTTTGTGCACCTTTCAGACTGTTCACGAAATCAGCATGTACAAGCAAACGTGATAAAGCAGCTAACGTCTCAAGATGCGTTTCATTGGCACCGTCCGTTGCAGCAATCATGAAAAACAAGTGCGCCGGAGCTCCGTCAAGTGATTCATAATCCAGTCCCGCTTCACTTTTCGCAAAAACAACAGTCGGCGTGTTAACCGCTTTCGTTTTTGCGTGCGGCATCGCGATGCCTTCTCCGATACCCGTTGAACTTTGCGCTTCGCGCTTCATAATTTCTTCTTTAAACAAAACAGGATCATTAATCTTGCCATGTGCCGCGAGCGAAGCGATCATTTCATCAATCGCGCCTTCTTTCGTCGTTGCTTTCAGGGATAAAATCATAACGTCTTTACTTAATAAATCCGTGATTTTCATTTTGAATCCTCCAATTTCACAATTTCAACTTGCGGTAAGATTTCTTCAATTAATTGAGCTTCAGCAAGGTCAGTCGAAAATGCCGTTGCTGTTCCAGTTGCGACGCCAAGCTTAAATGCTTCAAGCGCATCGCCAGTTTGATGGAATTTGCCGACAAAACCCGCAATCATCGAGTCTCCTGCCCCAACCGAGTTTTTAACAGTACCTTGGATTGGCTTCGCGAAGTAGATATCTTCACCCGAGAATAAAAGGCTCCGTCGCCAGCCATTGATACGATTACATTTTTAGCGCCTAATTCGAGACACTTTTTGCCATACGGAAGCAGTTCTTCTTTTGTATGGAATTCTACGCCAAAGAGTTCTCCCAGTTCATGATGATTCGGTTTGATCAAAATTGGTTCATCCTTGAGCGCAACGAGCAGCTCCTCACCCGCCGTGTCGATCATAAATTCGGCACCTTTTTTCTTGCAAAAAGCAATAATTTTGCTGTAAAAACTTCGTCCAAGTGCTGGCGGTACACTGCCGGAAAGAATCACAATATCTCCTTGTTTAACCGCATCTAGCTGATCGAAAAAGTTCTGCTGTTCCTTTTCCGTCACATCCGGACCAAGCCCGTTAATTTCCGTTTCTTCACCCGACTTCAATTTAATATTGATTCGTGTGTCATCTGAAACATTTGTAAAGGCCGTTTTTACGCCTTCTTTTTTTAACCAGTCCGCAATAAAGCCACCCGTGAAGCCACCCAAAAAGCCGCTTGCTACCGAATCAATCTTTAATTCATTGAGTACCCGAGAAACATTAATACCCTTTCCTCCGGGAAGTTTATAATCCATTTTCATTCGATTTAACGCGCCGATTGAAAAGTTTTCCACTTCCACAATATAATCAATCGACGGATTTAACGTCACAGTATAAATCATTTTTCTACCTCGATTATCTTCGTTTTTTGGATAAAGGTTTCCTTGTCGATGGTTTCCGGTAAATAATCCGTTAAAATCGTTGCTCGTTCAAGCTCAAACATTTTCGCAAAATTTGCTTCGGAGAATTTGGAATGATCTGCGAGTACAAACGATTCCGCAGCCAAGTGATTCGCTGCCCGTTTCAAGAACGCTTCTTCCGGATCTGGCGTCATATAACCAAATTGCGTATTAATGGCATTCGTTCCGATAAAAGCCTTATCGAAATGATAATTTTGAATATTATCGAGTGCAACTGCACCAACCACAGCTTTCGTACGGCTCTTCATTTTTCCGCCGAGCAAATACGATTCAATTTGCAATTGCACAAGCTTCTCGATGTGCGCTAAACCGTTCGTGACCACAATCACATTTTTATCTTGCAAATAAGGAATCATTTCAATGGTCGTCGAACCAGCGTCTAAGTAAATACATTCATTTTCATTGACCAGATTTGCCGCATATTGCGCAATTCGATACTTACTTTGAATGTTTTTGAAAGATTTTTCATTCATGCTAGGTTCCTGATTATTCGATTTCAATAGGCGTGCACCACCGTGAACCCGCTCTAATAAACCATCTTCTTCAAGTTCAATCAAATCACGTCGAATTGTTGATTCTGAGCAGTTTAACTCCTCTACCAGATCTGTTAATTTAATGACACCTGTGCGTTCTAAAGCCGTTAATATTCGTTCCTTGCGTTCAGCATTTAACATTCTTACTTCCTCCATCCACTTTATAGTTTAGCATAGTATTTCTTCAAATTCAATCATTTTATTTCAATTTCATTCATTTTTATTCATTTATTGATTCTATTCTAGCACAAAACGCTATTTTAAACCGTTTTCAAGTAAAAATCATTCAAAAACAATCAAAGAACTTACATTATTTTTCAGAATCGAACAGGAAATTATTTCCTTTACTTTTAAAGATACGCTACAATAACTTTACCTTATATAAAAATAATTTCAGCCAAGAAGGAGTTTTCTAACATAAAAAAAGAGTTTTCATCTGGATAGCAGCATTCGTCGTTCTTATAGCATTTTGCGCAGGCTATTACCTCTACAACGGCCCAATGCTTGCGAAAAGTGGTTCCAAAGAAATCGCATCGTATATGGCACAGCAGCAAATAAGTAAAACGGAAACTTCGCTAATTCGTTCTGGAGCTAATTTTTAAAAGGGCGGCTATATAGAAGTTTATCGCGTGCAAGATGACCCAGAGACCGAATACGTTTATTCTTACGAATGCCACGGAGAACACCCCTACGGCGTAAACTTATTAGTCATGAAAAATGGAACGGGGCTAGACCCCGATAAAATAAAATATCCACCGCTAAAATAGGCCATAAAAAAAGCCAGCAACAAAGTCACCGATTAAAGTGGTTGTTGCTGGCTTTTATTCAATTACGTTCAGCTCTTATTTAAACTTCCCAACGACAAAGAATGTCGCGATGGCGCCGATTCCTTCGAGAATAAAGAAAAAGCCCATCAAGAAGACAATCCCAACTGCACTGACAACTGGATTAAAGAGTGCGATAAAGCCAAGTAGTATCCCAAGAATACCTAGGACAAGCACATAACCCCAACTCGAAAACCCATCTTGTTTCAGCGAAAACGCGCCGATTGTCCGTGTAATACCTGCGAATAAAACCCACATTGCAAATACGAGCACAAGCGACGCTGCACCTGCAAATTGATTCGACAAAAGCAAGATAGCAAGCAGCGTGGATAAAATTCCGTCAGCTAAAACCCATCCGGATAAGTGGCGGTAATTTTGATCAATAAAATAAGAAATGATGTGAAAAACCCCAGAAATAAGAAGCAAGGCTCCGATCATGAGGTTAAGCGCAAGCAGGGAGCAACGGGATTGAACATCACCCAGAAGCCCAGCACAATCATTGCGAGCCCCGCTAACAATAGTAAAATTCTTGTAAAAGTTTTCATGAAAATCTCTCCTCTAGTTACAGTAAGTTCGTTTACCAATTGTTTAATACCCTTCTTCCCCATCAATTAAAACCTGGTTTTAATATCTGTCACAAAACGTTCACAGAAATTAAATTTTTTCACAAAAAAGGAGTTTAGTTTGGACAAATTAATCTCCAATCTAAACTCCTTTTCTGGCGGATTCTTTTTACAGTATCGCTTCTGCCTTAAACTTGGTTTCGACAAGCGCTTTATTTAACTGCTCAAGCGAAACATCTGCTCCGGATATCTTCGCTTGTTTAGCATCTAAATCCACATCAACTGCTGTAACCCCCTCAATCCCCTCAAATGAAGATTTGACGATGTCTTTGCAGCCGTCACATTTCATACCGCTGATCGCAACTGTTTTTTCCATTTGATCTTCACCTCCTTTAAATACTTGGTTTGAATCTTTTTAACCGTAGCGCATTGAGAAGAACAGACACAGAACTGAAACTCATTGCGGCTCCAGCAATCATCGGATTAAGGAGCGGCCCGCCGAACAGGTATAAAATCCCCATCGCAACGGGTATCCCGAGTACATTATACGCAAATGCCCAAAATAAGTTTTCACGAATATTTTTGATCGTCGATTTGCTAAGTTCAACCGCTGTTGCAACATCCATTAAATCACTTTGCATCAGCACGATATCCGCCGATTCGAGTGCAACGTCCGTTCCCGACCCGATTGCAATCCCGACATCCGCTTGAACAAGTGCAGGAGCATCATTAATTCCGTCACCAACCATAGCCACTTTGCGTCCATCTGCTTGAAGCTTGCTCACTTCGAGCGCTTTATCCTCTGGAAGAACTTCACTGAGAACTCGGGTGATACCGACTTGTTTCGCAATAGCTTCAGCAGTTCGCTTATTATCACCCGTTATCATTGCGATTTCGATACCCATTTGCTGCAATTTTTGAATCGCTTTTTTTACTGCTCGGTTTAATTGTATCAGCCACAGCAATAATGCCAAGTAGTTCGCCTTCTGCCGCAACAAACATTGGCGTTTTCCCTTCACTCGCAAGCATTTCAGCTGTGCTCGCAAATTCGCCAAGCGGAATGCTTCGGTCGTTCATCAGCTTCTCGTTGCCAAGCAAAAAGTGTTTCCCATCAAGCCAGACGTCAATCCCGTAACCAGGAACAGCGCTAAACTCGGATACTGGCACAAGATCCAGTTCAAGTTCTTCAGAACGTAGCAGGATTGCTTCGCCAAGTGGGTGTTCGGAACCTTTTTCGGCCGAGGCCGCTAGGCGGACAAGCTCTGTTTCGGAATACGTTCCGGTTGCTGTCACTACATCTGTCACAACAGGTTTCCCTTCCGTGATTGTCCCTGTTTTATCGAATACGATCGTTTGAATTTTTTGGGTGTTTTCTAACGCATCGCCACTTTTGATTAAAACGCCATTTTCAGCACCTTTTCCCGTTCCAACCATAATCGCAGTCGGTGTAGCCAGTCCGAGTGCGCAAGGACAAGCGATAACGAGTACAGAAATCGAAATGGTGAGTGCAAAAACCCACGATTCCTGTCCCAAAAAGAACCACAATAAGCCAGATAAAACGGCAAGTCCAATGACGATTGGCACAAACACACCTGAGACTTTATCTGCCAGTTTCGCAATTGGCGCTTTGCTGCCCTGCGCATCCTCAACTAGTTGAATAATTTGTGCAAGCGCCGTATCTTTCCCTACTTTGGTTGCTTTAAAAGTAATGTGACCGTTTTTATTGATACTTGCACCGATCACATCCGAACCGGCTTCCTTTTCAACCGGCAGACTTTCACCTGTCAGCATCGACTCATCAATACTTGTTTTTCCTGTTAAAACAACACCATCAACCGGAATTTTTTCTCCCGGCCGCACATCAATCACATCTCCGGCAAGCACTTCATCAATCGCAATCTCAATTTCTTTTCCATCACGCATAACTCGAGCTGTTTTCGGCGCAAGTCCCATCAATGTTTTAATGGCTTCGGATGTTTTGCCTTTTGAGACCGCTTCAAAATACTTGCCGAGCGTAATCAGCGTCAAAATAACCGCTGCTGATTCATAGTAAAGTCCCATCGCAAAGCTATTGTCGCCCGCAAAGATGCGAAACGTACCGTAAAGGCTGTATAAGAAAGCCGCGCTCGTTCCGAGCGCTACAAGCGAATCCATATTCGGGTGTCCTTTAAAAAGTGCCCGATAGCCGACTGTAAAGAATTTCCGTCCCAGATACATCACAGGAAGCGTCAAAATGAATTGAGTTACGGCAAACACAATCGGATGGTGCATAGGATCGAGCAAGCTTGGAAGCGGAAGCCCAATCATATGGCCCATTGCAATGTACAAGAGTGGAATCGTAAATACACCTGAAATCCAGAAACGTCGCCACATTTCCTTAATATGCTGCTGTTTTTTCGCACGATCTTGATCGACCTCAGCTATACCGCCACTTTCTTCCATTGCTTCATAGCCGGCCTCATGAACCGCCGCTTTAATGGTCGGAACGGAAAGCACATCTGGATCAAAAGCCACACTCATCTTCTCGGTGGCCAAGTTAACCGTTGCCGATTCAACGCCATCAAGTTTTCCTACGACTTTTTCTACAGTTTGTGCACAAGATGCACAACTCATCCCTTCAATATCAAAAGTCCGTTTCTGCGATTTCGCGATCGCCTTATAACCGGCATTTTCCACGGCTTTTTCGATATCAGCCACGCTCAAAATCGCATCATCGTAAGTAATATTTAGTTTTTCAGTCGCCAAGTTGACCACTGACTCCCTCACCCCAGAAAGCTTTCCAGCCGTTTTTTCAACCGTTTGGGCGCAAGAAGCACAGGTCATTCCTTCAATATCAAACGTCTTGCTTTTCATCTTCCCCATCTCCTTTAAAAATCAGCTGTCACAATTACACTGCCCTGGTACACAATTACAAGAAACGCTTTCGACCGCCGTTTTTCGTTTTTCCTCAAGTAGCGCCTCAAGCTTGTCGATATCATCAAAACTTAAGGTCCGTTCTTCCATAATCAGCTCAATCAAGTTCCCAGTCTTCTTATTACAAACTTTTGTGAGCAGATGTTCCGCTGCTTGCTTGATGCTGATATTCTCTTCGACAAGGGGTGTGTATATATACTTGTTACCGACTTTACTAGTTTGGAGCATTCCTTTTTCAACTAATCGTGCCAGTAAAGTCTTTACAGTGGAAGGCTTCCATTCCGTTTTATGATCCAAGATTTCTATAATTTCACTGCTCGTTGTTTCACGTTTTGTCCAAACAATCCGCATGATTTCCCATTCAGAATCAGTAATTTTATCAATCATCGCCGTATCCATCGCTATTTCCTCCTTCATTTATTTCGGATTCATCTTACTTTCACGTCTACAAGTGTAAACTCTGATTACACTCCAAAGTTTACACTTGTAGACGTTTTTTGTCAATCAATTTCTTTTTTTAGCATTTTCGATAGGCACTCGAACTAGCTGGATTTTTAAATCAATTAAGAAGATCACTTTAGCTAATCCAGACATCATAAATTTTGAAAAAAGCTTTTACAAAAGCTGGATTTTATTCTTTCTGGAAATTCATACTATCTTCCTTATGATGGATAAATAGATTTATTTATATCTTCACATCACTACTTCCTCTCTATTCATAGTATAATGATATTAGTTACATATTGAGCAATGAAGGGAGTAATGTATTGTGAGCAAAATCAAATGGTTTTCAGGTGGAAATGAACGGGGAGATCAAGCTATTACTCTCATCAACGAGTTAATGCATGATTTACTTCCTGTTCCAAAAAGTGAATCGTTACAAAAGACATTACATCAGTACAAGAACGAGCTCGAGAGAAAAGAAGCTGCTGTTCCTCTTATTTTAAGTCGAATGAACATTGCTATTTCTAACACGATTAAAAAAGATGAAATTTTGCTATCAGACAGCCAATCAGATAAAATAAAGCAATTAGCTTCCCTATCAAGTATTCGATATGGTTACTAAAAGAGAGGGCTGTTTCAAGTTTTTGCCGTTTTATTGATCAATTAGCGAAGCATACCTATAGTTGATCTTACCGGCAAATGGTGGAATACGGCTATTTCTTTAGAACATAAAAACGAAAAATCGAATGAAAAGCCTCACTAAAAGGCCTCATCAAACGATTTTCGTTTTTATGTTTTCCTATTCATTTTAAAAACCAAGACAAAACTCAGTCTTTATACATTGATTTTGTTCGATTTAGCCAAGCATAGCCGAGACCAATCACGAGTCCACCGCCGACAAAGTTGCCGAGAAGCGCTAAGATAAGATTCGTTGACACACTGCCGACTGTCATTGCCGCTAAGTGTCCGCCAGATGCGAAAAAGGCTAACGAGAATGATGAAAAGTTCGCAATAACGTGCTCAAATCCTAAGAATGCAAAGATGAAAATAATAAAGATCATCGCAATGACTTTTCCAGCATCATCCTTCATCCGAAGTGTACATAATACCGCTGTATTTACAACGATGTTCGCAAAAATCGCTTCAATGAAAATCTGTAATGGTTCTTTTTCAAGCTTACCGCTTACCGCAGTAAACAAGAAATGATCAGCTGGAAGATTACTAAAAACGGAAGTAAGTGAAGCAACATAACCCGCTATAATTCCGCCAATTAAGTTAAACACAATACACAAAAATAAAATTTGCAACGCTCTGCCTGGGCGGATGATTTTTTGGTAAACACCGGTTGTCATGTACATCATGTTTGATGTTCCCAGTTCCGCATTCATATAGATAATCATTACAAGCGACCAGCTAAACATAAACGCATAAACTATTTTTCCAAGTCCTTCTGCATAATGATCAACTTTGTCGCCAATCATGACGGCAACAGCAGTTCCGAGCGTTAAAAATAAACAAGCCAGCATCGCTCGAACAATGTAACGAACCACACTATTGCTTACAAGATCAATTTTTTTTTCTTGTACTGTAGTCAATCTTTTGCATCAGTGGACTGCTTTCAATATCCAAATTTTTTCAACTCCATACTCATTAAAATGGGGTGTTTCTCTTAAAATGTAAAAGAACCTGTTCATTGTATCACGATTTCCCTGTGGTGCAAACCTTTAATTTCTAAGGTAAACGCTATCATTTTAAAAAAAAGAAAAATAAATTTTCAAGCGACACGTATTCTTCAAATTTGAACTGTGCGGTTCTCTTTTCCCTGAATAAAATAGATTAAAACACTGGAATTTTCGCAAAATCACGCTTACACTGGGAATAACGAAAACTTGAGGAGGTCTCTTATTTTGAAGCAGCAAACATTTATTTTTGGTGAAAAAGACGGTGTTAGTCTTGCAGCCGATTTATTTACCCCAGAAAAGCCGGCTGGTCGAACGGTGATTTACTTCCACGGCGGAGGCTTGCTTTACGGCTCGCGCCGCGACTTAAATGAAAGTTACATCAACCAATTTTTGTCTGGCGGATTTAACGTCCTCCTCGCCGATTACCGGCTTGCCCCAGAAACAAAGCTTCCGGAAATCTACCAAGATGCAAGCGACATCGTACTTTACTTCACCGAAAACGCATCTAAATGGGGGCTTCCAGGAAATGATTTTGCGCTTTTCGGTCAATCTTCTGGCGCATTCCTATCGCTTCTTCTCGCAACTGACCCAGCACTACCTTCGCCATTCGCTGTTCTTTCTTTCTATGGCTACTCTTCTGTTTCAGCAGACTGGCTGAGAGAAGAAAATGACTACTTTAATACTCTGCCCAAAATCAGCGAGTCTTTAAAAAATGCCATGATTCATCCTAATGCACTGACAAGTGGTTCTGTCGATACTCGCTATCCGCTTTATGTGTATGCGCGACAAAGTGGAAACTGGCTTAATTTGGTTTTTGGTGACAGCCCGACCGAAACAGATTTAGAGCCGTTCAAGCTTGATCCGGAGCGTGATTTTCACTTTTTGCCACCTGTCTTTTTGGCGCATAGTTTTGCCGATCAGGATGTTCCCATTAGCGAATCGGAGTTAATCAAGAATGGGACGCTTGAAAGTGAACTTTTTACGGTTCGTGATTTGCCGCACGATTTTGATACGAAAACGGCTGACGCCGAAGGCAGAATGGCTTATGATGCTGCAATCCGTTTTTTAAACCGAATTTATTAAAAAAGAATCCTGCTGAAGAAGCGTTTCATTTCACTTCTCCAGCGGGATTCTTTTGATTTGGAAGAGCTGCCGTAAATCGTTTGGTAATTTCCTGCGGTCGTGTAATCGCTCCGCCAACAACGACGGAAAAGGCTCCGCAACGGTAAGCTTCTGTTACTTGTTCAGGCGTATGAATCCGCCCTTCGCAAATAATCGGTACGTTCACTTGATCGCTTAGGGCTGCTACAAGCTCAAAGTCCGGTTCTGTCGAAACTTTAGATGACGTAGTGTAGCCCGACAAGGTGGTTCCGATTAAATCAAAACCCATTCGAGCGGCTGCAAGTCCTTCTGCCACATTTGAAATGTCCGCCATCGCTAGACGACCTGCTCGATGAATTTGTTCAACTAAACGGCTTGTTTCAATGCCGCCTGGGCGCAGTCTGTCTGTTGCATCAAGCGCAATGATTTCTGCCCTGGTTTCTAGAAGTTCGGATACTTCTCGTTCGGTTGCTGTAATGTAGACTTCGGAATCAGGATAGTTTCGCTTGATCAACCCAATTAGCGGCAAATCTACTTCTGCTTTAATGGCTTCAATATCCTTAACGGAGCTTGCTCTGATGCCAGATGCACCGCCGACCTTAGCGGCGAGAGCCATTCTCGCCATTACAAAGGAACTGTGGAGCGGCTCATCCGCAAGCGCTTGGCAAGATACGATAAGCTCCCCTTTCAGCTTCTCTAACATAAAAAATCACTTCTTTCGGTTATAATCAGTGAAAATATAAAGTCCGATCACGAGGCAAAGAAAACAGCTGATCGGGCGGAAATATATCCCAGAAAAGCTTGGAGAAAATAGTAAACCGAGAACTAAACCGAATATCCAAAGCATAAGTGCCAAAAATAATAGAAAATCGTTATTCTTCGCCAAAATAATCAGACATCCAGCGACAAGCATTACAATACTGAGGAGCAAGCCGGCTTTGCTCGAAAGCCCAGCAGGAAGCCCAAAAAGGTTCACAGAATTCGCTTCTGTCAGCTTCATCCATGAAAAAAACCCCAGTATGGAGGCTTGTATGGAAAGAACTCCAGCAAATACACGCAAATCAACACCATCTCACTTCTATATTTCTTCTCTTATTTTTATTTCGGACAAAAAAGCGAGGCAAATGGAAATGTCTTCGCGATTTGCCTCTTTGTCTTTGTTGCTATTGTAATTATTAGTCCTTGTTAGAATCCGCTTTACTGCTATCTGTCCCACTATTTTCTTCATTTGATTCAACATAGGCACTTTCAGGTTGTTCACCGTAAAGTCCGGATACGCGTTTAAACCAGATAAAGACGTGTTGCCAAATTACCTTTAAGACAGCATAACCCGGAACAGCAAAGATAACACCAATGACACCGAATAGTTTTCCGGATACAAGGATAACAAACAAAATGGTAATTGGGTGAACTTTGAGCGATTTACCCATGACTTGAGGTGAAATAAACTTACCTTCAAGTAATTGGACAACAACCCAAACGACAATCAGTTTAATGAGTAACCACGGTGAAGTGACGATCGCAATGATGATTGCCGGTGTAATCGCGATGGCAGGGCCAAGATACGGCACGATGCTCGTAAAGGCTGCTATGATCGCAAGCGTAAGCGCGTAAGGAAGCCCAATAATCAAGTAGCCGATAAACAGCAAAATCCCGATACAGAAACTGACGATGATTTGACCGCGGATATACGAGCTGATTTGATGATTGGATTCTGAAAGCACTTGGCGTGTGTGTGCACGGCTGTTAAGAGGAAGTAACTTCAAAAAGAATTCTGGAAGCTTTTTCCCATCTTTCAATAAGTAAAACAGTACAAGTGGTGTCGTCACGATGGCAAGAACCACTTCGGTTACGGTTCCGACAATACTGCCAATACTTGAAATCGTACTATTTAATACATCTGTTCCTTTTGTTGAGATGGTTTTCATGATATCGCTCATATTAGTTGATACTTTATCTTTAATTTGATCAAAGATCGGCGATTGGCTGAACTCTTCAAACTTCTCGGTTATCTTGTCCCAATAAGTCGGAAACGTTTTTACGAGACTCACAATTTGATCACGAACTGCTGGGATAACAAAGCTGAAAACGAGAACGATAATCCCGATGATCACAAGGAACAGAAGCCCGATTGACCAGCCACGATGCCAGCCTTTCCGTTCAAGAAAATCAATGATCGGATTAAATAAGTAATACATGATACCTGCTAGAATGATCGGTGCAGCAATGGTTTGGATGATCACTACTAGCGGATGGAAAACAAATGAAATTTTAGTCAGTACATAGATATCCATTGCTACTAGCAGGAAAATCAGTAAGCCGAGCACAAATTTGTTTTCAATAAAAAACTGCTTGAATTTCGAAAATTTTTCTTTCAATATCCTCACCTACCTCTGTAAGATTCATTATAACGTTTTATTTTATTAATTGCCTGTAAGAATCGCTTTGAAACTAAAAATCAGTCTTGCGATGGACAAGCAGGGCTTTTTTCTATCTAGCCAACGACAAGTCCGTCTGGATCTAGTTCAAGTAGCGCGTGGGCAAAATAAAAATGGTAGTCGGCTTGAAATTTTTCGAATAAGGCGGCGCCTTCTTTTTGATACATCACAAGTGGATCTTGTTGACCATATGCTTGCAAATGAATGCCTTCACGAAGCTGAACCATTTCATCAAGGTGAATCACCCACATCTGGTCCATCAGGTTGAGATAAACTTCTTTTTCGATCGCCATAATCGTATCTGGTGGAAATTTACGTCGCACTTGATTGTGCCATTCAACAATTTTTTCACCAACATCAGCCGGTTCCATCAAGGTTACCTGATCAAAGGTGTAGGGGAATTTCGTTCCGCCAAGAAGTTCTTTTTGCCACTCAAACAATTCTTCTTGCTCTTCTTCAGAATGGGCTTCGCGAAAGATTTTCTGTGCTACTTCACGCAAAATTTTTTTCGGAAGAAACGCCAAGCTTATTGCGCTTAAGTAGTTCGTCGCGTTCTTTATAGACAATTTTGCGCTGTAAATCAATTACTTCATCATATGCAAGCAAATCTTTTCTGAGTTCGTAGTTGGCTGCTTCGATCCGTTTTTGAGCGTCCACAATAAAACCACTGAGTTTGTTCGAATTTACTGGCTTCCCGTCACGCGGGTGCTTGCGTTTCAGCTTGACGGCGTATTTTTCCCATCGTTTGCCATCAAATTGATCCAGCAAATCGTCTTCGATTGATACCATAAATTTACTAAAGCCCGGATCCCCCCTTCTCCCAGATCGACCCATCAACTGTAAATCAATTCGTCTGCTTTCATGACGTTCAGTTCCGATTACAGCTAGTCCACCAAGCTTATGAACTTCTGGGCTGAGTTTAATGTCGGTTCCTCGCCCTGCCATGTTCGTCGCAAGTGTTACCATTCCTGGCTGTCCAGCCTTCGCAATCACTTCGGCTTCTTGAGCGTGGTTTTTCGCATTCAATACTTGATGTTTGATTCCTGCTTTCGTAAGGAGCGAGCTGATCCATTCATTGCTTTTAATTGAAGAAGTTCCGATTAATGTCGGTTGTCCTTTAGCATGGCGCCACGAAACTTCATAGACAATTGCACGGCCTTTTTTCTTTTTTTCGTGTAAAAAACATCATCCGGCATATCCTCACGGTTAACTCGCAAATTTGTTGGGATTACAACGACGTCAAGTCCATAAATTTGGCGGAATTCTTCTTCCTCTGTCTTCGCAGTTCCTGTCATCCCTGAGATTTTTTGATACATTCGGAAGTAGTTTTGCACAGTAATAGTCGCAAGCGTTCGCGATTCTTCATGCACATCCACGCCTTCTTTCGCCTCTATTGCTTGATGCAAGCCATCGTTAAAGCGCCGTCCCGGAAGCGCTCGTCCTGTGTGTGGATCGACAATCAATACTTCCTCTTCAAGCACTACGTAATCCTTATCTTTTTGCATTAAAAAGTAAGCACGCAAAAGTAGCATGGTAATGCGGAGAAGTGGCTGATTTTCTGCTGAATAAAGCGAATCTACCTGCCAAAAACGTTCTGCTTTTTCAATACCGGCATCGTTCAGCCAAACAAGCCGTTTATGCTCATCAATTTCGTAATCATCTTTCAACATAGTTTCGACAAGTTCATTGGCTTTAAAATACAAAGTCAAATCTTCCTCTTTGCGATCTGAAATTAAAAGTGGTGTTCGTGCCTCATCAATCAAAATCGAATCGGCTTCATCAATTAAAACAAAGTCGAGACCTGTTTGTACTTTATCTTCATAAACGCGCACCATGTTGTCGCGTAAATAATCGAATCCAAATTCAGAGGTTGTTCCGTAAATGACATCCGCTGTATAAATCGCCTTTTTCTGTTCTTTATCAAGTCCTGCTGTATTGAGCGCGACTGAAATCCCCAGATACTCAAGTACTTGTCCAATTTCTTCTCGGTCACGCCGCGCCAAATATTCATTCGCCGTCACAAGGTGAACGCGGTTGCCGCGAATGACTTCGATGTACATTACAAAAAGCGAAACAAGTGTTTTTCCTTCACCGGTTTTCATTTCGGCAATTTTCCCGTCGCCAAGCACGAGTGCACCGATCAATTGAACAATTACGGCTTCTAGTCCGACTACACGTTTTGCCGCTTCGCGTACAAGGGCAAAGCTGTTGATTCTATCCCGCAAAGTCATTTCTTGGGAATCAAATTTGCTACGCCAAATCTTCGTTTGCTTGATCAGCTCTTCTTGGTCCATATTTTGATAGAGGTCTTCTTTTTTCACGATTTGACGCGCAATTTCCCGATATTCTTTTACGATTTTTCGATCGTCTAGATTTTGTTTCATGTTTTACCCTCCATAATTTCCATTATACAACACTTTTGTATCCATGTTGAATCATTTTCCAAAGAAAACCATTCTATGAAAGTTAATACTGAAAATGAGTTTTCGCTTAGGAAAAGCTGATATTACAATTAGATTAAATTTTACTGTTGTTTTAACGCAATAGGTTGCCAAATACGAAACATCTGGAAACCTTTCGTTATCACTTAGTAAGTCTGAATGCCGATGATATTCTGCTTCTCAAGCCCAGCGAATACGTGTTCGTTTTTTAAATCATTACAGTTTTATTACAAGCATCTGGTATAGTCCGGTTCATTTTATTTAGGTTTACCCAAAGCGGTTTGTTTTTTAGCGTCAAACTCGGTAAAATGGGTATTAAGTCAGTATTGCGATTATACAAACTGATTGTTAGAAAAGAGAGGAGTTTTACGAATATGAAAAAAGCGACTATTGCAACAGCTACAGCGGGGATTGCGGTCACTGCTTTTGCGGCTCCGACGATTGCATCAGCAAGCACTGTTGTTGTTGAGTCTGGTGACACATTATGGGGAATTGCAGAATCAAACGACACTACTGTTGATTCTTTAAAGAAGCTAAACAGCTTGGATAGCGATAAAATTTTTCCTGGTCAAAAACTTGTTGTCAGTGAAACAAGCAAAGAAAATACTGAAAAAGCCGTTTCTGCCACTTGGCTCAATGTTCGTCAAGGTCCTGGCGTAGAAAACAACATTCTGACTTCGCTTAAAGGCGGAACAAAGGTAACGGTTTTAGCTGATGAAGCAAACGGCTGGAACAAGATTTCCTATGGTGAAGGAAAAACGGGCTATGTGAATGGAAAATACTTAGGTGAAGCTAAGGTAGCTCCGGCTCCTAGTGCGACACAACAAACTGAAGTGAAACAAACGACACAAACAAATACGGCTGAAACGACTTCAGTGAAAGAAAATACTGCGGTACAAAAACCAGCTAATCTTTCTACTTATAAAGTAAAAAATGGCGATACGCTTTGGGCGCTATCGGTTAAGTTCAATTCTTCGGTGCAGGAATTAATGTCTTGGAATCATTTATCTTCTTCTTCTATTTATGTAGGTCAAACGCTTGCTGTGAAAGCTCAAGCGGCACAACCTGCTACACCGGTGCAAAAAGAAGAAACAGCTGTCGCACAGCCTGCTGAAAAACAAGAAGCAGAAACTGCAGCTCCGGCTGAAACGGCAACTACAGAACAACCAGCAGTTCAAGCAGAAACAGAACAAGCGAAAACTGAGCAAGTACAAGTTGATGTAAATGCATCAAGCTATACGGTACAAAAAGGCGACAGTTTAAGCAAAATTGCTGGGCTATTTGGAACAACGGTTAGTCAGCTTAAAGCATTGAACGGCTTATCAAGCGATGCCATTGTTGTCGGCGATGTTCTTAAGGTCAAAGGCGAAGTGAAACAAGAAACACCAGTGAAGGAGGAAGCTCCTGCACAAACGGAAACAAAACCAGTGGAACAAACACAAACTGAAAAACCTGCGCAAACTGCTCCTTCTACACCTAAAGAAGAAACAGCTCCTGCTGCACCTGTGATTGATACGAGTGCATCGAGCTATACGGTTCGTAGCGGCGATAGCTTAAGTAAAATTGCTGGTATTTTCGGGACTACGGTAAGCAAAATCAAGGCGCTAAATGGTCTTTCAAGTGACAATATTCAAGTTGGTCAAGTCCTTAAAGTAAAAGGAACTGTACCGCAAGTAAGCAACAATAATTCAAACTCAAGCAGCAATGTTTCAAATGCAAACAACTCAAGCTCGAACAACGCATCGAAACCTGCTCAAAATACAAATAGCGGCAGCTCTTCAAGTGCAAGCAATACCGGCTCTTCTTCAAGCAGTTCAAGTGCAAGTTACGGCGCACTAATTGCTGAAGCACAAAAACACCTTGGCAAACCTTATGGATGGGGTGCAAACGGTCCGTCTTCATTCGATTGCTCTGGTTACACAAAATATGTGTTTAACAAAGTTGGAATCAGCCTTCCAAGAACTTCTGGCGGTCAATACGCAGCGGCTACGAAGATTTCTGAATCGCAAGCTAAGCCTGGCGATCTCGTATTCTTCAACTATGGTAGCGGAATTGCCCATGTTGGGATTTATGTTGGCGGCGGTCAAATGATTAATGCACAAGATAACGGCGTGAAGTACGATAATATCCACGGCAGCGGTTGGGGACAATTTTTAGTCGGCTTTGGTCGTGTAGCGAACTTTTAATAGAAATTGAATCAAAAATAGCTTCCTGCTATCGGGAAGCTATTTTTTTACGGAGTGATTTTTTTGAATGAAGTGACACTGAAAATCAACAAGCAACATTTAAAAGCTTATCAAAATGGTTATCCGCTGATTTTGCGGGACAATCTCGAAACTTGGCGAGATGATCTTCACGAAGGGGATTTAATTCGTCTAGTGGATTCTGGCGGGAGGTTTGTCGCAAAAGGCTACTACGGGCTGCAAAATAAAGGGATCGGCTGGATTTTTACGACAGAGGAACAGGTGAATTTGGACGGTTCCTTATTCAAACGGCTCATTCATAAAGCACTTGAGAAACGTCAATCCCTTTTTAACGATGAATCGACTACTGCTTTTCGGCTTTTTAACGGGGAAGGCGACGGTCTTGGTGGTATCACGGTGGACTACTATGACGGTTATCTACTGTTTCAATGGTATAGTATTGGAATTTATCACTATCAGAAGGAATTTACCCGAACTTGGTTTGACCTTCCTTTTGTGAAAGGAATTTATGAGAAGAAACGTTTTGAAACGACGGAACAAGCGAGCGACTTTGTTGGTGGAACAGAAGCTCCCCTACCGCTCATCGTGAAGGAAAACGGGATAAACTATGCGACTTACCTTAACGATGGCTGGATGACAGGAATTTTCCTCGATCAGCGTGATGTCAGAAAACGCATTATGGATCACTATGCTAGTGGAAAAACGGTTTTAAATACTTTCTCTTATACGGGAGCTTTTTCGGTTGCTGCTCTTTACGGCGGGGCGCTTCAGACAACAAGTGTTGATGTCGCGAAACGAAGTCGTAAAAAAACGGCGGAACAATTTGAGGTGAATGGAATTGACCCTGAGGCGCAAGCCATTGTTGTCGAGGATGTCTTTCAATATTTTAAATACGCCAAACGCAAAGGGTTGTCATTTGACCTTGTCATTACCGATCCACCAAGTTTTGCCCGCACAAAAAAAATCACTTTCCGCGTAGCAAAAGACTATCCAGAACTCCTGCGTGAAGTGATTGCCATAACGGCTCGCCATGGTGTGATTGTCGCTTCAACGAATTACGCTGGGTTCTCTCTTTCTAAATTCACTGAGCTTGTTGAGAAGGCTTTTAACGGTACTGGACGCAGTTTTGCAATTCGTGAAACTTACCGGCTACCGCATGATTTTCAAGTGAATAAAAGCTTTAACGAAGGCAACTATTTGAAGGTTCTATTTTTAGAACTTGATATCTAAAAAAGCAGGTATTATGCAATACCTGCTTTTAGCTCACTCAATTATTGTCCAGCAAAAAATGCTGTAGCTAGTTTTTGTGCAAAAGCTGTCTCATTAACTATTTTCCATTGCGATTTATTATCTGGATTAGCTTCAAGTTGTAAGTCTACTTGAATTGTTTTGCCGCTTAGTTTTGCCGCTTTCACAGCTGCAATATACATTTCAATTACTTTTTTTAATTGCTTTTTCAGGATCATCTGTAAGAGATGGATTTTTTACTTTCTCTTTTTCTTATGTTCGCCAGTAATGTTTTTTTGTACGCCATCCCAATCAAGTGTTTTGATTGAATAGGTGACAACCGGCTTCTCTTTATCCTCTTTTTTTTACTTTCACTTGATAGGTAACATCGCTTCTGATTTTTTCCATACAAGCTTTAAAAAGGTCATCAATTTCTTTATCAAGCTGAACAGGCTTTCCACCAGCCATTTGTGTGAATGTGCGCTTAAATCCTGTTGTAAATCCCTTTTGCAGATCTTTTTCTGTTTCAGAAGCGTCTTGTCCAAAAACTTTTTTTAACTTTCTCTGTCTCTTTATTGTACATGAGTGCGTTCAGAACAACTTCTGCCGCATGTTCTCTCCTTCACTACCTTTTAGTCAATAAGAAAACGAAAGACCCTGAGTGAGTCTCTCGCCTTTTACTACCATTTGAGTATATCAAGCGAAACTAATTATCTATTCGATACTAAGTTTCGTAATAGATACGGAGATGCGAACATTTTGTGACAAAAGAAATTTAAAAAGGGGGATTTACAGCATGACTTACAATAATTCTTTTAATTTTTGTGCTTCTTCATCCGTAAGCGTGACGCCCTTACCCATTTTGGAATGATCTTCTGACCAGTCACGAATATCGAACTTTGGTTCGCGACCATTCCAACTGATGCGATTCAATTCTTTGCTCCAACCGCGGGCGTTTGTTGATAATACACCAATTTCTTCAACAATTTCATATTCTATTCCTGCCATTTTTAAACCTCTTTTCTTTTTTTGAAAAATTTTAGTTTTATTTTACCAAATTGATATTGATTTAGACTAGAAATTATACTTGTCTTGCGTTAGGATTAGATACAGAATCACTTTAGTAAAGGAGGAGAACCTTTTTTGAAAAAAAGAAAAAGACTACTTGCTTAAAACATGCCTCATGGCTGGAAAAATCATGATGGAAAGCGGCGCTGAAATCTACCGTGTAGAAGATACGATGAACCGGATTGCAGATGCTGCTACCAGCAAAAAAGGCATTACATTCGCGACACCAACTGGTATTTTCATGTCAATCGAAGGCGAGCAGCACATTCAGCTAGAAACCATCCCGACTCGAACAATCAACTTGGAAAAGGTCTCTCTTGTCAATGATCTTTCGCGCGAATTTTCTGCGCATA
Organism: Listeria floridensis FSL S10-1187; assembly: GCF_000525875.1. GTDB lineage: Bacteria > Bacillota > Bacilli > Lactobacillales > Listeriaceae > Listeria > Listeria floridensis. The sequence continues at coordinate 2,115 of NZ_AODF01000023.1, read as the reverse complement.
ATATTTCGCTGGAAGAGCTTCATTCCAGTTTAGTTCAACTTGAAAAAGATACCCGCTTCTTTCCGGTCTGGATGCAAATTTTATCAGCCGGTCTTGTCAGCGGAGCCTTGATGATCATCTTCGGCGGTTCATGGGTTGATTTCATTAGCACATGTATCATCGGAACTTTAGGCTTTATCGTTTATTATTTTGCCGCGGAATGGCTCAAAATTAAATTCCTCGCAGAATTTCTATCTTCATTTATCATCGGACTTTTGGCGGTCTTCGTCGTTCACTTCCATCTCGGGGTCAATCTTGATAAGATCATTATCGGCGGCGTGATGCCACTTGTACCCGGTGTACCGATTACGAATGCCGTGCGTGACCTTTTAGCCGGACATTTGCTTGGCGGAATGGCACGCGGTATGGAAGCCTTGCTAACATCAGGAGCGATCGGGATTGGAATTGCGGTTGTCTTCCGCTTTTTCGCATAGAAAGGAGCATTCGATATGATTTGGACAATTTTGATACAACTTGTGTTTAGCTATATTGCAACTGTTACATTTGCCGTGATTACGAATGTTCCAAAACGCGCACTTAATGCTTGCGGACTTACCGGAACATTCGGCTGGATGTTCTTTTGGATACTGAAAGAGCTTGGCAGTGGAACTGCGATGGCTACTATTGCAGGAGCATTTGTTGTTGCGGTTGCAAGCCACTTTTTCGCGAAGTTTAAACGGATGCCGATCACGATCTTTAATGTACCTGGGATTGTGCCGCTTGTCCCCGGAGGTTTGGCTTATCAAGCTGTTCGTAACTTTGTACTTGGTGAATACACGGAAGCCATTGGGTTTTCTGTACAGGTTACGATTGTTGCTGGGGCAATTGCGGCTGGTTTGATGCTGTCTGAGATTTTCAACCACAGTATTCGACGCTTCCGAGAACATAAAGCAAAATTTTAAACAAAAACCTTAGCTGGACAAACCGACCGCCAAATGTTAGACTTTTTGGCGGTCGGTTTTCTATGTCTAAGTATCTGTATGATTTTGCATTAAAAGTTGCAGCTACCTTTAGAAACTTTTAAATCTCCAAAAACGACTTACTAGGTATTGGTAAAATTTTTTGATTAGAAAAAACACTGAAGCGTAACTGCTAAAAATTCATGTAGTATATCCTTTTTCATTGATGGGAATAGCTGTTTTAAGAAAGTATCAATTTTTTATCACTGACAAACCCTGTTCACATTATTTCATTTATGCTTTTTCAATCTGCCGTGCCAATTCCTGATCCTTCTCTAACTGCTTAGCCATGGCTTTTTTCATATTAGTTAAGAGTTCCTCGTAGTCTTTTTCAATGGATTTTAACTTGGCTATCTTTTTCTGATACATTGCTTTCGGTTTGGTGCGAATACTCGTTTCTGTTGCTCCTCCGCTCGCTAAGGCTTCAAGGATTTCTCCCTCTGTCAACGTCTCTCCAATAGTTCGTGCGTCATGAAGCGTATCCCGCCATAATTCATCCGCATTTTCGATCGCTTTCTGATAGGTTTTATGTAAAGCATTCAGCTCAAATTGAATCGTTAGTTTCATCCCTTCGGTTAGCGCTAGTGCTTCCGCGGCATCTAAGAAGATTTCTTCTGCTCCTGACAACCCGCCACCACTTGTAGCCAATACATGTTTCAAATGGGCCAGCCCCGCTAGTTTTTCTTTGGTAGCTTGCTTGGCCAGTGCCGCGTAACCGGCGGAGTCCGTCAGCACGTTGCCCGCTTGATCATATTGATAGCCGCCCCACATATGTTGTTTTCCTATACTTCCCGCGTCTTTGGAGTCCACTAAAATCAACTGACCTACGGTTTCATGCCGAGCACCATAACCGATTGGTACAAGGTCTTTCTCGTCAATGAAATTATACGCAATCCCCAGTTTATTCAACGCAGAAACCGTTGTTTTTTGTTTCGCATTTAACGTGGAATAAATATTCGGACCTTGATAGAAATAAGCGCCACCAATACGCGCAAGCTCTTCCTGATCTAAATTCGCTAACGCATATTGACCATTCATCGAACCGAGTGAATGCGCGTACACATAAATCTTGGCATTCGGATAGGTTTGCATCGCGGTCTGTAAAGTATCCGCAGAA
>NZ_AODF01000022.1 GCF_000525875.1 Listeria floridensis FSL S10-1187 | reverse complement strand
CAAAAGCTTTTGTTGCAACTGCTGAATATGATCCGCTTCGAGATCAAGGTGAGGCATATGCGAAAAAATTAAAGGACGCATCAGTCCCAGTATTTGCAAAACGACTAGATGGAGTTACACATGGTTTCCTTGAAACAGATTCAAAAGCTGCGGATGAAACGTACGAATTGATCAGTGAATTTTTAGATGAAAAATAGAGTGTTGCGAGCACCTGATTATGGTGCAAAAACAGAGCTGACAGAAAAAGGCAGCTCTGTTTTTTTTGTGCAGCTCATCATGAAAAATACCGCATGCCAATTTATTTTTCCAAATCAGTTGGACGCTGTGTCAATCAAGTTAGTCACATAAAATTCAAAAAGAATTCCAGAAGATGTTACTAAGTGACAATGCTTGCTGCGAAATACATGTTAGAATGAATCTCCTAACTTTTAGAAGTAGCGAAAATGGTCGTGTGTAATTTAATCGCACACATTTTAATTAAGTGTGTAATTCGGAAAAGTGTACGAAATGCTGGTTAACGCAAAGTAAATCTTGGAATAATATTTGCAATATACACTATTGGATTTTATATACTCTATTTTTAAAGAAGGAGGGCTGATTAATTATAGAAGGGTGAGTAGAGTCGTTTATTTTTGAAAGCCTTTTCATTTAAAAAGGGATTTGAGATAAAAAAGGGGAGCAGGCTCTTAAGAATGGACATACATCAAAGGAAAAGGGAGGATTAAGATGAATGGTTTGACTGCTTTTTTAGAAAAATATTTTGTACCCGTCGCAGCAAAAATTGGGTCACAAAAGCATCTAGTAGCATTACGTGATGCTTTTATTTCGACGATGCCGATTACGATGGCAGGTTCGATTGCCGTACTACTGAACGCCTTTTTTAGAGATTTTCCAACGGATTGGGGCTGGACAAAGTTTATTGAAGTAATGCAGCCTGTCGTGGATATTAACGGTTATGTGTATAATGGAACGCTCGCGATTGTCTCGATTATTTTTGCCTTTTCACTGGGATATAACTTGTCAAAGGTTTATAATGTGGATCGCTTAGCCGGTGGACTTGTATCACTTGTAGCTTTTGTTATGAACTTAACAGTGACTGTCAGCTTGGATACAGTGACTGGCGCGCTCAAAGCTGCCGATGCGAACTTTGATCCGTCTAGTTTGCCTAGCGAATTTGCTGGGATTTATGGCTTCTTTAATATGGGGCAGGTAAATGGAACGGGTCTATTCACCGCTATGATTTTTGGTTTCCTTTCAACTATTATTTATGCAAAATTGATGCTTCGCAAAATTACGATTAAAATGCCGGAATCGGTTCCGCCGGCAGTAAGTAAAGCTTTTGCCGCGATTATCCCGGCTCTTATTGCACTTTATGTTGTGGGGATTATTGATTGGGCATTCTTTAAAATTACGAATATGGATGTTATTTCTTGGATTTCTAAATCAATTCAAGAACCTCTGCTTGATTTGTCGCAAGGATACGGTGCAGTTCTACTCGTGACTTTCCTTGTTCAATTGTTGTGGTTCTTTGGGATTCACGGCCCGAATGTGCTGGCTCCAGTACTCGAATCACTTTGGGGAACAGCTCAACTGCAAAATATTTCGGCAGCGCAAGATAAAGCAGAGTTACCATTTGAATGGGTTCGCGGCTCGTTCGACTCGTATGTTTGGATGGGCGGATCAGGCGGAACAATTGTACTTATTATCGCTCTTTTGATTTTCTCGAAACGAGCAGATTCTAGGGCAGTAGCCAAGCTCTCGCTTGGACCAGGTATTTTTAATATCAATGAGCCGGTAATGTTTGGCTTGCCGATTGTACTTAATACGATTTATTTGATTCCATTTATCGTCGCACCGCTTGTGATGGTAACGATTGCGTACTTTGCGACAACGCTCGGAATTGTAAGTCCGGTTAAAATTGCGGTAGTTGGGTAATGCCGCCGCTTATTAACTCATTCCTCGCAACAGGTGGAGACTGGATGGCACCAGTGATATCACTAATCAACTTAATAGTCGCTTTTGTCATTTGGGTGCCGTTCGTTATCTCGGCCAATCGTGTCGGAGTGCCTGATGAAGAAATGAAAGAATAAAAAAAGATACGATTTCAGCTGGCGGGAATGTTTTCGTCAGCTGATTTGTTAGCTGGATTTGGCCAGAAGAAGGGTTACTACGACCGCTTTTTAACAATAAAATTTTGGGAGGTTTTTACTGTGATTATTATTAATTGTCCAATGAAACGTGATTATATTACGGAATTACTCGAAGCACATGATCAAGACGGGGTGACGTTTAAGAAAGTGAAGGAAGCTGGAATGAAAATGAGCTTCGAAACGAATATCGATGATGAAGAAAAAGCGGCGCGGATTGCGAAAGAGACGATCAAAGCAACAGAAATCGGATCCGTGTTGTATTTTCAAGTAACGGTGGAATAATAGCTGTCAAAATAAATCTTGAATCGGATTGAGAGTTTGGGTGAACTGGTGTAAAATGGACAGGAATATGTTTCATTCATAACTCTAGGAAGACTGGAAGTGCAAAAAAATGCGAAAACGGAAAACAATGGATGGGAATGCGGCAGCGGCTCATATTTCTTATGCTTTTACTGAGGTTGCGGCAATCTATCCGATAACACCTTCGTCGACGATGGCAGAACTGGTCGATGAATGGTCAGCTGGCGGAAAGAAAAATCTGTTCGGCGAAAAAGTGAAGGTAGTAGAGATGCAGTCAGAAGCTGGGGCAGCAGGAACGGTACACGGTTCGCTTAAAGCAGGAGCGCTCACAAGCACGTACACGGCGTCGCAAGGGTTGCTTCTTATGATTCCGAACATGTATAAAATTGCCGGAGAACTTTTGCCGACTGTTTTTCATGTTTCGGCGCGGACAATTTCAGCAGCGTCGCTGAACATTTTTGGCGATCACAGTGATGTGATGGCAGCACGGCAAACAGGGTTTGTGATGCTTGCGGAAGGCTCGGTTCAAGAGGTAATGGATTTGTCAGCTGTAGCTCACCTTGCTTCTCTTAAAGGCAGCTTGCCGTTTATTAATTTCTTTGATGGTTTTAGAACAAGTCACGAACTGCAAAAAATTGAGGTGCTGGAATATTCGGAACTGCGCGAGATGCTTGATCCAGAAGCGCTCGAAAAATTTAGAGCGCGCGCGATGACGCCAAATCGTCCAACGACTTCGGGATCAAACCAAAATCCAGACATCTTTTTCCAACAACGTGAGACGGTCAATCAGTATTATGAGGAAATTCCTGGGATTGTACGTGATTATATGAACGAAATCAATCTAAGACGTGGTACAAATTATGATCTCGTTAATTATTACGGAGATCCAAATGCGACGGATGTTATTGTTGCGATGGGTTCTGTGACACCTGTGATTGAGCAGGTGATTGATACGATGCGTCAGGAAGGAAAACGAGTTGGCTTACTGAACATTCGGCTATACAGACCGTTTCCGGCTGATGTGTTTTTAGAAAAAATGCCAAAAACTGTGGAGCGCGTTGCTGTGCTTGACCGGACAAAAGAACCCGGGGCAGGCGGAGAGCCGCTTCTCTTAGATGTTCAAAGCGCACTTTATCAATCAGAAACACGTCCGAGCGTGATCGGAGGACGATACGGCTTAGGTTCAAAAGATGTGACACCAGACCAGATACTGGGCGTTTATTCGCACCTAATGGCCGAAAATCCGAAACAGCGCTTTACGCTAGGGATTATTGATGATGTTACGCATCTTTCAATCCCAGGTGTTGGGAAGAAAGACTTGACAAGCATGGATACGATTCAGTGCAAATTTTATGGGTTCGGCTCTGACGGAACGGTTGGCGCGAATAAAGCGGCAATTAAAATTATTGGCGATAAAACGGACTTAAATGTTCAAGGCTATTTTTCGTATGATTCTAAGAAATCAGGCGGGCTTACGATTTCTCATTTGCGGTTCGGTCAAAATCGAATTCGCTCCGCTTACTTGATTCATGAACCGGATTTTGTTTCTTGTTCGACGGCTGCTTATGTGAACAGCTATGACCTTCTCAGTGGACTAAAAAAAGGTGGGACTTTCCTTCTGAATACGGTTTGGGAAGGCGAGCAGCTTGATCGGCATTTGCCTGCTAAAATGAAACGCTATATCGCGGAAAATGACATTCAGTTTTATACGATTAATGCGATTAAAATTGCGAATGAAGCTGGGCTTGGACGGCGGATGAACACAGTGATGCAAACGGCGTTCTTCAAATTGTCCAAGGTAATGGATTTTGATGAAGCATTTAACGAGTTGAAAGAAGCAGCGATTCGCACATACGGTAAAAAAGATATGCGTGTCGCTGAAAAGAATATCGCGGCTATGGATCAGACGCTTGCTTTCCTTAAAAAAGTGGAAGTTCCAGAAACTTGGAAAAATGTGGCTGTTGAAGCTAATGATGAAACGAAGTCAGATGCAAAACCGGCTTATGTCAAGCAGATTTTGGAACCAATGAATGCACTTAAGGGCGATGAGCTTTCGATTGGAATGTTGATTGAAAACGGTATGGCAGACGGCAGTTATCCCCAAGGAACAGCTGCTTATGAAAAACGCGGGATTGCGCTTGAAGTTCCAGAGTGGATCTCGGAGAACTGTACGATGTGCAACGAATGTGCCTTTGTTTGTCCACATGCGGCAATTCGGCCGATTTTAGCGAACGAGGAAGAACAAGAAGTGGCACCGGCAGGCTTTATAACGCGTGAGATGCGCGGGAAGGACGGTCTCGGGTACCGTATTCAAGTTTCGCCGATGGATTGCACCGGGTGCAATCTTTGTGCGCATACTTGTCCTGCAAAAGATAAGGCGCTTGTGATGAAGCCATTCGATGAAGTTGTGGAACAAGAAAGCGAAAACTGGGATTTTGCCATGTCAGTTTCGCCAAAGAAAAATCCTGGCAAAAAAAATACGCTACCTGGCAGTCAGTTTGAACAACCACTTCTTGAATTCTCTGGCGCTTGTGCGGGTTGCGGCGAGACGCCTTATGTCAAACTGCTTACGCAAATGTTCGGTGATCGGATGATGATCGCAAATGCAACGGGTTGTTCATCAATTTGGGGGGCCTCTGCTCCTGCCACGCCTTACACGGTAAATCACGAAGGACACGGCCCTGCTTGGTCGAACTCGCTGCTTGAAGATAATGCAGAATACGGCTTCGGTATGTATCTTGCAAACAAAACGATGCGCGAAGCTTTGATGAAAGAAGTGAATGCAGTGCTTCTAGAAGCAGACCTTTCTGACAATTTACGCCATGCATTTGACGCGTGGAAAGAAGGGTTTAATGTCGGGGAAGGAACGCGTGATCGGGCAGAAGACTTGCAACTTGCTCTTTTGGCTGAGATGAACGGAAAAGAAGCACTGGAACAAATTTATGAAAAACGTGATCTCTTTATTAAACGCTCGCAGTGGATGATCGGCGGCGACGGCTGGGCCTACGATATCGGCTTTGGCGGAATTGATCATGTGCTTGCAAGCGGCGAAGATGTCAACATGCTTGTGATGGACAATGAAGTCTACTCGAATACCGGCGGACAGTCTTCTAAGGCAACTCCAATGGCGGCTATTGCGAAGTTTGCGGCTTCTGGAAAACGCCTCGGCAAGAAAGATCTTGGCTTTATGGCGATGAGCTATGGCAATGTGTATGTTGCGCAAGTTGCGATGGGAGCGAATAAAAAACAAATGATCAAAGCGTTTGAGGAAGCTGAGAAATTTGATGGTCCTTCTCTGATCATCGCTTACACGCCTTGTATTGCCCACGGGATTTCTGCAGGAATGAAGACGATGCTGACTGAGACTGACAAAGCTGTGGAATGCGGTTACTGGAACTTGTATCGCTATAATCCGGATCTACTTGAAAAAGGAAAAAATCCAATGGCGATGGACTTTAAGAAACCAAATTTTGGACTTTTCCTTGATTTCTTGAAGCGGGAAACGCGTTTTTCTGCTCTTTATAAATCAAATCCGGATGTGGCGAAAGAAATTTTCGAAGGAACGCGTGCCGATGCGCTCAGACGTTTTAAACGCTATGCGCAAATGGCGGGGCTTGATTTAGCGAAAGTACTGCCGGAACAAAATGTATCGGTGGAAGCTCGAGCTGCAAGTTCCGATAAACCGAAACTGAGCGAGGAAGAAAAAGAACAAAGAAAACTCGCTCGGCAGAAGGCGCGGGCAGAGAAACCGGTTGATCCAGAGCGCGAAGCGCGGAAGAAAGCACGTGAGGAGCGCCGGAAAGCAAAACAAAACGAGCAAGAACAATAGTAAGTTAAATTCCCTCAAAGCCGACTTGGTTTCGAGGGAATTTTGTTTATCCAAGTCAAACAGAAAAAAGCTCTGTAGTTTACAAGTAAAAAGGATAGATTCATTTTTAAATATCTGCTATTTTAGAAGAAAGGGTATATTTCACTGAAGGAAGCGTGATGGATTTGGAAGAAAAAAAAAGTAGAACAGAGGAAGGATCTAAATCCACATATTGGTCTAACGGAACAAGACGTTTCAAAGCGTGTTCAGGCTGGACTTAAAAACCATGCCTTAAAACCGCTAACGAGAAGTATTAAGCGCATTTTCGCCGATAACACGCTCACACTTTTTAATTTAATCAATGCAACGATTGCCTGCTTTATTATTTATACGGGCAGCTATAAAAATCTATTATTTCTAGGTGTAGCACTATGTAACACTGCGATGGGGATTTTCCAAGAAATTCGTGCGAAACGTCAAGTTGATAAACTCACAATCCTTACGCAAGGCAAAGTCAGTGTTATTCGAGACGGAAAAGAACGTGAAATCGAACAGGAAGATCTCGTGCTGGATGATGTGATGGTGCTACGACGCGGGGATCAAGCATGTGCAGACGGAGTTGTACTTGAAACAACTGGCGTGGAAGTGGATGAATCGCAGCTTACCGGTGAGGCAGATGCCGTCATGAAAGAACGAGGTTCAGAAGTGTTATCCGGAAGCTTTATTTTAAGCGGAACGGCTTATGTGCAAGCCGTCAAAATTGGTGCCGACAGTTTTGTTTCACAGCTTTCACTAGAAGCTAAGCAAGAAAAGACAGCTTACAGCGAACTGCTGCGTGCGATCAAAACGATTATCAAGGTATTAGCCTTTATTATCGTTCCGCTCGGCGTAATTTTGTTCTTTTCACAGCTTTCAAAAAGCGGAGATATCAATGCGTCGATTTTAGGAACAGCCGCTGCGATGATCGGAATGATCCCAGAAGGGCTTGTGCTCCTGACTTCGATTGCTCTTGCAGTTGGTGTAGTCAACCTTGCAAGGCAGAAAGTGCTTGTAAAAACGATGCCGGCGATCGAAACGCTTGCACGTGTTGATGTGCTTTGTCTCGATAAAACGGGAACAATCACGAACGGCAACTTACAGGTAAGAGAAATTTTACCTGAATCGGGTTATCATGCAAAAGAACTTGAAGAGGGAATTTCCGCTGTCATTTATGCGTTAAAAGATAATAATTCTACCAGTCTGGCGCTTCAAAATAGCTTTAAAACGGACCCAGAATGGGAAACGACGGCTTTATTTCCATTTTCTTCGGATAAAAAATGGAGTGGGGCTTCTTTTTTAAATCGTGCCACATATTTAATTGGAGCGCCTGAGTTCATCTTCGACGACTTGCCGGCTGAAAAAACGCAGCAAATAAGCGGATATGCTGAAGCAGGCTATCGTGTCCTTTGTTTGGCTAAAAGGGCAGATGGCGCTAAAGAAGAAGCAAGTGAACTTGAGCTTGTCGGATTGGTTCTTCTTACAGATGAACTGCGAGAAGAAGCACGTGCCACATTCCGCTACTTTAAAGAGCAAGACGTATCAATTCGCGTTATTTCAGGAGATAATCCTGCCACTGTTTCAAATGTGGCTCAGCAAGCCGAAATCGAAGGCAGCGATCGCTATGTCGATATGAGTAAACTCGGTGATGATACGGACTTTGGCGAACTTGTTCAAAATTATATTGTCTTTGGTCGAGTAACACCGCATCAAAAGAAGCATCTTGTTCAAGCGTTCCAAGCGGAAGGTCACACGGTTGCAATGACGGGTGACGGGGTCAATGACGTACTCGCTTTAAAAGAATCAAATTGCAGTATTGCTATGGCAGAAGGTAGCGATGCCTCGAAAAGCGTCGCAGACTTTGTCCTCATCAATAATAATTTCGATTCGATGATCAGTGTATTAAAAGAAGGCAGGCGCGTTATCAATAATATCGAGCGTGTTGCCTCACTTTACTTAATTAAAACGATTTACTCTGTTATCCTGACAATTATCTACACATTTATTTCAAGCCGTTATCCATTTCAGCCGATTCAACTCAGCCCAATTTCATCGCTTACAGTCGGAATCCCATCGTTCTTCCTAGCGATTAAACCCAACTACAAGCGTATCCAAGGCGAGTTTTTTGAAAAAAAGTGTTGCATAATGCGCTACCCGCCGCAATTTGTGTCGTCACCTACGTGCTTGTCATCAATATGCTTGGCGGGCTGACTCATTTAAGTTTTGCACAAACATCGACGCTCAGCGTACTTTTGACAGGAACGGTTTGTTTTACGACTTTAATTACCGTTGCAAAACCATTTGATTTGAAAATTAAAATCTTGATTACACTCTTGATGACTGCATTTGTCATGCTGTTCCTGTTTGCGGGTGGGATTTTCAATCTGGCATCGCTCGCAAATGTCAACATGGTTATGATCTATGTACCGCTTATCGTGAGTGTCTATCCGCTCTTTCACTTTATTCGGGCGATTATGCTCCGTTTCGTTAAATAGCAATGAGATAAATAAAAAAGCAGCTCCGCGGAGCTGCTTTTTTACATCCACCTAAAATCTGTGGGAATCTTAGGTGTTGGGGATTTGTAATAGATAATCTTTTCCGAGAATGAAAAAGGACTAGCTATCTTTCTATTATAGCGAATTTACAAGAAGTTGCATCTGCAAATTATTATTATTTTTTTGAGAAGACTTTAAAAACCGCATCAGAACTCCGTTTAGCCAATTTGTGAACGTTTTATGACATTTTCGCTCAGCTTGTTTCGTTCAAGTAGCCTTTGCGATAAGCTTCGAGCAGCTCTTTCAATTCTTCGGCTTGGCGAATTAATTCCTTGCCGTTATCAGTATCGCGCACGAGTTTTCGTTCAATTTCTGTTTCGATAACTTGCCGTGTTGATAAAATATCCGTTTCATTTTTGATCGCTTCTTCTGTTGAAGTAAATGGCTGGTGACTGACAAGTTGGAGTCCGTAACTGTTAAAGAGCAGTGTATATCCGGCAAGTCCAGTTGTTTTGTGATAAGCCGGAGAAAAGCCACCATCAATCACAAGCATTTTACCATCCGCTTTAATCGGGCTTTCGCCTTTGCCTTCCTTGACCGGCGTATGTCCGTTAATGATGTGGCCGCAAGGATCAAGACCGAATTCACGCAAAATCATATCGCAGGTTTCCGGCTTGTTGCGCAGTTCATAATAGGGGTTTTTTTTGCTCCAGATGTGTTTCTTTTTCTGCCACAAAGTAACGTTCAAAAGTCGTCATCTCACTTTTGCCGAACAAAGAAGAAACCGGTCCTGTCCACAAATACCAAGTAACATCAAGTGCATATTCCTTTTCCTTTGTACCGGAATTGCGGAAATAACCTTCACGGGCAATTTGTTCAAATTGAATAAACAATTCCTTCCCGGAATAATTCTTACCGTGCAGTTCGAGCTCCATAAAACTGCCGTCTGAGTTAAGCGGAATACAGCCATGGTATAGCAGATTGCCATTATAAGTTAAGAACATACTACCTTTAGAATATAAAAACTGAACATGTTTTTGTAAGCGTTCACAGTTTTTTAAAAGAAGCTACTAACTTTTGAATTAATTCCAGCTCTTCTTTGCTGAGCGCATATGGATCATCTGGGTTAATCGTTGGAAAGTTTTTTTCGAGAAGCGTGTAACGTTTCCCCTTAAGGTCGATTGTTCCGTTTGCGTAATTGATGAAATTCAACACTTTACGACCTTCCATTGCAAATTCAGGATGCCGGTCAATAATTGGTCCTTCGAGTTTAAACTGAATAATCGAAATAGCTTTATGCATCCGGGAAATTTGAGTGATTTCCGCATTGCTGTATTCCAGGTTTTCTTCATTTTTCGGCTGGAAAAATTCACAAGGATCATCCCCGTAAACCTCATCCGCAAAAAGAGCGAGCGGACGAAGCGAAATGCCGTAGCTGTCCTCTAAAATATCCAAATTGAGATAGCGCGCTGAAATTCGGACGACATTGGCCAAGCAAACCGCTGAACCGGCTGCAGCACCCATCCAAAGCATGTCATGGTTGCCCCACTGAAAATCAAGCGAATGATAGTTCATCAGTGTGTCCATGATTTTATCCGGATACGGTCCTCGGTCGTAAACATCACCGACGATGTGCAAATGGTCGACGACAAGGCGCTGAATGAGTTTCGACAAAGCGGCAATAAATTCTTTAGCACGATCAAGTTCGATAATACTTTCGAGAATCTCTTCATAATAGAGCCTCTTATCATCTTCATTGTAGTTTTCGTGCAACAATTCTTCGAGTATGTAAGCAAAATCTTCTGGCATCGCTTTGCGCACTTTAGAACGCGTGTATTTGGAAGAAACGTACTGACAAAGTTCAACGAGCCGAAATAACGTATCCTTAAAAAATGGATTGGGGTCATCGAGCTCCGCGAGTAGCAAATCGATCTTTTGCTCCGGATAGTAGACGATTGTTGCCAAGGTATTGATCTCTTCGTCACTTAATTCTTCCGAAAAAACATCGCGGATTTTTCGCTTGACGACACCTGAGCCATTTCGAAGCACTTGTTCAAAAGCGCTGTATTCGCCGTGAATATCACTTAAAAAGTGTTCCGTTCCTTTCGGCAAATTAAGAATAGCTTCTAAGTTTGTGATTTCTGTTGCCGTTTTAGCAATCGTCGGGTAATTTTTTGCCAACAGACGTAAATACTTCAGACCTTTTTGATCCAAGTTTCATCGACCTCCAGAATGTTATATTGGTATAGTTTTATACTATCATAGTATATCTTATAGAATATGTTATATCAACAAACTGGATTGTTTTTTAAAATGAATTGGTCTATACATTTTCAAGAGTGGTGTGCTAAATCTTGGTTTTTTTGTCTTCATATAATTTTTGGTCGACCATTCGGTATAGTTCGTTAGCTGAAATCCCTGGAAAAGCTTGGGCAGCCCCAACAGATGTAGATAAAGAAAGTGTTTCATTATTCGGCAAGTCAATAGCAATCGTTTTAATTTCATTTTTGATAGTACGCTTAGCCGCTTCGATGTTGAACGGAGAACTGTAATCAAGCACAATTGCAAATTCATCACCGCCAAGCCGGTAAACGGAATCGGGATACATTCTTGTTAATTTTTCAGCAAACAGCTTCAATGCCAAATCGCCAATGTCATGACCATATTGATCGTTAATCAATTTAAAATGATCAATATCAAGTAAAAACAAGTAGAACCGATTTTGTTTGCATAGTTGTTCGATTCGTAAATCATACGAATAACGGTTGCCGATTTTTGTAAGGAAATCAAATTTGGAGGTTTGTTCGAAGAAGTTGAAACGTTTCCCGATTTTCGTTAGGTCAGTCACAATGTAATAACAAGTGAAGGCACCTAACACAGAGTAAATAACAATTTCAAAAAGAATGGAGTTTGTTGTGCTTGGAATAATTAAGACACTTGCAAAAACGAGCGGAATATAAGTTGCAGCAAAAATGATCAGAAGTCGCACGAGTTCGCTGTTATACCGCTTCACAAGTGGCATTACGATGAGCTGAATTATAGCGGTGCCTAAGTACATCAGCAAGTAGGTTGTAGCGATTTCCGGATCGTTCGCTAAGAAACGTTCAACGCCAATAATCAAGCTCGTGAAAAAAGCTGTAGGAGCACCAAAATAGAAGAAGTTCAAGATGATAAAAATCCATTCCAAATCAACAATACGATAGCCGCCGGCAGATAGTGAGATATTCATCAAAAAGAAGCCGAATATCGCACTGAAAAGTACAGCCATAAACTTGATTTGAAAATCAGGCTGACGATTAAATTGGAACTGAGTGACCCTTGCAAGCAGAAAATAACCGAATACAAGCACTGATATATTGGCAAAACCAAAACTAAGTGTACGAAGAAAATCAAAAAAATCGATCAGAATCACCTCTTTAAAATAAAAAAAAGCGGCTTTACTCGCGCTTTAAAAGTTTCGTGTTCGCGAGATAAAGAGCCGCAACTAAAAGTAAGATTGAACCAGCTAAAATGAGTGTCGCAAGCGCATCAGAGTGATCGACAATAATAAGCCTGACAATCGCAGTGATCCCAATGTAGATAAAGTAACGCAGCGGAAAATGATAGCCAGATTTAAAATATTTAATGATAAGCGCGATAAACTCGAAATAAAGAAAGAAAATCAAAATATCTTCGATCATGTCATAGTACGACGTAACCGAATCTTTTACAAATAAGTTTGTAAAAATCATGAATGATTCGCGAATTAAAAACACAACTAGCGTCATTCCAACGAGAATCAAACCGATATTGAGTGTAAGCTGAAGAAAGAGCGGGACATATTTATTGATTTTCGTTAAAAATTTCATAGATAACCTCCTAGTCTATTCCTATTGTTACTCTTAGTCTAAATGTCGAGCTGAATGTAGTCAAGTTCAATGTATACAAGGATAAAAAAAGGTTGGCAAAAAGACTTGCATCCACATAGAAGCTCTTGCCTTATAAATGATTTAGGAAAGAAAAAAATGAACATGTTTACATCAAATAATGAATTTCCAAGTTATGTTTACATTGAAGCTAGAAAATGTGAATTTCTGAAAAAATGTTTCAGAAAACCAATTTATGGCAACACAATATAAGAGAGAAGACAATTTCAGATAGGAAAGGACAGTTGAGATGAAAACAAAAGGCAGTGAAGTGTTAGTAGAAGTACTTAAAAATTGGGGAGTAGATCATGTTTACGGATTACCTGGTGATTCGATTGATACCGTCGTTGAAGCGCTTAGGAAAGAACAAGAACAGATTGATTTTATCCACGTACGTCATGAGGAAGTAGCGACTCTTGCGGCGGCTTCCTATGCGAAGTTGACAGGGAAAATCGGTGTAGCACTTGCAATTGGAGGGCCAGGTGCCATTCACCTTTTGAACGGAATGTATGATGCTAAACTCGACCGAGTACCGATGCTCGTTTTAGCCGGTCAAGTCACAACAGAATTCGCCAATACCAAATATTTTCAGGAAGTAGACCTGCCGAATTTATTTAGTGACGTAGCCGTATATAACAAGCAAATTGAGTCGGCTGACACGATCGCTGAAGTGACAGACCAAGCGATTGAAACGGCTTATCGTGAAAATGGGGTTGCTGTCCTCACAATTCCAAACGACATCTTAACCAAAAATATTCCATCGAAGGCGCTACAAAAAAGAGACTATCATCCAGTGCGTCCAGTAGTAGATGCTCGAAAACTTGATGAAGCTGTGGAACTTCTTCACGCGGCAAAAAAACCTGTTATCCTTGCTGGGGCAGGTACAATGGGTGCTAAAGATGAACTGCAGCGCTTTGCAGAAAAATGGAGTATCCCGACAATCATTACATTGCGCGCGCGCGGCGCATTATCCGACAGCCATCCTAATTACTTAGGAAATATCGGGAAAATCGGCACAAAACCTGCCTATGAAGCTATGCAAGAAGCAGATTTGCTACTAATGCTTGGAAATGATTATCCTTACGTAGATTACTTGCCGAAAAAGTCGATTCCGTGTATTCAAGTTGATATTGATCCAAGTATTATGAGTAAACGTTATCCGGCAAGCGTTGAAATTGTTGGAGATATGCGTGAAGTTTTAGCAGATTGGAATGAACGTACAGAAGGCGTTTCAGACCGCCCATTCCTAAAAGCCTGCCAAAACAACATGGAAAATTGGAACAAATGGATGCAAGAAGATGAAGAGAAGGATAGTAAACCACTTGCACCAGAAGCTGTCATGGCAGAAATTAAAAAAAATTGCGACACCAGAAACCATTTTTTCAATTGATGTAGGAACATCAACCGTGTGGAGTACTCGCTACTTACACATTGGAACAGAGAATCGCTTTTTAACCTCGGCTTGGCTTGGAACATTGGGTTGCGCACTGCCCGGTGCCATAGCTGCAAAGCGCGCTTATCCAGATAAGCCAGTCATAGCACTAACAGGCGATGGTGGATTTTCGATGGTGATGCAAGATTTTGTAACAGCCGTCCACTACAAAATGAAAATGATCGTGATCGTCTTAAACAATCAAGAACTATCCTTCATCAAATACGAACAGCAATCGGCTGGCGAATTAAATTATGCAATCGACTTGCCGAACATTGATTACGCGGGATTCGCAGAAAATTGCGGTGGCAAAGGGTATCATGTTGAAACACGCGAGGAACTGGAACGAGCTTTAGAAAAGGCAGAACAAGATAATGTTCCAGTGATTATCGACGCTTACGTTGATCCTGATGCAGCACCGCTTCCGGGTAAAATTGTTTGGGAGGAAGCAAAAGGCTATTTAAGTTTTGAGGGTAAAGAATTAAAAGAAAAACACCGCATTGCTAAAATGCCACCCCTTAAAACAATTATCAGACGATTTTCTTAGTAAGCGAACAAAAGATGAAGCGCCGGCCGGCGCTTCATCTTTTGTTGTTCATCTGCATCAAAAAACTTAAAAAGCGTTTAGCAGCATCTGTTAAGAAACCTTGTTTTTTATAAACCGCATAAACTGTTCGTTCGAGTTCAAGCGGATAAACCCGGATGTGGGTTAAATGACGAACAACAGATTGTGGCACAATAGCGATTCCAATATTAGCTTCAACAAGTCCAAGGATACTTGCGATCTCGAGCCCGTCAATCGTGCGGGCAAAAACAGCTTTATGCTTTGCTAAATATTGATCCACAAGCAAACGGGTAGAAGTACCTCGGTCAAAGTGAATGAAAGTATCCTGAGTAAATGTGCTGAAATCAAAATCTGATTGAGGGGACAAGGGATGTTCATGCGACAAAAGCAGAACCATCTTTTCTGTAGCAATTGGAAAAGCAGTCAAACTTGTATCCGTTGTTTCCTTCACCGCAAGCCCGATCTCAAGCTCGTCACTTTTCACAAGCTCAAGTAGTTCGTTTGTTCTTGATTCACGAAATGAAAATTGATTTTTAGGATGGGCTTGTCGAAAACCCTTTAATAACTCAGGAACAAAAGAAAAACCAAGAGTATGTGTAAAACCAAGCGTAATCATCCCAAAATCGGGATCAGCCAAATGCAGCAGTTCTTTTTGCGCAAAAGCCAATTTTTCCGTTAAATCAAGAGCACGGTGATAAAACTGTCTGCCGAAATGATTCAGCTTAATTCCTCGCCCCGTTCGATCAAATAACAGAACACCAAGCTCGCTTTCAAGATTTTGAATCGCTCGACTAAGCGCAGATTGCGATAAATCGAGCCGTTCAGAAGCAAGCGTCAAATGCTCCGTTTCCGCTGTAACGATAAAGTAGTGCAACTGATTAAAATCCATTTTTAAACCTCCGTTATGCAAAAAACACATCAATGTATTCTAATTAATGATTTGTTTACAATTATTTTTAAGTATACAATATAAATGAAATTGATAAAAAGAGATAAGAGGCTTAAAAACATGAAAAAAGGTTATCTATACATTCTATTAGCGACTTTTCTATTCAGCACCATGGAAATTGCAATTAAAATTTCTGGGAGCACCTTCAATCCAGTTGAATTAAATTTTCTACGCTTTTTAATTGGAGGAATAATCTTACTTCCGCTTGCCCTTAAGCGCTGGCGCAACGAAGAGCGGCGCTTCACTCTGAAAACATTCGGTTTTTTTGCTCTGACCGGATTTTTCTGCATCGTCGTAAGCATGACCTTCTTTCAACTCGCAATTGGCTACACCAAGGCTTCAACCGTCGCGATTCTTTTCAGCTGCAACCCCGTTTTCGTTTTAATCCTAGCTGCTGTTTTTTTACGGGAAAAGCTAACTCGACTAGTCGTGCTGTCGCTCTTTGTGAGCCTTGGCGGAATTTTGATCATCATGAACCCATTTTCCCTTAGCGACCCAATTGGCCTTACGCTCGCTCTACTCGCTGCCGTCTTTTTCGCCGTTTACAGCGTAATCAGCCGTTATGGAACAAAAAAATGGCGTTACGGCGGGATCGAAACAACTTGCTTTTCCTTTCTGATCGGTGCTTTTGAACTTGGATTTCTCATGCTGCTTAGCCACATTCCATCCATTGCTAATTTTCTATCCACAAGCGGCTTTGCAGTTTTCAGCCGCATCCCATTTCTATCCGGCGTTACACTTGAAAGCATGCCAATGCTACTTTACCTTGGAGTTGGCGTGACCGGAATCGGCTTTGCTAGTTATTTTCTTGCAATGGAAGAAACAAGCCTTACGCTTGCTTCGCTCGTGTTCTTCATCAAGCCGGCACTTGCACCAATTCTTGCATTATTCATTTTACATGAACCCATTACATTTGAAACTTCAGCAGGTATCCTTGTTATTTTGCTTGGCTCGCTGTTAACCTTTATATCTGGACGAGAAGTCCCCAAAATTATTTCGAAAAAAGAAGAAAATCCGCATTTCCGTTCTTGAACGATCAAGGACGGTTTTACTCTTTCTATAGAGGGAAATACGAATGTTAAGATTGTGTAAATTAATTTAGCATTGTTAGAAGCTGACCATAGAAATTGCTATACTTAAAAGATAAGGATAATTTTGGAAGGAGCTGTCCCAATTCTTGGAACCGTATAAAAAAACTGCCGCTGCTGTTTTGGAAGAGCAGGAAACAAGCCAAAACGGTCTAACGAGCGACACTGTCAAAGATCGACTTCAGACCTTTGGCTATAACGAATTGAAACAAAAAAAGAAAGTTCCGCTTTGGAAGTTGTTTCTAGAAACCTTTCGTGATCCAATGGTAATTGTACTTGTGATTGCTGCACTCGTTCAACTTGTGCTAGGAGAAGTGATCGAATCTATCATTATTTTCGTCGTATTAATCATAAATGCGATTATCAGTGTCGTTCAAACAAGAAAAGCCGAAAGCTCGCTCGATGCACTGCGAGAAATGTCAGCGCCGACAGCAAAAGTGATTCGGGATAACGAAAAACAAACTATTCACGCACGAGAAGTCGTTCCTGGCGATATTGTTTTGCTGGACGCTGGCGATTACGTACCAGCAGATGGGCGTCTGCTTGAAAGCGGCTCACTCAAAGTTGATGAAGGAATGCTCACTGGTGAATCTGAAACCGTAGAAAAAATAACAGAACCGCTCTCAGAAGACGTAGGGATCGGTGACAGAATCAATATGGTATATAGTAGTTCGCTTGTTGCTTATGGACGAGGAACAGTCGTCATCACATCAACTGGGGCAAATACCGAAATTGGAAAAATTGCCGGTCTGCTTGAAACAGCTGAGGCTAAACAAACACCGCTCCAACAAAAATTAGAAAGTTTTAGTAAAAAATTGGGGTTAGCCATTCTGGTGCTTTGTATACTGATTTTCGCCGTGGAGGCGGGCCGAATTTTCCTTGGAGCGAACTCGCAAATTGATACCACACAAGCGATTTTGAATGCCTTCATGTTTGCTGTAGCAGTTGCCGTGGCAGCCATCCCTGAGGCCTTATCATCAATTGTCACCATCGTGTTATCCGTCGGTACAAATAAAATGGCAAAACAACATGCCATTATTCGCAAACTGCCGGCCGTTGAAACACTTGGCTCAACCAGTGTAATTTGTACCGATAAAACAGGTACCCTTACACAAAATAAAATGACCGTAGTAGACTATTATTTGCCTGACGGAACAAAAGCGAGCTTCCCAGATGAACCGGAAAAATGGACAGAAGCAGAAAGACGTTTAATTTACATTGCAGTACTTTGCAATGATTCAGCGATCAACGAAGAAGGCAAAGAACTTGGCGATCCAACCGAAGTAGCGCTACTTTCATTCAGCCAAGCTAAAAATCAAGATTACAATGAAATTCGTAACTCCTTTATGCGTGAAACAGAAATACCATTTGACTCTGACCGCAAATTGATGTCAACCGTTCATACCTTCGATGGACATAAAGCGATGCTTACAAAAGGTGGACCGGATGTAATGTTCAGCCGTGCCAAATATATCTATCAGAATGGTACAGAAGTTCCAATCACACCAGTTATCTTGGAAAACTTGCAAGAAACCAATGAGAACTTTTCAAAACAAGCACTCCGCGTACTCGCTTATGGCTACAAACGTCTTCCAGAAAATAAAACCGAAATCACACTTGAAGATGAACATGACCTCGTCCTAGTCGGGCTCACAGCTATGATTGACCCGCCGCGTGAAGCCGTATATGCCTCAATTGAAGAAGCCAAAAAAGCCGGTATCCGCACCGTCATGATTACAGGTGATCATAAAACAACCGCGGAGGCTATCGGACGAGATATCGGGCTTGTCGAGCAAGACGACTTTGCTGTCACTGGACAAGAACTAGACGCAATGAGCGAAGTAGAACTAGAACAGAAACTTGAACATATAGCTGTATATGCACGTGTTTCACCGGAAAACAAAATCCGAATTGTTCGAGCTTGGCAGAAAAAGAATAAAATTACTGCAATGACCGGAGATGGAGTAAACGATGCACCAGCACTCAAACAAGCAGATATCGGCGTGGCGATGGGTAGTGGAACGGATGTGGCTAAAGATGCTGCCGCTATGATATTAACCGATGATAACTTTGTTTCGATTGTCGATGCGGTCGAAGTTGGACGTACCGTTTTTGACAACATTAAAAAAGCGATCAGTTATTTGTTTGCCGGAAATCTAGGAGCTATTATTGCCATTTTATTCGCTTTGATCATGAATTGGGTGAATCCTTTTACAGCTCTGCAATTGCTGTTTATCAACTTAGTTAACGATTCGCTTCCAGCAATAGCACTTGGTATGGAAAAAGCGGAACCAGATGTGATGAAACGAAAACCACGCAATATGAGTGAAGGAATATTTGCCGGCGGTACGATGCGAGCTGTTCTGATTCGTGGTATTTTGATCGGTGCGGCCGTGATTGTTTCACAGTTTATCGGTTTAGGAATTAGTCCTGAAATGAGTGTTGCGATGGCCTTTACAACTTTAATTCTAGCACGTACACTTCAAACCTTTGCAGCACGTTCAAATACACAAACTGCGTTTGGAGCAGGTTTCTTCTCAAATAAATTTGTGATCGGCGCTGTATTGCTTTGCTTTGTCCTTTATGCAGTTACAATCATTCCTGGAATACGTGAAATATTTTCGATTCCTGCAAATTTTGGACTGTATGAATGGGGAATTGCTACAGCTCTTGCATTAGCATCTGTTATTTTGATGGAAATTTTCAAGTTAATTACGAAGCGATTTGTAAAATAAATACCGTTCTTGGGCTATTCTGACCCAAGGACGGTATTTTTTTCATGATTTTTGTTTAATTTTCAGAAAGGTTCATTAAATTGTCACAGATTTTCGAAACAAAGGGTGTTAAAATGAAGGAAGAGAAAAAGAACACTTAAAAATAAGTGGAGGATGATGAAAATGAGCAACGAGAGAGAAAGTACAAGTGAAGAGCTTTCGAGACTTTTGCGAGAAGAACATTCTTTGAAACGGGACTTGATCAAATTGAAAGCAGAGTTTAATCAACTAGAAGAACTTCGTAAATTAGTTTTCACAACTTCGTTCAGTCGAGAAAGCTTTGCAGTTGAAGTAGAGAACGCTACTCTCACAAAAGTGATTGCTGAACGGATTGATAAAGCTTATGAGGAGAAGCAAAAAAGCCTTTTATACAGAAGCCAAAAAATATTTGGATACTTTTCTCGGACAATTGATTGAAGAAGAAAACTTTACTGGGCGCCGTTTATTTCAAGTTCAGACAGAAAAAAAA
>NZ_AODF01000021.1 GCF_000525875.1 Listeria floridensis FSL S10-1187 | reverse complement strand
TTTTCATCAAAAAAATGGTTACTTTTTTCATAAAAAAATTAAGTTTAAAATTGAGCTCATTGCCTGAAAAATCTAGGTTTCAGCACCTATTTTATTCTAACAATAACGCTTGCAGCTGCTCTTTCATTTTTGCATCAATGCCGACCCTTTCTTCAAGAAAAGCATCAATTGACCCAGCAGATTTGCGCATTTCTTGAAAAGCAATTTTCAGATAAGCAGGACGTGCTTCTGCCATCGGTCGGAATGTCTCGAGCGGAATTTGATCTGCTTGGTTGGAAAATGAGTTCGCCAAACTACCTACTTCATTCAAAATTTGATCGGTAAACTGGTTGGTCAGCTCATAATCTTCAAAAATTGTTTGTTCCGGAACATCAAGTAAATAGAGCGTAAGAGCTGCGAGGATACCAGTTCGGTCTTTACCAGCTGTACAATGAAATAAAAACGGAATTCCGTCCTTTTGAAGCAAGTCCTCAAATATTTGTTTGTATTCCGCTGTTGATTGGATGAATACTTTATAACTGTCGCCCATAAGCGGTTCATAAACACTATGATCACTTGGAATATCAATGTTTTTTGGGCCGTCTAGCTGATTTTTAGCGGCGCCGATCGGAATGTTGCGATTGAGAATGCCGTCCATCGGCGGGGTTTGCTGCACCTTGACTTCAGCAGCGCTTCTAAGATCGCATATCCAGCGGATGTTAAGGTCATGGATAACTTTTTCGCCTTCAGGTTTGATGGCGCCAAGGCTGCCGGAGCGGAAAAGTTTGCCCCATTTTACTCGTTTTCCAGTGCGGCTTAAATAGCCCCCAAGATCGCGGAAATTGAAAACTCCTGGAACCGTCAAGATGCGTTCTGCCGCTGTTAATTTTTCTCCGGTTGGTTTTTTGATGATAAAAAAAGGGTGTGGATATTCCGCTTGAACTGGATACTCAGCATAATGGTTTCCTTGGCGAATTTGCATGACTTCCACTTCTTTTGAATCTTGTTCGGGCTTTTCGCTTACATAAAGGATACTTCCCTCTGGAGCTTCGCTTTTGTCCCATGAAATTTGATAGCTGTTATTTTCTCGTGTCACTTTCATTCGTAACTGCCTCCTTTATCCACCCCTTCATTCTAGCATAGTCATTCGGCAGTTTCATGGATTTCCTCACCTTAAGCTTCTAAAAAAGCCAGCTTGACAGATGAAGCGACACAGATTTGACAAACTTTCACAAAGCAAAAAAACCTTTCAGGGTTGATATTTTACAGCCCCAAAAGGTTTTTGATTTAAAAGGTTTCTTTTTCTTCTTTTTTCTTTCGGCCCATCAAGTGATCCACCGCATCTGCTGGATCTTTGCCGCTGAAAAGAACTTCATAGATGGCTTCTGAAATCGGCATATCGATGCCAAGTTCTTGTGCCCATCCATGAACGGCTTTCGCTGTTCGAACGCCTTCAACAACCATTCCCATGTTGCTAAGGACTTCATCAAGCTGCTGCCCTTTTCCGAGCATGTTTCCAGCATTCCAGTTGCGTGAATGGACGCTCGTACAGGTCACAATTAAATCGCCAATACCGGTCAAGCCATAAAAGGTTTGCGGGTCAGAACCGACTGCAACCCCAAGGCGGGTAATTTCAGCCATTCCGCGCGTCATCAAAGCTGCTTTCGCGTTATCACCGTATCCTAAGCCGTCCGAGATCCCGGCACCGAGGGCAATGATATTCTTGAGCGCGCCGCCAATTTCCGCTCCGATGACATCTTCATTTGTGTAAATCCGCAAGTTATTGTTGATAAATACATCTTGGACTTCTTTCGCTAAATGGTGATCTGAGCAGCTTGCACAAAGGGTCGTCGGATGACGCAGTGCCACTTCTTCCGCATGGCTTGGCCCAGAAAGTACAACGATACCGCTTCGTTTCTCTGGGGCAATCTCTGCTTCAATGACTTCTGACATCCGCATATTAGTATCTGGTTCGATACCTTTGCTGACATGAACAATAATACGCGGCTCGCTAAGGGTCTCGCTGACTTGTTTCGCCACTTCTCTCATCGCGCTTGTTGGAACGGCAAGCACAACAAATTCGGCAGCTGCTAGCGCATCAGAAAGTGATAATGTGGCGCGTATTCCTTCTGGAAGAATGGTTTCTTTTAAATAGTGCGAGTTTCGGTGTTCTTGGTTGATCTCCTCCACGATATCTTCGCGGTTACCCCAAATCACAACATCTTGATTGTTGTCGGCAAGTACCATCGCAAGCGCTGTTCCCCAGCTTCCAGCACCAAGAATGGCTACTTTTTGTTTTGTCACAAAAAATCCTCCTCCTAAAGCGTACTACTTGCGTTTTCGAGGAATAACTCGAATCGGTGTTCCTTCAAACGGGAAGGCTTCGCGGATTCGATTTTCCAAAAAGCGCTCATATGAAAAATGCATTAATTCTGGTTCATTTACAAAAACAACAAATGCAGGCGGTTTAACAGCAACTTGTGTGGTATAGAAAATTTTAAGCCGCTTGCCTTTGTCCATCGGTGCAGGGTTCATCGCAACTGCATCGCTAATCACATCATTCAGCATGCTCGACTGAACTCGAAGTGCATGATTTTCACTGACTTGATTGATTAGCGGAAAAATATTTGTGAGCCGCTGCTTCGTTTTTGCAGAAACAAAGACGATTGGTGCATAGTCTAAGAATTGAAATTGCTCGCGAATGTCTTCAGTAAAAGCATTCATTGTTTTTTCATCTTTTTCAATGGCATCCCATTTATTGACAACGATAATGATTGCTCGGCCTGCATCATGTGCATATCCGGCAATGCGTTTATCCTGCTCGCGAATCCCTTCTTCAGCGTTTAAAACGACTAAGACGACATCGGAGCGTTCAATTGCCCGCATAGCACGAAGCACACTATATTTCTCGGTATTTTCATAGACTTTTCCTTTTTTGCGCATTCCTGCTGTGTCGATCATGACATATTCTTGATCCTCAACGATATAGCTTGTATCAATGGCATCACGTGTTGTACCGGCAACATCCGATACGATTACACGATCTTCGCCAAGGAAAGCATTAACAAGTGACGATTTTCCAACATTCGGTCGTCCGATCAGCGAGAACTTGATAACATCATCATCGTAGTCGGCATCTTCCTCATTTGGAAAGTGTTTACGAACTTCATCGAGCAAATCGCCAAGCCCTAGGCCATGTGAACCTGAAATGGGAAATGGATCGCCAAATCCAAGCGCATAAAAATCATAAATTTGATCGCGCATTTCTGGATTATCTACTTTATTAACTGCAAGTACAACTGGTTTTTTAGAACGATATAAAATTTTTGCAACTTGCTCATCTGCATCTGTTACGCCTTCGCGTCCGTTCGTGATGAAAATGATCACATCTGCTTCATCAATCGCAATTTCTGCTTGTGCACGAATTTGTTCAAGGAAAGGTTCGTCCCCAAGATCAATTCCGCCTGTATCAATAATATTAAAATCTTTTCCAAGCCATTCGGCCGTATTGTAAATCCGGTCTCTTGTAACACCGGGAACATCTTCCACGATCGATACCCGTTCACCAACAATACGGTTGAAAATGGTTGATTTGCCGACATTTGGCCGACCTACGATTGCTACTACTGGTTTAACCATTTATTTCACCTTCTTTTTTCCATTCCTAATCTATCAAACTTTCTTTAGTGTATCAGTAATTTCAATGTGTCGCAACGTAAAACTTCAAACTTTATTCAAACATACAAAAAGCCTTGCCGCATTCTGGCAAAGGCTTGCTTGAAATATACATGTTAACATGGCGGAGAAAGAGGGATTTGAACCCTCGCGCCGCGTGAACGACCTACACCCTTAGCAGGGGCGCCTCTTCAGCCACTTGAGTATTTCTCCACATAAATATGGCTCCACAGGCAGGACTCGAACCTGCGACCGATCGGTTAACAGCCGATTGCTCTACCAACTGAGCTACTGTGGAATGCTATACCTTTAATTATAATAATGAATAGAAAAAAAAGCAAGAAAGAAATAATTTTTTCAGGAAGGACAACCCGCTTCAACCCCTTTTTTCTGCTTTTTCCACTTTATCAATTGACATCCCTTTGCATAACTTCCCTCTGCCTCCTGTAACGAATCCGACCGCCACATTTCCCGCAGCGATAGCGATCTGGATTCATCCTGCGCTTACGCATGAAGTGAGTGCTGCAATCCTCGCATGTATATTCATGCAGACGAACAGCCGCTTCAAGTGGTTTACAAAAACGAGGTGCTCCTACTTCTTCCAGTAGCTTGCGAAAATCTGCATCCCGATGTTTATAGCCACGTTTTTCAAGATGAAGATGGTAATGGCATAGTTCGTGTTTCATGATTTCTATCAGCTCAACTTTTCCGAATACCTTAAGATAATGCGGATTCATTTCAATGTCATGTGATGCCAGCAAATAGCGACCTCCTGTCGTTTTAAGACGGGCATTAAAGCGCGCTTGATGACGAAATGGTTTCCGAAAATAGCGTTCAGAAACCATTTCCATCAATGCTTGAAGTTCTTTATTTTCCACTTGATTTCGCTACTTTCGGGGCTACCATTGATAAAGCAATCCGACTTTTCTTCACATCAACTTCATCGACCCAAACCGTTACGATATCCCCAATCGATACAACATCCATCGGGTTTTTCACGAACGAATCGCTAAGTTTTGAAATATGCACAAGTCCGTCTTGCTTCACACCAATGTCTACGAATGCACCAAAATCAACGACATTACGGACTGTTCCCTCAAGTTCCATGCCAGGCTTTAAGTCTTCCATCTTGATAACGTCTTGGCGGAGCATTGGTTGTGGGAGCGCATCACGCATATCACGCCCTGGAGCTATTAAATTTTGGATAATATCTGCGAGCGTTTCTTTTCCGACTTCCATTTCTACCGCAACTGCTACGGGATCTAATTTTTGTAACGCAGTTTTTAATTCAGCTGAACCGATTTGATCAAGGCTATACCCCAATTTTTCAATCAGCTGTTTTGCCACTGGATAACTTTCTGGGTGAATCGCCGTCTTATCGAGCGGGTTTTTCCCTTCCAAAATTCGAATGAAACCAATACTTTGCTCATAAGATTTCGCACCGAGCCGAGGTACTTTCTTCAACTCTGTTCGTGAGGTAAAAGGACCGTTTTCCTCGCGGTATTTACGAATATTGCCAGCCACTGTTTTATTGAGACCTGCGACATATTGCAGAAGTGAAGCAGAAGCCGTATTTACATTGACACCGACTTGGTTAACAGATGTTTCGACAACAAACGTCAGCGTCTCGCTTAATTTTTTCTGTGCTACATCATGTTGATATTGACCGACACCGACAGATTTCGGATCAATTTTAACGAGTTCTGCAAGCGGATCTTGAGGCCGGCGCCCAATCGAAACCGCGCTCCGTTCTTCCACTTGATAATCCGGAAACTCTTCCCGAGCAATGTCACTCGCCGAATATACACTCGCGCCGGCTTCACTGACAATGGTATAGCGCGCCGTACTTTTCGTTTCATGAAGCAAATCTGCAATAAACTGTTCGGTCTCTCTTGAAGCCGTTCCATTTCCGATCGCGATAACCTCCACTTGATAGCGCCTCAAAAGATCAGCTGTTTTTTCTTTTGCTTCAGGAATTCTCCCTTTTCCAGTATGCGGATAAATCACACCAATTTCGAGCACCTTCCCTGTCGGGTCAAGTACGGCAAGTTTGCAGCCAGTCCGAAAAGCAGGGTCAACACCGAGTACTACTTTTCCTTTGAGCGGTGATTGGAGCAATAATTTGCGCAAGTTAAGCGAAAATACTTCAATGGCGTGATCTTCCGCAGTCTCCGTCAGTTCCGCACGAATCTCCCGCTGAACAGCAGGCCCGATGAAGCGCTTATAGGCATCAAATATCGCATCTCTCACAAAAGAAACAGCCATGTTTTCCTTACTCGGCAATATTTTTTCTTGTAAATAAGTGTGAATCTTTGTCGGATCAATTTCGATTGAAACGCGAAGTACACCTTCTTTTTCACCGCGATTAAACGCTAAAACTCGATGCGGTGCCGTTTTTTGAATCATTTCTTGATAATCATAATACATTTCATAAACTGCTTTTTCATCATCCGCATCTTTCTTTTTCTCTGAATGAACCATCCCGAATTTTCTTGTAAAATTACGAATCCAGGCGCGGAATTCAGGGTGATCGCTAATTTTTTCAGCAATAATCTCATGCGCGCCTTTAAGCGCCGTTTCCACGTCAGGAATTTCTTTTTCAGCAGAAAGATATTTCGCCGCTTCATCAGCCAGATTGCTGTCTGGAAAGGTCTCTAGCCAGCTCGCAAGTGGTTCGAGTCCTTGTTCTTTTGCAATCGTTGCTTTCGTCCGTTTTTTTTTGCTTATACGGCCGGTATAAATCTTCGAGCTTTTGTTGCTGATCAGCCTGCTGAATGGCTTGTTTTAGCTCTTCTGTCAACTTCCCTTGTTCTTCAATCAGCCGCAGTACTTCTTCCTTACGCACTTCAAGTTTTGTTACGTATTCATAGGTTTCCTCAATATCACGAATGGCAACTTCATCTAAACTGCCAGTGTTTTCTTTTCGGTAACGGGCGATAAAAGGAACTGTATTTCCGTCTTCTAAGAGCTTAATTACCGCATCTATTTGTGTTTTTTTATAGCTTAATTTTTGGTAAATAAAAGGCATAATTGTTTTTTCCATAGTAGTAAACTCCTTTTTCTGTCTCATTTTTTCAGAAGAATAAGCAAAAACTGCCACATCTTCATATGGCAGTTTTTGCTTCACTGTGGGAATTTCCCAAGCACAAAGCTGACATCATCTTCCGGGATGCTTGCGATTTGCCGTTCAATACTGTGCCCCGTTTTGATTACATCAAGCGGACTTGTCAAAAAGCTACGCGCTTTTTTTAAGACAAGACCATCTGAGTGAATCAAAAATTTGCTGTCAGACTTAAAATCAAACGTTTTCACTTTAAAAAGCTGTTTTCTACCGGATAGAAAACCCATGGTTGATAATGGAAACCCAACTTTCCCGCCCGGTTCCACAAAATAAAAACGAATATTTCCGGTTCCCGTATATGTAAGTTTACGGTGTTCAAGATCTGCCCGAATCATCGCAACTGCAGCTCCTCTAAGTCCTGAAACAGCTTGATTGGCCTGCTCCATTAAATCCGGAAGCTCTCCTTCCGGATTTAATTTAACCGTTTCAATAACTGCTTTGGCAGAACGATGCGCTTCAATTCCGCTTCCGAGCCCGTCAGCAAGAACACATAAAAAAAGCCCCTTTTTTTCAGTTACAAAATACATATCGCCAGAGTATTGTTGTAATGCCTTCGTACGCTGAAAAGTAAAAAGTTCCACATGCGATTTGGATAGACTCGGCATGATTATTCCACTTCCTCATTTTGCAAAGCCTCACGTAGTTTCTTAATCGCTTGGCGCTGAATTCTTGAAACATGCATTTGCGATATATTGAGCAGTTCTCCCGTTTCTTTTTGACTGCGATTTTCAATAAAGGTATACTGTAAGATCTTTTGTTCACGGCTGTCTAACACCGGCAAAACTTTTTCAAGTAGCATACGCTGATTAACCTGTTCAAAGCCATCATCTTCATTTCCGACGACATCAAGTAGCGTAATCGTACTTCCATCTGAATCCGCCTCAATGGAATGGTCCACGGAAAGTGCTTGATAACTTTTGCCCATTTCCATCGCTTCTAAGACTTCTTCTTCCGAAACTTCGATATAGCGAGCGATATCAGAAATTTGCGGTGAATTCTGCATTTCTCGCGTCAGCTCTTCAACCGCATTTTTAATTTTAGGACCAAGTTCTTTAATACGTCTCGGCACATGAACACTCCACGTTTTGTCGCGCAAAAATCTTTTAATTTCTCCAACAATTGTTGGAACTGCGAAGGCTTCAAAACTCTTTCCAAACTCTGGATCATACCGCCTAATCGCACCTAACAAACCAATGTTGCCGACTTGAACCAAGTCCTCGTGAAAGGACTTTCCCTGCGAATATTTTCGCGCAATTGACTCAACAAGGTTCTTGTAATGGACGACCAGCTGATACTGAGCTTCTTCGTCACCCGTTTTTTGGTACGCATCAATCCACTCGTACACTTTTTCCTTAGCTTTATCCTTATCAGGTTGAGACACTCTCTGCATTCTCCTCCACCTGCTTTTCATTGATATATTTGGTCATTAACACTGAAACCCCATCTTCCAAGTATAATTTCACATCATCCATCAAAGTTTCAATTAAAAATAGTCCTAAACCGCCAATTCGCATTACATCTGTTTCGTCACCCGCTTCATACGGGCCGATTTCTTTTTTCTTCGCTTCGGGATCAAAACTCTTTCCCTTGTCGCTTACAATCACATCTAATTTATCGGCATAAACGTGAAACTCCACTTTAACTTTGCCATCTGGTACATCTTTAAAACCGTGGCGAATTGAATTTGTGATCGCTTCACTTACTGCAATTTTCAAATCTTCAATGACTTCATAGGAAAAGCCAATTTGACTTGCAATTCCGGAGAGCGTTAACCTTCCAAGACTTACAAATTCCGGTTTAGCAGGGACTGAGAGCTCGATTCGATCATAAGTTGTTGCCATACTTTTCACCTTCTACATCTTTAATTTCAATAATGTCAGATAATCCTGTAATTTCAAAGAGACGATACAAGCGATCTGAAAGTCCGACTAAAATTAGCTCACTATCATGCGCACGCAAATTTTTGAAAAGCCCGACAAAAACACCTAAGCCAGTGCTGTCCATATAACCAACATCGGATAAATCCACTTTGAGCGTAAATTCGGGTTTAGCTTGATAAACTTCAAGCGTTTCCTTTAATTTAGGTGCTGTATACGCATCTATTTCACCAGAAACAAAAGCTTCCGTCTGTTGAGCGTTGCTTTCTTTGACCTCGATATTGATATTCATTTTGCCACCTCGTTAAAATTTGGTATACCGATGGAATTTACCCTCACCGATCTTTTTTCAAACATCTTTCTCGCGTTTTATTACAATTAGTGTAAAATCATCGCGTAATGTGAAGTTTTGCAATTTCAGCAAATGTTCATAAATCGCTTCAACCATTTTTTGCGCATCCAGATCTCGATACTTTTCAAAGATCGCGAGCAACTCAGAACGCTCGATGAAACCTTCTTCCGTACGCGCTTCCGTCACACCGTCAGACATAATAAAAATAATATCCTCCGGGTCTACGTTTTTCTCAAACTCACGGTAATGCACATCTTTATTCACACCAAGCGGTAACCCCCTTGCGTATAGATCTGAAAAGCTCTGCGACTCAGCCTGATAAAATATCCCGACTTCATGACCAGCTGAGGCATAGCGAAATAAGTGTGTCTGTTTATGATACACGCCATAAAACATTGTGATAAACATATTGTCATTAATGTTTTCCTCAGCGACTTCATTCAAGTCTTCAAGTACACGGCTTGGATTTGAACTTTCTTCCGCAATCCCAGAAAGAGCATATTTGATCATCGAAATGCTGAATGCAGCCGGAATTCCTTTTCCAATAACATCCGCAAGCGCAATACCGATTTCATTCCCGCTTTTGCCTGCGTTCAAAAAGGCATAGTAATCTCCGCTCATTTGTCGAGCAGCAACACTCACAACCCCAAGATCAAGTCCGGTACCAACAGGCATATCCGCATGCATCAATGTTTTTTGCATCGTTTCCGCTTGTTCAATCTCAGTCCGCAATGCGCGCTGTTCCGTTCGTAAGCTGATATGTTCTAAATATGCCAAACCATACCCGACCATCGTTTCAAGTAAAACATCAAACGATTTTTTGATATAATCTGGCATATCCGCATCATATTTTTCAAGGGACGAACGATGAATATTGACAATTTCTTCAGGCGGAATATTATTTTCCATCGCCTCTTTTGTCAATTTTTCACAGTTATAGAGAATTTCTTCATCTTGATGTTCCAAATAATTCATCAGTATTTCATTATACTTTGCCTCAAACTGCTCGTTCATGTCCTAAGGCCCCCTATCGTACCCATTTCATCGCTGTAATAGTCGTGCCTTTTTCTGCACCATCTGTTTTTGATTCAATATCAAAGCTGTCCATTAAACGTTTCACACCAGGAAGTCCCGCTCCAAGGCCACCCGATGTCGTATATCCGTCCTGCATAACTTTACGGATATCAATAATTCCCGGTCCTTGATCTTTTGCCATGACCTTAAGACCTTGTTTTCCAGCTTCATTAACCTTATCAATGCAAATTTCACCTGTCCCGGCATAAAGAAAGATATTACGAGCCAGCTCACTGATCGCCGTTGTAATCCGTGCTTGATCTACTGTCCCGAAACCAATTTCCTTTGAAATTTTCCTTCCTAATTGCCTTGCAGAAACAATGTCCCACTCATCTGTTATCTTTACACAGGATTGGAATGTCATCTTCATTCCCCCAATTCCTGTTTTAATTTTTCTAGTCCACTTTCTAGATCCATGGCTGAAAGAACTCCTTCAAACGTAATCCCAAGTTCAATAAGTGTAATCGCAACGGCTGGTTGAATGCCAGTTACAACAACGCGCGCCCCCATAAGCCGCGACATACTGACGACATCCCCCAAAATCTTTGCTATGAAAGAATCAATAAAATCAATTGAAGTAATGTCAATTACAACGCCTCTTGCTGATGTTTCATGGATTTTGGACAAGAGATCTTCTTGAAACTCAACAGCTGTATGATCATCTAGTTCGCTTTGAATTGAGATAAGTAAGCACTCACCTAATTTTAAAATTGGAATCCCCACAGTTTCACCCCTCTTTTTCCGTTATTTCTCTATTTGTTAAAGCAAGTGCACGCTCCATTCCTTTTTTTAGTGTATTTGTAGTAATCACTTGATCAAGATCTATTCCAAGATTAACGATCGTTTGAGCAATTTCTGGTCGAATTCCGACAAGCATTGGTTTAGAGCCGACTAAGCGCACTGCTTCGGATGCTTGGATAATATGATGGGCAACCATTGTATCGACTACAGGAACACCTGTAATATCAATTAAAACCACTTCGGAGCGGTTTTTTACAACCCCCATTAAAAGATTCTCCATAATTTGCTGTGCTCGTTCTGTGTCAATTGTTCCAATAAGTGGCATCACAGAAATATTATCAAAAATTGGTAAAAGTGGAGCAGACAATTCTTGTAACGCTAATTTTTGTTGGGAAACTGTTTTTTCCCATGTATCTGCATAGGCTGTTATTATTTGATTATAAAGCGAAGACAGCCATTTTTCAAAGCGATAGAACGCGTCATCTTCAGCCCTTTTTTCTTTCCCAAATAAAATATCTTCATCTCGCATTGCCTTATAAGCCAATAATCCAAAAGTTTGAATGCCTTTTGTAATAAATTGAATCGGCCAACCGAGCAAGATAATCTTTTCAGCAAAATCATCCAGTTTTTCATAGAACCCTTCTTCTTTAGCTGTTTCAGCTGCCCGCGTGACAATCAAGTCAATAAAATCACGGCTTGTTCCTTCATAAACCGCTTCTGTAACTACATTCGCCGTGCGAGGATCAACGTGTTCTTTCATTTCAGCAATCCAAGCTTCAAGTAAAGCAGCTCGATTTTCACGAATAAAATGTGCAAAATCTTTATACATTATTTCTCGGTAATGCCTCTCTTTCTTTGTTTTTTTTGCTCGCTGTCTAAAAAAACCTGCCATAAGAAAACAGCTCATCAGAACTTGATAAGTTCATTGTTTCCTATGCCAGGTAAATCAGACATTAAAATTATGTTAGCGAATAAAAAAAATATGTATTAGTTATAACACCTAAAACCTGCCATCTCCAAATGATTGATTACGCAAAATCTGATTCCTCTTCTTCACCATTCTCGTCCGCAACTTTTTACCTATTAGATGATAAA
The DNA here is from genome assembly GCF_000525875.1 of Listeria floridensis FSL S10-1187. Lineage (GTDB taxonomy): Bacteria > Bacillota > Bacilli > Lactobacillales > Listeriaceae > Listeria > Listeria floridensis. The sequence continues at coordinate 31,191 of NZ_AODF01000021.1, read as the reverse complement.
TGGATAGATAATTCTTAAAACTCAACCATGCCCAAGCTAATTTCAAGAGCATGATTTACTTTTCCCATTAATTCATCATCCAAATGCGTAATTTTATCTGTTAAACGCTGCTTGTCGATCGTTCTAATCTGCTCAAGCAAAATAACAGAATTGCGGTCAAACCCATCTTTCGTCGTCGCTTCAATATGCGTAGGTAGTTTAGCTTTTTGAATTTTCGCTGTAATTGCAGCGACGATGACAGTTGGACTAAAACGATTACCAATGTCGTTTTGAATGATGAGAACAGGCCTTATTCCCCCTTGCTCGCTTCCGACCACGGGGGAAAGATCTGCGTAGTATACATCACCACGCTTAACCACCGGCCTAACCTCCTAATACTTCGATATTCCGATTCTCCGCTTCTGACTCGACATGGGTACACTCACAAGCGATTGCAAAATTAATTTTTGCCATCTCAATGTAGCCTCGCTCCATTTCATCACGCAAGTCACGTGCTCTTTTGCGCTTTAAGAACTCTTGTGCCGCTTCCATGATTACTTCACTCCGCTCCACTTTTTCCTTTTGTACAAATGAATCAAGTTCGTCAAGCAAATCTTGTGTTAGGGTTATAGAAATTTCCTTAAGCTGTTTTCTTTCTAACACATCTTACACCCCCAAAGCTGCATGCATTCATGTATTATTTATATGGTACCATTCAGCGGCATTTTAGAAAAGAGTTTTCCTTTCATTTCCAAGCAAAAAAGCAGAATTTAGCTTTTAGACCTAGAGGAGCTGCGACCCAAACGTCCTAGAAGTAGTTAATTTGAATTGCATCTTTATTATAAACGTCTTTCATAAGAAAAGCACGCAAAGCGGATTTAATGAAGATATTTTCTTGGCACCCGACTTGAAAGCTGACAAGTCACTTCATAATTGATTGTATCAAGATAAGCCGCTGCTTCTGTCGCGGTTTTTTCTGCTACCCCGCTATTCCCGATCAGAGTGACAGTTGTTCCAACCTCATATCGCTTCGGCAAGCGGATAATAATTTGATCCATACAGATCCGTCCGATAATTTCGCAAGGATACCCATCAACTAACACTTCATAACCGCTAAAATGGCGAATCCACCCATCTGCATAACCAATCGGAAGCGTCGCAACCCATTCCGGCTTAACAGCTTCATAAGTCGCTCCGTAGCTGACATGATCACCTGGATGGAGCATTTTTACTTGTGTTATTTTTGTATAAAGCGAAAGCGCCGGCTTAAGTTTATAAGGTAGAATGTCGATAATTTCTTCGGATGGCGGCATACCATACATCGCAACGCCAAAGCGAATCATATTGAAGTCCGCTTGATCGTGAAGAAGTGAAGACGCTGAATTAGCCGCATGGACGTAACGCGGGTGTTCGTTTAACTGGGAGAGAACCTCACGGAATTTGTTCAGCTGAACCTCGAAATAACTGGTATCCTTTTGATCAGCAGTGGCAAAATGTGTATATATTCCTTCAAAAACCAAACTTGGATGGGATTCAATCTGTGCTGCGGCACGCAGCACATCTTTCGCTTCACGATAGCCGAGCCTTCCCATGCCAGTATCCACTTTGATATGAAGACAAAGTGCTGTATCGCTTGAAAGTTCAAGGGCTTCTAGGAACTCATCGTTGAATACGGTCAAAGAGATTTTTTTTTGAAGCCGCTAAATGAGCATCTTCAGGTAAAGTGGCTCCGAGAACAAGTATCGGACATGTGAAACCTGCATCGCGCAAATAAAGAGCTTCATCAAGCATAGCAACGCAAAGCCCCGTCGCATCTGCTTCAATTGCTGCTCTCGCTACTTTAAGAATGCCGTGGCCGTATGCGTTTGCTTTTACAACTGCGAATAGTTCAGCCGTATCAGGCAAAATCGCTTTTTCATTTCTGATATTCGCGCGGATAGCATTTAAGTCCACTTCAATCCACGTAGGGCGATGTGCTCCCGTATAAGTTTCAAGTTTCATCATACTTCATTCTCCTTTTCATAAGTTTCGATGATGACTTGGGCGGCGGCGGAGCGACCCGTGTGGGTGATGCTGACAAAAACCGTTTCGCCTGGTCTGATCGGTTTTACAAAATGTGGCTCGCCGCTTTTGCCGGTCAAAATTTCAACGTCGGTAAAGCTTAGGGCTTGTCCAAAGCCCGTACCGCTCGCCTTGGCATATGCTTCTTTTGCCGAAAAACGTCCTGCCAAAAATTCCACTTGGCGGCTACCGTGATATTTCGCAAAAAGTTTTTGCTCATCTGGTGTTAAAATGCGGTCAATAAATCGCGGATTTCGGAGAAGTACTTGTTTGACTCGGCCAAGGTCGATCATATCTAACCCAATCCCTTTAATCAAGAGCCCTCACCTCACTTATAAGCTTTTCAGCAGCAACTCTTGCTGTTCGGATGCAATCAGGTATTCCTACGCCTTCATAACTCATTCCGACTGCTTGAACGCGTGGATAGTCCGCATGTAAATTTGCTCGAAACACTTGAAGCCGTTCGAGATGCCCGACATCGTATTGCGGCATGGCATTCGGCATTCGGCTTACTTCAGCAAAAAGCGGTGTTTCAGATAGTCCCATCATTTCTTTGTAATCTTTTAACACGATTTCAGTTATTTCTTCATCCGATTTCTGCTCAATCCAGTTTTCACCTGCTTTGCCGACAAAGCCGCGCAAAAGCATTTTTCCTTCTGGAACCATATGTGGCCATTTTTTATGCACCCAAGTGCAGGCCGTTGTCCGGTAGTTTTTCGTTCGTGCAACGAGATAGCCGGTTCCTTCAGGCAAGTTGGCACGTTCGGCATCTTCATAAGCTAAGGAGACGGTAGCAAGTGTAGAAAGTGGCCGGTCTCTAAAGGGAGCCGCCGTACCCTTATCCAGCAACTGAACCGCTGTATCATGCGCGGCGGCAATTAAGACGGCATCCGCTTCTTCCGTTGTTCCGTCTGCAAATTTAACTTGATAGGTGAATCCATGTTTTTGAATCGTCATAGCTCGTTTTCCTGCGTGAAGTCGTTCAAGTGGAAGAGCTGCCGCAATTGCTTTTGGAAACTCGGATAGACCATTTTGAAGCGTACGGAAAGCGCCGATTGTATTTTTGGTACCTGTGGTTTGCATGTTGACTTGACTAGGGATAGCAAGACCTTGCATTAAACTTCCCGCCTGTTCTGCCGCTTTTTCAAACTGCGGAAAAGTAGCGCGCAAACTCATCTTATAGATATCTCCGGCATAAATCCCCGACAAAAGTGGCTCAATCAAACCTTTGACAAGTTCAAGACCAAAACGAGCCTCAAAAAATTCGCCAAGCGAAACATCGTTCTTATAGGCATGATAGGGCAGTGTTTTCTCCAAAACCGCTCGCTCTTTCCCTGCTTCTGAAATCAATTTGCTCGCAAGAAGGGCTTGTTCGTCGGTTGGAATTCCCATGACTGATCCTTCTGGGATTGGGAAAAGCCCGCCGTTATTATAAATATAAGAGCGCCCAGTCGCATTCGCCACAAGCTGATCTGTGAGCCCCAGTTCTGCGATCAGATCAATACCTGCCGTTTTTCTCGCAAGAAAAGAATCCGGACCCTTTTCAATTAAAAACCCATCGCGCTTTATCGTATTAAACTTCCCAGTAAAATCTGCTTCGCTTTCATAAAGATCAAATTGAATGTCATTTGCTGCACGTTTATGAAGTGTGTAAGCAGCAGCAAGACCTGAAAGTCCACCACCGATAATTAGTATTCGTTTCACAGTTGAAGCTCCTCTCCTTGTCCCATTTCGTAGTTCCATTTTAGCACAAAAAAAAGAATCCTACAGAAACAGAAAAAAGTTCAGCTTTCCTGCCGCCGCATGATTCTTTTTGCATCAAATCGGGTCCAAAATTCGTTCTAAAAATTGCTTTGTTCGTTCTTCCTTAGGTGCTGTAAAAATTTGTTCTGGTTTGCCAGATTCGCAGACCGTGCCGTCATCCATAAAAATGACTTCATCCGCCACCTGCTCGGCAAATTTCAATTCGTGCGTCACAACGATCATCGTCCAGCCTTCAGCTGCAAGGTCCTTCATTACTTTTAGCACTTCGCCGACAAGCTCCGGATCAAGCGCCGAAGTAGGCTCGTCAAACAAAATTAATTTCGGCTTCATTGCAAGTGCTCTCGCGATCCCAACACGCTGCTCCTGCCCGCCGGAAAGCTGATACGGATAAAGCTCGCTCTGCTCGCCGAGATTCACTTTCCGAAGCAGTTCAAGCGCTTCTTGACGCGCTTTTTCTTTCGGCATTTTAAGCACCTGAACCGGACCTTCCATCACATTTTCAAGCGCCGTTTTATGCGGAAACAAATTGTAGTTTTGGAAAACCATGGTCGATTCTTTCCGCAGTGCCGCAATTTGTTTTTTCGTGATTTGTTTTGCGAAATCAATTTCAAGATCATCAAAATTTAAGCTACCGGCTTCTGGAAGTTCAAGCGCGTTTAGAGAACGAAGGAACGTCGTTTTTCCTGAACCAGATGGTCCGATGATTACAGTTACTGTCCCTTTTTCCACTTGTAAATCAATGCCCTTTAGCACATGGTTCCCGTCAAAGGTTTTTTGAATATTTTTTGCTTCAAGATACATGATTTTCCTCCTTACTTCGCAATGTAGCGATCCAGTCTCCGTTCAAGCCGTCCTTGAACAGCCGAAAGCAGCATGCAGACAAGCCAGTATAAGAGCCCTGCTTCCACATAAACAAGCAAAAACTCATAACTTGTAGCCGCGATTTCCTGTGCTTTCCGAAAGAGTTCAGAAACGAGCACAAGCGAGGCAAGCGATGTATCTTTGATCAAACTGATGAACGTATTAGAAAGCGGCGGAACTGAAACCCGTGCTGCTTGCGGTAAAATAATCCGAAACAAGACCTGCGAATAATTCATCCCGATCGTATAGCCAGCCTCCCATTGTCCTTTTGGCACCGATTGAATCGATCCCCGTACAATTTCAGCTGCATAACCACCTACATTAAGCGAGAAGGCAATCACCGCTGCCGGAAACGGATCAAATTTAAGTCCGATCGTTGGAAGCCCATAAAAAATCACAAATAGCTGCACAATAAGAGGTGTCCCGCGAATAATCGAAACATAAAAGCGGCCGATTCCACGCACAATTTTTGAACTTGAAAGACGGAAAAGTGCAATCACAAGCGCAATCACCATCCCGATAACAAAGGATAAAAGTGTAAGCGGGATCGTATACATGATCCCGCCTTTCACCATGGGCCAAAACGCTTCTTTCAGCACATCATAGTTCAAATTATTAAATGAAACCGCGCCGATTAAAAGAGAATTATTTAGAAACATCTTGTCCGAACCATTTTTCGGAAATTTTCTTCAGCGTCCCGTCTTTTTTCATTGCTGTCAATTCTTTATCAAACTTCGCTTTAATTCCTGTATCTTTTCTGAAAGCAAATGCGCTACTACTTGTTTCTTTATCCAGTTCAGCTGCAATTTTAACACTTGTATCGCCCGTTTCCTTCATATAATCAAGTACCGCAAGTTTGTCGTTCACCGTTGCGTCGATCCGTCCTTGTTTAATGAGCGTAAGTGATTGTGACAAACCGTCAACCGATTGAATATCAGCCCCTGCTTCTTGGGCGATTTTCCCGTAGTTGCTTGTCAAACTTTGTGCAACCTTTACGCCTTTCAAGTCCGCCATCGTTTTGATCTTATCATTGTCTTTTGCCGTTACAATGACAGCTGTACTTGTAGAATATGGTTCCGAGAGATCATATTTCTTTTCACGTTCACTGTTAATTCCAACTTGATTGGCAATCACATCAAAGCGAGAGGCATTCAGCCCTGCAAACATTGAATCCCATTGTGTTTCTTCAAATTTAACTTTCAAATCAAGGCGTTTTGCAATTTCTGTAACAACATCTACATCAAACCCTGTCAATTTATTCGTATCTTCATCATGAAATGTGAACGGGCGGTAGGTACCTTCTGTCCCAACCGTAATCGTTCCTGATTTTTCAATTTTCGTCATCTCATTCTCTTTAGATGAGCTTGAATCTCCGCTCGAGCAGGCCGCAAGCACCACCGCGATCACCGACGTCAGTAAAAGAGCTAGTATCTTTTTCATGTTTTTGTTCTCCTTTTATTTCGTTTTTTCCTCAAAACCCACCAAAACGCATTATTCCGATGAATTAAGAAGGATTAATAGCCGCAACATGTGAATTTTGCTGCACCTGCTATGCTTTGTCTATTTTAGGGGAGAAGCTGTTTTTTTGCAAGCAACATGCTTACTTTGGGTAAGTCACTATATTCGCACTATTTTTTATTTTTGCGAAGACAAAAAAACTGCCTGCAGTTGCAGACAGTTAATCGTGATTCGGCCGATACCAATCATATAACTCTTTCGCTCCCGATCCGGTTAAATAGCGTAAAAATGGTGTGGAACTGGAGTTTCCAGATTTCAAAGCCACATGAAGGTGGTTGGTTTTCGTACGCTCCATCCAAATGCTTCGCTTCACATTCATTGACTGGATTCGTTCTTTCCGAATTAAATAGGTAGTCTTTGAAAAAGCAGGACGCGAACGCAGCAGGAGTGTTTGTTCGCTAAAACTGTAACCTGTTGCACGAAAGCTTGCTACAGCTTTCAATCCCCCTAAAATCGGCAAAATGACAGCAATTAAACCATATGGGAAAAATAAAAGCGTAGCGGCAAGAAATGGCAAGACTGTCCACACCAAGTAGATGAAAAGAAATCTGGCTCGATTCTTTTTGGGCAGTGACTGGATCGTTTCTCTTTCGAAGTGATAGTTCGGTAAGATTTGATGCAATGTTTCGATGGCTGCTTGTTTTTTCATGATTGGAATCAGGAGAATGTCGCCTGATTGTTCTCTGTCGCCTGAGCTCCCAGCAGTGATCAGCTTGATACTCGCTAGTTTCAACATTTGGCGAAATGGCGATTCTATCAAAACGACGCCTTGGATGCGATCGAATTTGATTGTCGTCGTATTGCGTTCAAACAGCCCTTTTTCAATCACAAGGTGGTCATCGAATTGCTTCAGCTTGAACTGGAAAAAGCGGAATAATGTCGCAAGAATCGAGATACCCCATAGAATGAGGAGAAGCAGGATTGCGGCGATTACGAATAACACGATGCCAAGGCGGATGGCTTGATTGATTCCTTCTTCAAGCCATTCACGCGGAATTGCCTCTTGATATTGCGACAAGACACCTATCAGGATGATAAAACCACCGAATACTCCGCCCGATGTGACAGCCATTAAAAGCAGCTCTTTTGTTTTCAACTCGATCGTTCGGATAGCATCTTCGTCTTTTTTCGGAACAGCAAACGGGTCCGATTTCGCCAAGTCTGGTTCAGACGTTTTTTCAATCTCGGCTTTTTTTCCATCTCGCAAGTCTTTAAGTTCTTTAGCCGTACTCGTTGGAACAGCACTAAGATCGGCTTCGGCTTTTCCGCTTGTTCCTGCGGTTTCAACCAAGATTTGAACAACGTGAAACGGTACATAGAAAAACCATTGTTTTTGCTGCACGGTTTGGATACGCTCATATGGTATGTAGATATTTTTACGGAAAAATAAGCCGTATTTTACACGCAGCCCTTTTTCATCAAGTTTATAGCGGTACGTCAAGTACTTAATTACTGCTGGTGCAAGGATCAGCAAAATTAACAACGCAACCAAAATCGGCAAAAGCCACATTCCGAGCATCGCACTTTGTCGCAAGCCTTGAAAAATCGAAAACAACACAACGATTATCGGAATCACATTTTTGCGAAAATTGACAACGATCTCTTTGACTAAAGCGATCGGGTGAAGTTTACGTTCTTCATACATCTTCTTTCGCCACCTTTACAAGCTCAAGAATATGTTCACGCAGTTCATCGGATTCCGTGGCCTCAACGGCTTCAATCACTTTCGCGCCAGCCGCAGTCGTGATCGAAAGTTCTACGAGATTCTGACGTCTTAATAACGGTCCTTGCGAAGTTTCGATATGTTGGATGCGAATCATCGGGATTAACACGCGACTCCTGAAAATAATACCATGCTGGATTTCAATTTCATCATGACGGATTTGATAGCTCCAACGCTTCCAACGAAATGGAATAATAAAGGCATATATAAAGATAAAATAGACTAATACGAGCGCAAAACCAATTGTACTAAACCATAAGCTGACTTTTGTTACTGCAAAGGTGATCGCAAGACCGATTGCAAACAAAAGGAGTATCAATCCAGTAATACCGTAAGAAATCCGCCAAACAATTTTGATTTTTTCAGGGAGTTTCTTTTCTAAATTTGTAAGTTCCATAATGTCCTCCTTTTTCATTTATCATACTTTATTTTTTTGCAGAAGAAAATGGTTTCAGTTCATCTTTTGTTCATAATTTCGTGGTAAGATAGAATTAATAAGAAGTGCGGAGGCGGTTAAATGCGAGAAAAATGGATTAAACTAATCGTTGCGATGCTGATTTTAGCAGCATCAAATCTGCTAGTGCCACTTGCTTTTGCAAGTGCTACACCTGAAATAGAAGTTGTGAGTACGAATCAAGATTCAGATGATTTATCAGGTTTGTTTTTGCTTGATGACTATACTATCTCAACACCACTTGTCGTTGTGAACGAACACAACCAAGTTGAACTTTCTTTTGAAACAAGCACAATGAGCTCAATCTACTATACAGCTTCGAATGGAAAAGCGCATCAAACAGATTATAGTGAACAACACCGAATCTTTTTGGACGACCTTTCAAATGGTGAAAACTCATTGAGGCTAGTAGCCATTGATGAAAGTGGACATAAAACAACAGTATCACTAATCATCACAGTATCAGGCCTTCATCCCGGAAAGCCTCAAAAAAAAATTTCACACGTGCGGCTCAAAGTTTTAGCACCAATTCGTGATATTAAACAAACCGATAACGACTAAGTTTAAAGCAGGATTCTAATGATAGAATTCTGCTTTTTTGATGTAAAACGATTATTTCAAATGCTCGGTTAATTTTTTCACGTTAAAGTAGCTTTTAGATAGATATTTCCTTGATTACGTCTTCAAAATCCTTTAAATATGAGAAAAATACTATTTTGCCGATTCTTGTTTACTCCCCTATTTTCGCCTGTTATACTTAGCATGTCGTCAAGCCTCAGAGGAATGATTTGTATCGTTCTAGTATGAGGGGAGGTGTGTCAAATTGATTATACTTTATTCCAGCCTTATTGCTCCGATTCTTGTCGGCACTATTTTAGTTACTTACAAGTACTGGTTAGAAAATCGCAGCAATAAAAATTAGACGACATCATTTCTAACCATAATAAAAGCCCCGAGATTCTTGAGCGGACTCGGGGCTTTCTTGCGTCAAATTGATTAATATTCCTAGTTACATTATAACAGTTGGGAGGAGGAAAGGCAACTGAAATGGGAAAGTCGTTGGTTTTCTTAAAGGCATATTCAGAAGCGACAATATTTCCCAATTTTATAACGATGCATTTTTTCTTCATCAAGCGAAAAGTGTCAAACTAAAAAGCAGAAATCCTCTTCTCGGATTCCTGCTCGTACTTATTATATTGAATCAAGCTTTAAACGTTTATTGATCGCATACATAATTGGAATGCCAACTCCCATCACTACGACTTCTCCTATAGCACAAGTCAGCCAACTGAGGAAAAATGGCAATCCGAAAGCAAGATGAAGTTCGTAAGCGATAATGAACATCGTTAGCGAGAACACAAGCGTATTGGCAATCATGCGTGGTATGGTTCCCTTCACATAGCGCATTACAACAAACATAATGGCAATTGACACAGCGGACTGCGCTACACCGAATACAAGGTCATACCAGCCGAGCGGCGAAAATAAGTTTGTGATAAAAACGCCAAGAATAATGCCCCAAAAGTATTTTTTGTTAAAGACAATCAGATGGTTAAAAAGTTCTGGAATGCGAAATTGTATTGCACTAAAAGCTATCGGCTGCACTAAAAAGCCAAGAATCACATAAAGCGCTGCTACAATAGCATTCACTGTAATCCATTTCATTTTCATTATTAATCTCTCCCTAGTTTTTTTTTACGTAGGATGGTTTCGAACTACGTTTTTTAAAATCATATTATTATAGCTTAGTTTACTCAGAAAGAAAAGTCTCTTTGTTGAAATTTTTTTTCTTGCATTTTCATGAAATAGGTTTATAATCAACATAGACAATAAATGTCCATAATAGATAATTGCTATCTCTAAAGAAAACGCTAGTCATAAAAGCGAGGTGAATTGGATGAAACTGACTAGGAGTTTGGAACAAGCTGTATGTATTATTACGCTGCTTTCGACGCAAGACAATATGGCACCACTTGCCTCAGATGCGATTAGCCAGCGCCTTCAAGTCTCTTCTTCTTACCTTAAGAAGATTATGCGCAAATTAGTTGTGCAAAACATTATTCGGTCGGTTTCAGGCAACAATGGCGGGTTCTCTCTTGCCAAAAATCCTAAAGACATTACCCTGCTTGAAATTGTCGAAGCGGTCGAAAGCGATCTGGCGTCATACCCAAACACGGGGTTGATTAGAACAGTCTTCGCGGATATTCACGAAGGCAGCATGGCTTCAAAGGGAGAGAAAATTGTAAACAATGCTTTTTCTGAGGCTGATAATGCTTGGAAAAAAATACTTAAAAAAACAGACTGTGGCTGATCTGCTTCTTGAGACGCTCGGTCAAGATGAGCTTCCGCTTACAAACTGGAATGAAGCTCATCCAGAAATACATTTTTAGATTGGTGATGATTAAACAGTGAACATGCTAAAAAACGAATGGAAACGGTTGGCACATAATAAAATCCTGCTGATTTCTTCGATTGTTATTTTATTTATTCCGATTTTATATGGAGCATTTTTCTTAAAATCGGTATGGGATCCTTATGGCAAAACAGGAGATCTTCCTGTTGCTGTCGTTAATCAAGATGAAAAAGTCGATTACTCCGGAAAAACGCTTGATGTTGGGAATGAACTTGTTTCAAACCTGAAGGAAAATAAAGATTTAGATTGGCATTTTGTAAAAGCAAGCGATGCGGAAAAAGGACTTGACGATGGAAAATATTTCATGGTCGTTACAATTCCAAAAGACTTTTCGAAAAAACGCTTCAACTCTGCTTGACACCAATCCGAAAAAAATGAATTTATCCTACAAAATCAACCCTTCACAAAACTACATCGGTGAGGTGGTTACACAGCAAGGTGCCGACAAACTAAAATCGCAAGTGGCAACCAGTGTGACACAAGAATACGCGAAGACGGTCTTTTCACAAATAAAAGAAGTCGGTAAAGGAATGACTACAGCAGCAAACGGTGCAAAACAACTCGACGATGGAACGAAAAAACTGCAAGATGGAAATACGACGATCTCAGAAGGTCTTAACAAACTTGCATCCAGCACATTAACATTTAAAGACGGTGCAAAAACGGCTACAGATGCTATCGGCAAGCTCGACAACGGTGCTTCTGAAATTAATGTAGCTGTCGGTCAGGCTGTTTCGGGAACGAACCAACTTGCGAGCGGTACTGCGACATTAAGCAGCGGTGAAAATTTGTTCAACTCGAAACTGCAAACTTATACAAACGGTGTAAGTTCAGCTGCTGATGGAGCTTCAAAACTTGCTCCGGGATCTAGTCAAGTGACAGAAGGTCTTGCGGCTGTTCAAAGTAAAGTTCCTGCGCTTTCATCGGGGGTAACTCAGCTTAACGGCGGGCTTTCACAGTTGGATTCTGGCCTTAAACAATTGAAAGCAAGCGTTGATGCCGGTATTAAAGAAAGCAGTACTCCTCAGCAACAGAAAAATTTGAAAGATCTAAGAGATGGTATTAACAAGGTAGAGTCTTCACTAAACGAGCTTAACAGCAAGGTGAACTCTTCTGTAACTTCAACACAAAATATTGATCAAAACAACTTAACTCAAGGACTGCAAAGTTTACAAAAAGGTGTTTCAGCATTAGAAGCAAGCAATGCGTCTTATGACCAAGCAATTGATGCCGGCGTTGATGCAGCAATAAAACAAGCCGGAATCAATACATCTTCTCAGGAAGCACAACAAATTATTGCGGTCGCTAAGGCTGGTGCGAAAGGCGGAGCAAAACAAGTCAGTGACAAGCAAACGGCTGCATTTGATCAAATTACAGCTGGTATTACACAACTGAAAGCAAGTACAAACAATGTTGCTGCTGCTATTTTCGAGCTTAATGCTGGAGTACCTGCTCTTGCGGATGGTACGAACACGCTAATCGATAAAACTGGAGCTACTTTGACAAAATTCAATCAAATTTCTGCGGCACTCGGCGAGCTTCAAAGCGGAAGTAGCAAACTGCTTGCTGGTTCAGGTCAGCTAAAAGCTTCTGTTCCTGCTCTTTCAAGCGGTGTCGGTGCACTTTATGATGGTTCAAAACAAGTAAGCAATGGACTTACCGGCTTAAACGGCGGACTCCAAACGCTTTCTGGAAATAACAATGCGTTAAACGGAGCAAGCAGTAAACTTGCAAATGGTGCCGCTCAAGTAAATGGCGGACTAAATCAACTTGCTGGTAAGTTGCCACAGTTAAGTAGCGGTACAAATGCGCTTGCAAATGGCTTAAGTACATTAAACGGTAGCGCACCTGCTCTTGCTAACGGAGCTGGTCAAATCAGCGACGGAGCATCACAACTGGCTGATGGCTCAACTACACTTGGAACAGGTCTTGAAAAAGTTAATGACGGAGCAAATGAACTTTCCGGTAAACTAAAAGACGGAGCGGATCAAGTGAACGATACAAAAGCTTCGGACAAGACATATGAGATGTTCGCAAGTCCAACGAAGCTCTCGGAAGAAAAATTGAGCGAAGTCCCTAACTACGGGCATGGTTTAGCTCCTTATGTGCTTTCACTTGGTCTTTATGTGGGTGCTCTTGTATTCAACTTCATCTTCCCAATTCGCCGTCCTTCGATGACGCCGACAAGCGGACTTGCTTGGTGGTTCAGCAAATTCTCAATCGGATTTGTCGCAGCAGTGCTCCAAGCTCTCATCCTTGACGGAATCATGCTTCTATTAGGACTTGGTGTCGATCACATGGCTGAATTCATCTTGATTTCCATCCTGACATCGCTCGCCTACATGTTCATCGTCATGTTCCTTGCCATGAGCTTTGGAAACCCAGGCCGTTTCATCGCAATGGTTCTGCTCGTCTTGCAACTCGGCGGAGCAGGAGGAACATTCCCAATGCCTCTTACAAACAGCTTCTTTAACGCGCTTCATCCGTTCTTGCCGATGAGCTATTCGGTTTACGGATTTAGAGAAGCAATCTCATCTGGTATCGGAACTTCTGTTTACACGCATAGCTCACTCATTCTCTTCTTGATCTTCGTGGTTGTTAACGGACTCTTGATCGGAACGATGTATCTGCGTCGCAACAAACGCTTCAAAGTCGATAATCAAACGCTGATTAGCGAATAAAACGAAATCAAATTTCACGACCCGATTTGGTAAGAAAAGCCGAATCGGGTCGTTTTTCATTTCAACTAATTTGCCTTCTCAAAACAGAAGCACAGCTTTTTCTCACAGACGGTGCTATAGTTGTAAGCGAATACATGAAAAAGGGGGATTCACAGAAATGACAATTGATTGGTCTCATACAGCCGTCTACAATACGATCATGTCTGTTGCAACAGGGATTGCACTTCTTTTGATTCTGCAGTTTGGTAAAAAATTACAAAAAGGAGAAATTGGGTATTTAGATAGCTGGGTTGTCGGCTTCGCTATTCCGGGGATTATTTTGACATTAACCGGCGCTCATATGACGCTTACTTGGCCGCTTTCAAAAATTGGCTTCCCGTTCGACGATATTATTTTTGGCGAACCCGTTCTCGCCTTCGGTATCCTGCTTCTTGCCGCTGCTTACTTGCTTCACCGCCGCAATAGCTTTTATCTGCGAGAAGAAAAACTCGATGTTAAAAACGAGAAATTGATTTCCGAACGTCTCAGCCAAGATTTACCTGGGCTGCTTAAACCGATTTCCTATTTCGGTGCCGCGATGGGACTTGCTTTGATCGCAATTGGTATCGCAGGCGTTACCTTCCAGCTCTTCGCTGCACCTAAAGAAGAACCGATTTCCGGTCTCCTCGCCGACTATCCAATGGTCGAAGCAAGCTTCATTTCCTTGCTCTATGCCATAACCGGTATCGGAGCTACACTTTTCCCGTTCATTCTCAAAAAATCACCACCACTAGGCCTTGTAAAAACGGTCAAAATACTGTGGTTGATTGCTGGAATCATCTTTGTTCTATTCGGCGTGATGAATTACTTTACTCATATCGGTTTGATCGTTCATACAATGAACTAATAAAAGCAGCATCCGGAAGTTTTTCTAAACCTCCGAATGCTGCTTTTTATCAATGTGTAAATCCATATGTTTTTACATCCCCATCATGGAATAAAATATGCGCTTGGTCAAGTTCCTTAATCGCTTCATGCAAATCCGCAACAAACTCGCTCGACATATTGTGTCCGAGATCTGCTCGGCACACGTAGCGCTGAATCACGACCTCTTCCATATCATGCGGAAGCGGATAGGCCGGAACTTGCCAGCCTCGCATTAAAAGACGGTCCGAAAGGTCATAAAGCGTCCATTTAACATGGCTCGTCTCTTTCAGCTTATAGCAAACGATCGGCAAGTTTTCGCCATCATTCAAGACCTCAAACAATCCTGTTTTCCGCAATTCCTCCGCAAGAAACAGTGCCACACTCCTCGTCCGTTCATGAATTTCTCTGTACCCGGCCTTCCCGAACCGAATAAAATTATAATACTGCCCAATAATTTGACTGGCACTGCGTGAAAAATTGATGGCCATTGTCGGCATTTCGCCTCCGAGATAGCTCACCTTGAAAACCAATTCTTGCGGTAAAAATTTGGTGTCCCGAAAAACCACCCAACCGACGCCTGGATAAACCAGTCCGTATTTATGTCCAGAAGTATTAATGGAAACTACATTTTCGAGCCTGAAATCCCATTCGAGCTCGGGATTCGTAAACGGTGCAAACATTCCCCCACTTGCTGCATCCACATGGATCACGAGCTGATGCTCGTGCTGAGCATTATAATCTGCAGCCAAACGGTCTAACGCTTTAATATCATCAAATTTCCCAGTATATGTAATACCCAGTATCCCAACAATTCCGATCGTGTATTCATCCACGAAATCCAAAACCTTTTCTAGATTCAAACTTAAGTGTCTCGGATCAACTGGCACTTCCCGTAACTCAACATCAAAATAGACGGCAAATTTCTCCCAACACACTTGATAACCCGATGAAATCACAAGATTTGGTTTTTGCTTGTTTACATTGATTCCCCTCGCTTCCGCTAAATGACGCCATCTAAACTTGAGTGCCATCCCGCTAAGCATACAAGCCTCACTTGATCCAACCGTTGAGGTTCCGATATAATTTTCCTTCGCATGCCATAGATCCGCTAGAATATTCACACAACGATTTTCAATTTCAGCTGTTTGCGGATATTCCGATTTGTCGATTGCATTTTTTTTCAAGTGTTTCTTCCATCAAACGCCGCGCTTCTGGTTCCATGTATGTCTGGCAAAAAGTAGCTAGGTTTTGCCGGGCATTCCCTTCATCCATCAGCTGGTCTTTTAACAGCTGATAAGCAATTCGTGGTTCGACGGATGTTTCTCCTAGTCGATATTTAGGAATATCGCGGTTTTCTTCTGCTGAACCGAAAATTGGAACCGAGTAGTTTTGGCTAGTTTTCTTATCATTTTCTCCATAAAGCATAAAATCCCCTTCTTTCTATATCTAGCATTCCTTACCCCATTTGTACGTTCTTCCAAACAAAAAAAACCCTCCCAACTAAAGTTGGAACGGTTTTTCACCATACTTATTTCGATTTCTTCGAATAGTTGCCTTTTCCGCCATTTCCGCGACGATCTCTCGAACCGCTGCCAGAACCGCGGCGACCTTTGCCACTATTGTTGCGATCACGGTATCCGCCGCCTTTTCCACCACGATAGTTGCCGCCACCGCCGCCTTTTCCTTTACCGCCGTAACGCGCAGGAAGCGGACGTTCTTCTGTGATATGAACTGGTGTTTGATCCGGTTCTTTTGCAAGCATCTTAAGCATTGCTGCTGCAATATCCGATGCATCATAATTTTCAAGCAGCTCACTTGCCACCGCTTTATAATCAGCTAGATTTTCTTCTGTAATAATTTCAGTGATTTTTTCTGTTGCAACACGCAGTTGTCCAGCAAAAGCTTCATCCCAAGTCGGCGGCTTAAGCGGCTGCATTCTTTTCTTCGTTGTTTGTTCAACAGTACGCAAGTATCCCATTTCGCGCGGTTGGACAAAAGTAATTGCCATGCCTTCTTTTCCTGCACGTCCTGTACGACCGATTCGGTGAACATAACTTTCAGGATCTTGTGGAATATCATAGTTATATACGTGTGTCACACCAGAAATATCAAGTCCACGCGCAGCAACATCAGTTGCTACAAGAACATCAATTTTTCCTTCTTTAAACTTACGCAGTACACTCATCCGTTTCGCTTGTGTCAAGTCACCGTGAATTCCTTCTGCAACATATCCGCGCATATCAAGAGCTCGTGAAAGCTCATCAACACGACGTTTTGTCCGTCCAAATACAATTGCAAGCTCTGGGGATTGTACATCAAGCAAACGGCTTAATACATCAAATTTTTCTTTTTCATGAACTTTAATGAAGAATTGTTCAATTAGAAGAGCCGTCATTTCTTTTGCTTTAATCCGGATGAGTTCTGGATTGTGCATGAAACGTTCACCAATGCGACGAATCGGATCAGGCATTGTCGCTGAAAACAGCAATGTTTGACGCTCATCAGGAACTTCCTTCAAGATTGATTCAATATCGTCAATGAAGCCCATGTTAAGCATTTCATCCGCTTCGTCAAGTACAAGCGTTTCAACATGATCGAGTTTCAACGTACGGCGATTAATATGATCAAGAATTCGTCCTGGTGTACCTACAACAATTTGTGGTTTTTTCTTAAGCGAACGAATTTGACGACTAATATCAGATCCGCCGTAAACTGCAAGCACGCGAACATGCTTGTCATAACTTAATTTGTAAAGTTCTTCTGAAACTTGAATGGCTAACTCACGTGTTGGTGCAATAATTAAGCCTTGCACGTTTTGATTTTTTTGATCAATTTTTTGAATCATCGGCAATCCAAAAGCAGCAGTTTTACCAGTACCAGTTTGTGCTTGCCCGATTAAGTCTTTTCCTTCAAGACCGATCGGAATCGTTTTTTCTTGAATTGGTGTTGCCTCTTCAAACCCCATTCGTTTAACTGATTTTACAATTTTTTCGTCCAGACCAAACTCTGAAAACTTTGTCAATGTCATTTCTCCTTTATTCTTTAAAAGTTTTGGCAGGAGAGCTTTATTCTTCATCATACGCTTTCATAATGAATCTTTAATGACCTAATAAAAAATGAAAATGAATTCGTCACTTTCATTTTATTTGGCTAATAAATTGCAGTTCGCACGCGAACCACTCACCAATGTGCATCTTCCAAAATCGTAATGAAACTCACAATTCCGACGCATAAAATAAAAAAAAGCCCTCATTCTCACTAGGCTAGCTATCAAAACCTAATAAACATCCACTACTCATAATAACATGACTAAGAATTGATTTCAAATTGAAAAGCCGATTTTTAGAATGTTTTTGCGAATAAAAATAAGAAAGCGTATTCAAACATACGGAAATCCACAAAAACTTTAATTTTTTAAAAAATAGAGTTCTATTTATTCAAACGGCAAAAGACTGTTTCATCTTTCTGAAACGCGTTGCACAAACAAGAAAAGCGCTTACATTTTACTTCCCTATCGACTATGATGAACGTGTATTAAAAATCAACGAAGTGAGGAATTACGATGAAACATAGTAAATTGGACAATTTTCCGCAAGACTTTCTTTGGGGAAGCGCCTCAGCTGCATACCAAGTTGAAGGCGCACATGAAGCAGACGGAAAAGGCTCGTCCGTTTGGGATGAATTTGTCAAAGAACCAGGCACAACTTTCAAAAATACAAACGGTAATATCGCTGTCGATCACTATCACCGCTTTCGCGAAGATGTAGCGCTAATGGCCGAGCAAGGCTTGAAGGCTTATCGTTTTTCGATCGCATGGTCGCGTATTATTCCAGATGGAAATGGCGAAGTGAACCAAGCCGGTTTAGATTTTTACAGCGAACTAATTGACGAACTGCTGAAACACAACATTGAACCCGTGGTAACGATTTATCATTGGGACTTGCCGCAAGCCTTGCAAGACGAATACAACGGATTTGAATCACGCCGCATCATAGCTGATTTTACAGCATATGCGAAAGTGCTGTTTGATGCATATAGCGACCGTGTAAAATACTGGGTATCTTTAAATGAGCAAAACGTGTTCATTACTCATGGATACTTGCTTGGCCTTCATCCGCCTGCAGTAAAGGACCGCAAACGAATGCTTCTCGCAAACCATCATGCTAACCTTGCAAATGCTTCAGCCATTGCCACTTTTCGAGAAGGTAATTACCCAGGAATGATCGGTCCAAGTTTTAATTTCGGTCCCGTTTACGCCTATAATTCTGATCCCGAAAATAACATTGCAAAACTGGATACAGAAGAACTGATGGCATACTTCTGGCTTGATGTCTATGCAAAAGGAAGCTATCCGCGAACCGTCCTAAAGCGACTTGTTGAAGAAAATAGGATGGAAAATCCGAGTGAAGCTGACAATGCTCTTTTAGCCTCTGGAAAACCAGACTTTATCGGGCTCAATTACTACCAATCGTCAACCGTAAAAAAAAAGTAGTGACGCTGTTTTAAAAGGGAGTGTCGAGATGAATACCTCCGGCAAAAAAGGTACAAGCAAGCAGCTAGAAATCCCATTTATATCCAAGTTTGTTAAAAATCCATACCTTGAACAAACCAACTGGGATTGGACGATCGACCCAGTCGGCATTCGGCACGCGCTTCGCATTATCGAAAGCCGCTACAACCTTCCCGTTTTGATTACCGAAAACGGACTTGGTGAGTATGATAAGCTTGAAGACGGCGAAATTCATGACGCTTACCGGATTGAATATTTAAAACAACACTTGATTCAAGTACAGGAAGCGATCACAGATGGCGTACGCGTCATAGGTTACTGCTCGTGGAGCTTTACCGATCTGCTTAGCTGGCTGAACGGCTATCAAAAACGCTACGGTTTCGTTTATGTGGATCGAGATGAAACTTCTGAAAAAAACAACTCGCCCGCTATAAAAAAGACAGCTTTTATTGGTATCAGCATGTAATTGACACAAATGGCGCTAGCTTAACAAAAAAGGAGAATGACTAATGGAAACACTTGAACGATTTTTAAATAAATTTATTGGCCCAGTCGCTTCTCGAATGAACCGCAGCAAGTTTTTCAGTGCTCTTGCAGAAGCTTTCATGCGAACAACTCCGATCACACTTGGCGTTGCCCTCTTGATGATTATCGGCAACTTCCCGATTCCTGCTTGGATTAATTTGCTTGCGAAAACAGGATTGACTGCGCATTTCAATGCCGCACTTGGAGCAACAATCAATCTACTTTCCGTCTACGTTGCCTTTAACTTTGCTTACGTCTATGCCAAAAAAGACGGTCGTGATCCGCTTCCTGCTGGCTTGCTTGGGATTGCTTCGTTTTTCCTACTCATGCCGCAATCAATTCAAACTTTTGTACTTGGCAAAAATGTCACCGAATTTCCAGCCAAAGCTCTTATCAAATCCAGTACAAATATCGAAGCTTTTCAAACCCTTTATACAGGAGGTTCCGGTCTCTTCGTTGCCATCTTAGTCGGCTATATTGTTGGCCTCCTGTACTGCTTCCTCGTCAAGAAAAATATTACGATCAAAATGCCAGACTCCGTTCCAAAAAACGTATCAGAATCACTTAGTCCAGCTATACTTTCAGGCATTATCTTGGCCATCTTTTTCATCGTACGAGTTCTTTTCTCTTACACACCGTTTGAAAGTATCTTCACCTTTATTTCCACGCTCGTTCAGCTTCCACTGCAAAACCTGACTGCTTCGCCGATTGCGATCATCCTTATTTTTACAATCGCCAATCTGCTTTGGTTCTTCGGTATCCATCCGAACATGGTTTATGGTGTTGTCATGCCAATGCTGACAGCGAATATGACGGCAAACATGGTAGCTTTTCAGCATCATCAAGAGCTACCGTACCTGGCAATGGCTATTGTTTCTTACGTCTGTGGAAATGGGTTCGGCGGACAAGGCGCGACATATGGACTTGCAATTTCAATGTTCCGAGCCAAATCTGCCCGCTATAAACAGCTCTTGAAACTTGCTGGTCCGCCCGTATTATTCAACATTAACGAACCATTGATATTTGGGATGCCGCTCATGCTGAATCCGTATTTCTTCATTCCGATGGTTATTTCGCCGATTTTGATGGGCGGAACTGCTTGGGCAATGATGTCGTTCCTTGATTTCTCAGCTTACAATCCGCTGATCGCAATGCCCTTTACAACTCCGGCACCAATCGTAATGTTCCTAAAAGGCGGTTTTAATTTCTTGATAGTCTTTATCGTGCTGCTGATTATCAATATCCTGACATGGTATCCGTTCTTTAAAGTTGCAGATCGCAAAGAATATGAAACCGAACAAGAACTTGCCCGCGAAAACACACAAACAGCAGAGGATTAATCCTCTGCTGTTTGCGAATTATAGCAATAAGCAATCAAATATTCAATCAATGCAACCACTGGAATTTGCGAAGACAAATCAAAATTATACGTTAGACGCTGCTTGGCCGTGTAGTAAGATAAATTAATCGTCGAAAGCTTGGCAAGCGTATTTTCCTTTGAATTCGTCATACTAATCACAGTCTTTTGATACGGCTCTAAAAGCCGAACAAGTTCAATCAATTCTCGCGTTTCGCCAGATGTCGAAAAAAGCAGCAGCACATTATTCGGCTCATTGATTTGCCGCCTTAAAATCGGTGCATACGGTTCGTTGGAAGAAATCGCTTTAAAACCGATTGTATTCAATTTACGTGCAGCATAATCCGCTATAATTCCAGACGAACCCATTCCAATACAACAAATCCAATCCGCTTTTAAAAAGGCTTCATTGACACGTCCGATATCTTTATAAATATTTCCGTCAAAAACTTGATCAACAAAAATCCGTTCCAAAAAAAACGTGACCCGTCATACTGCTCTCCATTATTTCACTCACTTCATTTTTAATGTACAGCTGAAAATCATGGTACGCATGAAAACCACATTTTTTTACGAAACGAGTTACCGTAGAAGGCGAACAGGGAATTGCAGCAGCCATCGCGCGTGCCGAGCAGGTCGATGCCTTTTCCGGATATTTAAACACAAAACTCCGCAAAGCTTCATCAGAATCCGATAAATTTCTAATCGTTGCTATTTTTTCAAGCATGTTTAAACCGTCTCCTGTCAAAATTACTCCATTCATTATAGTGGAAATACAAAAAGAAGTAAACCGTTCCAAAAGGAGGGACTACCAATGACTACAAACATTCTCACATTCGATATCGGCGGCACTTTTATCAAATATGGTGTTGTCTGTGGCGGCGAACTTGGGCCCGTCAAAAAAAATTAAAACCCCTCAAACCTTAAACGCTTTTCAGGAAGAACTCGTTAGAATTTACCTAAACCAAATTGATGAAATTGCGGGTGTTGCCGTGTCTATGCCTGGAGTAATTGATGAAGCTTCCGGCTTTGCGCTTCACGGCGGTTCGCTACGCTTTATTCGCAGTCAAAGTGTCCTAGAACTTTACCGCTCCTTTTTTGGAGTGCCCGTTGCCGTGCAAAACGATGCCAAAGCGGCACTTGCCGGAGAAATGTTTTGCGGCAACCTGAAAACCGAACAAAGCGCCGCAATGATCGTCCTTGGAACGGGCGTTGGCGGTGCCGTCATGATCGGTCGAAAAATTCTATCCGGCTTCCACCATTCAGCTGGCGAATTATCGCTCATAAAAACAAGTACAGATTTAGAAACACCTGACTTCCTTGCCGTCAAAAATGGCATTGAAGCCCTTTTGCGGCCCTTCGCCGCCGCAAAACAAATTTCGCTGAATGAGACTTCCGGCGAAGCCTTTTTCGAAGCGATTCAAAATGACGATCCCGATGCCTCGACCATCTTACAAAACTTCACCGATGCGCTTGCTGCACAAATCTGGAACATCCAAGCTATTCTTGACCCTGAAAAAATCGTAATCGGCGGGGGAATAAGCAGTCAATCTGTGTTGCTTGACTATATCCAGAGGAGCCTTAACAAATTGACAACTCCGCTTAAACCGCTCGAAGAATTGCTTGAAACCGTGCAACCGAATGTGACACTTAGTAGCCTTGGGAACAATGCCAACTTGCTTGGTGCTTACCACCACTACTTAAATTTTCAGTCTCACTAAAAAACCGAGCGGCATCCTAGCCCGCTCGGTTTTTTCAAAGTTTCTTTATTCCTTCAAAAAAGCTAACAATTTTTCAAACAAAATTTGATTATCCTTATCCTGACAAATTAAATGTCCGGCTTCTTCCAGCACAAACAGCTCTTTTGCCGCTGGAATCGTATCCATCAAGAAATCAATACTTTGTTTCGGAGGGATAACTGCATCCATACCGCCCTGTGCGATAAAAGTTGGAATTTCAATATGTTCAAAAACAGGTTTAGCTTGTGCAACCATTTTCGCAAGCTGTGCCTTAGATTGCTTTGGGACATCCGTAAACTTCTTAAAATAACGTCCAAATACCGAACTATTTTCTAAGCTGTCATCCTTTACTTCAACAAACAACTGTTCCTTACTTACAACGAGGTTCGGCCAGTCAAGATAATTGACAGATGTACTTAAAAGCGCCAGTTTTTTCACTTCAGGATGATGACGCGTCAGCCATCCTGCGAGAAGCCCGCCCATCGAAAAGCCGATCAAATAAACTTCCTCATCTTCCTTAAGCAATTGCGTCAAAATACTTTCCATGAAAATAATCCAATCTTCATACGTAGCGTTACGAAGATGATGCGGATTATCATGCCCGGGAAGAGTCGGCGTTAATACATCCCAATCCGTATGTGCCCGTAAGTAGTCTGCAAGCGGTTTGATTTCATCCGGCGTGCCCGTATAGCCATGTATACACAAACATGCAACCATTCTGATAGTCAACTCCTGTTTTATAATCAATCAACTGCTATTACCCTATCATAAGTTTTTCTACGACATCTTTCAAGCCCATTCCGTAAGAACCTTTAAAAAGAACCCATTCATTTCCAGTTAGATTATTTAAAAGCGCAGTTTCAAGCTCGTCCTTTGTCTTGAAATAGTGCACGTGCTCCGCGCCGATTTTTGCTGCTGCCGCTTCCACAAAAGCGTGCATTGCTTCCCCATATGCAAATACTTCATCTATACTCCGAGCTTCAAGAACAGCACCTGATTCACGGTGATACCGCTCCGAATCGCTACCGAGCTCAAGCATATCTGCTACTACAGCCACTTTTTTCTGCCCCTTCGCGTCCATATGCATAAAGGTGTTTAAAACCGCTTTTAAAGCGGTTGGGCTGGAATTGTAGGAATCATTTAAAATGCGCGTTCCTCGAGGAGCCTTGAGCCATTCTAACCGATTTTTCGAACGTTCCATTCCCGTAAGTGCCGTAGCTGCCATTTTCACATCAATACCCAGCTCACGCGCTGCAAGCAGCGCTGCCATCGTATTATACACATTATGTTCCCCAATAATCGGTACCACAAGCTCCGTATCTGGATCTAGACTGCTGATAAAGCGAGTCCCTTCAATCTCTGTATGAATTTCAAGCGGATAAATATCCGCATCGCCCGTTTTTCCAAAAGTTTCCGTTTTGACGCCATTTGGCAAATGACGTTCAATCAACACCTCATCTTGTGGATAAATTAAAATGCCATCTTGTTTCAATCCAAGCGTAATTTCAAGTTTCGCCTTCGCAATTTCCTCTCTTGAACCAAGGTATTCAATATGCGCCTCGCCGATATTCGTAATAATCGCCAAGTCTGGCTCCGCGATCCGCGTCAATTTCTCAATTTCATGTCGGTGATTCATTCCCATTTCAAGAATCGCAACCTCAGTATCATCTGGCATCGACAAAATTGTGTACGGAAGCCCAATATGATTATTAAAATTTCCACTTGTCGCGTGCACCTTGTAGCGACTTCCAATGATTGCCCGTGTAATATCCTTCGTCGTTGTTTTCCCGTTGCTCCCAGTAATCGCAATCACTTTCGGCGCTACCTCAGCCAAATATTTTGCAGCAAATGTCTCGAACGCAAGCGCACTATTTTCAACAATCACAAGCGGAATATCGCTTGGCGGATTCGGGATATCGGCTTGCCAAAAACTTGCAGCCGCGCCCCCATCAACAGCTCCCCTAACAAACGAATGCCCATCCCGCGTTTCTCCTACAAATGGAATAAATAAGTCACCGTCTTCAAGCTGACGCGTATCAAAACAAACTCCAGTAATTTCCGTTTCGCCAAACAAAACATCATTCAATGTACCGGAAACGAGTTGTGCGATTTCCAAAAGCGTTTTCTTCAATTTCGTTCCTACTTTCCAGAAAAAAGCAGTTTGAACTGAATCAAACTACTTTTCTTGTATTTAATCTTCTAAGCGATATTTGAGATGGCTTTTCGCTTCATAACGTTCCAGCCCAAGTTCTACCAGCTGTTCAATCAATTTATCATACGGCAAACCGCTTGCTTGCCAAAGAAGTGGATACATGCTGACAGGCGTAAAGCCCGGCATCGTGTTCACTTCATTCAAATAAATTTCATTCTTATCGGTCACAAAGAAATCTGCACGAACAAGACCGCTTGCATCTAGTCCCAAAAAGGCTTGCACTGCATATTCTTTCAATTTATTTTCCACTTCTTCACTAACCTCAGCCGGAATAACAAGCGTCGTATCATTATCTTGGTACTTCGCCTTATAATCATAAAAAACTGCCTTCGAACCCTTCGGAAGAATTTCCCCAGGAACTGAGCAAACTGGCATATCATTTCCAAGTACAGCAAGTTCAATTTCGCGAGCGACAACCCCTTGCTCTACCACCACACGCCGATCATAGAGGAAGGCTTCATCCATAGCCGCATAAAGTCCATCCCGATTTTCGGCTTTACCGATACCGACACTCGAACCCAGATTTGCCGGTTTGACAAACATAGGATATTCAAGCGCAGTTTCCATATCAGCAACCATTTCATCGCGATAGTTGCGCCAGTCAATCGCACGTACTGCTACAGCCGGCAATTGCGGAATCCCCGCATCTGCAAAAACTTTTTTCATCACAATTTTATCCATCGCAGCAGCCGAAGCAAGTACACCGTTCCCTACGTAAGGCACATTCAAAACTTCAAGCAACCCTTGTACGGTTCCATCTTCACCATTTGGACCATGAAGTAATGGAAATACCACTGTATTTTCATGGTTTTCTGTAACTTCTGCTGGACTGATTCCAAAACCAGTTGAAACTTCCTCCACTTTTTCTGCCAATTGAAATTTATCTTCCGCAGAAAAACGCAACTGATCAGCAAACTCTAATTTATGAGTAATTTCTGGGCCTTGAACCCACTCACCGTCATTCGTTATGTAAACGGGCAGAGCTTCAAATTTATTTAAATCAAGTGCATTAATGACAGAAAGCGCTGTTTGAAGCGAAACTTCGTGTTCAGCAGATTTTCCGCCGTAAAGTAAAACTAATTTAGTTTTCATGATATCCCTCCGGATTCTTGCATTTCTGTAGTCTATTTTACCATGTTTCCAGTAGATTAAAAGGAATTTCTATATAAAAATCTGGTTTGAAGAAAAATATGTGCTTTGAACGAAATTCGAACAAAAAAAGAGCGTGGCAAAAACTTTTTTTGGAAGAGACTTTTTTGTCCCACATCAAAACTGCTTTTGCCGCGCTCTTTTCATTAAGCACCAGAAGTTAATTTCAAACCAACTACACCAGCCACAATCATTGCAATAAAGAAAATTTTCATGACACTTTTCTTTTCTTTAAAGAAAAACATGCCCATCAGAACACTTCCAACCGCCCCTATTCCTGTCCAAATCGCGTAACCTGTTCCAATCGGGATCGTTTTAAGCGCATGTGATAATAAGAAGAAACTACAGGCCATAAATAAAATCGTAATGATTGAATAGCCTAACTTTTTAAACCCATGAGACAGCTTCATTGTGACAACGAAACTCATTTCACAAAGACCAGCAATAATCAAATATACCCAAGCCATTAGCTTTCCCCTTCCTTTCCATCATCTGCAAGTTTCAATCCAATAATTCCTGAAACCAGTACAATAAGTGAGATAATTTTAAATAAGCCTGCCGGTTCATGTAAAAATACTATTCCGACAACAGCGGTTCCTGCCGCTCCAATTCCAGTAAAAACAGCATAGGCCGTTCCAATTGGGATAGCCTTCATTGCTTTTGCGAACAAACCAAAACTAATAATCAAGAAAACGATTGTAAGCAAACTGTAACTGTGAATAGTGAAACCATGCGATTCTTTTAAACCAAATGCCCAGACGATTTCTGAAAGTCCGGCCAAAACTAAATAAAACCAAGCCATTGTCATCTTCTCCTTTATTTTAGTAGTAAAACTAATGTTTCAAAAGCTGAATTTCTTCTTTTTTCAAATTCAGCTAGATCGTAGAGATCGTGTTCAATTCCAAGGCCATCAAGTAAAGCGTAAAACACATTAATCCAGCGTGTTTTTTTTTGTCTCGTCTTGCGTTACTTCATCGAGCAACGTACCAATCTTATCAAATGTCAATTGCTCATAATTTTTCATTTCCTCGATCATTTTTTCTTTCAGCGAAACGGGTGGATAATAGATTGACCTCTGAAAGAAACGCCGGATTTCAGGATTTTTCTCAAAATCAGTTGCTTCATAAAAAAAAGCTTTTAAATAATCTTCAGTTGTATCGTAGTCTTCCCGCTTCTTGTGTTTTAAATTCGCTAATTCAGTCTGAATGACTTCCCGATATATCGTCAGGTAGAGAGCCTCTTTTGATTCAAAATGTGCATAGATTGAAGGGGTTTTGATTCCCGCTTGTTTCGCAATTTCAGATAAAGCTGTTCCATCGTAGCCTTTCTCAGAAAACAAAATCAATGCCGCTTGTTTCAAGCTTTCTTTAGACATCTAATGACCTCCTCAGATCAATTAACTAACGTTCGTTAGGTTAAATATAACAAAAAATAGATCAAATGTAAAGCCTTTTTTGATCTATTTCTCAATGTATATCCACCCAGATTGTTTTAAATCATAAATAAGTTCGGCAACAACCTTACGATAGTCTAAATCTTCCAATGAAATTTCAAGTTCCGACATGTCTTCTTCGAGATCAATACCGATTGGAACTTTAATTTGAGTGCGTGTTTTCTCAGCATGAGCAAAAGCGATGCATGCACCTTCTTTAAAATAAGGAGCCAACTTCTTTAAAAGATCACTTGGCGGTGCAACAACTGCTTTTTTACGATTCAGAGACAAAAATGATTTTTCGTTAATCAATTCTTCTGTTTTTCTTGCAATCGTCTGTCCTAGCACTGTATAGAAATGATTCATATTACGATAATAAACTTTATTATAGCGTCCGTCTTTTTTTGTTAAATAGACAAAGTTATTTTGAAGCTTATAATAAAACGGCGATCGTAAATGTCTCCCAGTGTGCGCCAGATAAAGCAATTCTGCCACTTCTTGAGGAGACAGCTGATTCACAAGCTCAAGATCTTCAAAATCAATCCAACAAAAAATTTTGAAATTTAATAAGTGGTGCATTTCGAAGCATTTTTTAAATCGCTCGAGTCCAAGTAGTGAAATGCTGTGTGCGCATTATAAGATGTGTCCTTGAATTTATGCTTGATTAATAAAATATTATCTGGCGGAGCTGGAACTCCTTGCATAAAATCGCAAAAAGTAATGCCGCTCGTCACGACATTATTAATCACGCTATCCATATGAATGTAGATCGACTTTTGATTTAATGGTTCTCTTTTCATCAACTCTGCCTCATTTTTCTCACAAATTTTGCTTTAAAATGCTATATATTTTATCATACACCATTTTGTACTGAATTGTATAACAATAAAATCAAAACTTAATTACTTTCTGATGACAAGCAAAACAAAAGGCCTCAGAGGCAATTTGCTCCCTCAGAGACCCTTTGTTTTATTAACGCAGACTAAGCTCCACTTTCGGCATTGGCTTAACCTGAAGTTTTTGCCAAATCTCCTTGCGCGACTTTGTCTTTTCAACAGTAATTCCTTCCAACTTGAGATTTTGAATAACCTTATCCATCTCATTTCGGTTTTCCTTCATCTTCTCAATCACTCCGTTTCAAGAAATTAGTTTTCATTCAATTGTTGAAGCGTTTTCTCTCTTTACACTTACTTTAACATAAAACTTACTATAAAAATACCTTTTTTTAACATATTATTTGATTAATCTTGATTAAATAACTCAGAATAAAGAAAACCCTTACTTTTGATCAAAAATCAATTAAACATACAAAAAAAACCTGCTTTCTAAAACAGGTCAAATTTTATAGCACTTTATCTAAAAAGCTCTTTGTTCGTTCATGAGTTGGACGGTCAAAAATTTCATCTGGCGTCCCGTCTTCAACAATGTAGCCGCCATCCATAAAGATTACACGATCCCCAACCTCACGAGCAAATCCCATTTCATGTGTGACAACAAGCATTGTCATTCCTTCTTTTACAAGATCTTTCATTACATTCAAGACCTCTCCTACCATTTCAGGATCAAGAGCAGATGTTGGTTCGTCAAATAACATGATATCTGGTCCCATTGCAAGCGCCCTCGCAATAGCAACACGTTGCTTTTGTCCGCCCGAAAGTTCACTTGGATAGCTGTCGGCCTTTTCTTTCAATCCCACTCGATCAAGAAGTTTTATTCCAAGTTCACGAGCTTCCTCTTTTGAGCGCTTTTTTAGTTCGACCGGAGCAAATATAATGTTTTCAAGCACCGTTTTGTGTGGAAAGAGATTAAAGTGTTGGAAGACCATTCCAATATTTTCCCTAACCTTGTTGATGTTGGTTTTTTTGTCTGTTAAATTGTAGTCGTCAACAATTACTTCACCGGCGGTAATCTCCTCGAGCTGATTTAAGCATCGCAAAAACGTACTTTTCCCAGAGCCGGACGGACCGATCAGACAGACGACTTCGCCTTCTGAAACCTCTAGATTTATGTCTTTAAGCACTTCATTTGTGCCAAAATTTTTCTTGAGATTTGCTACTTTTAATTTTGTCATTTGCCGAGTCTCCTTTCAAGGACATTCGAAAGTTTTGTAAGTGCTGTGATAACAATCAGGTACATAATCGCAACAACTAGCCAAATGCCGGATGTTTCAAAGGTACGAGCAATGATGATTTTTCCAGATTGTGTGAGCTCTACAATCCCAATGATGCTCATGATTGATGTATCTTTTAGCGTAATAACAAACTGGTTGATAAATGACGGAACCATCACCCGGACAGCTTGTGGTAAAATAATTTTCAGCATTGAAGTGCCATACGGGAGACCTAGCGAGCGCGCCGCTTCCATCTGCCCTTTATCGATCGCAAGGATACCTCCTCGGATGATTTCAGTGATATAGGCTCCTGCATTAAGACTGAGCGTGATAACTGCCGCCACACTTGGATCCATTCGGAAATTGAATGCTTGCGGAATACCAAAGTAGATGAAAAAGGCTAAAACAATTAGTGGAATACCTCGGAAAACATCTACATAAACGGTTGCGATTCCTCGGAGCCACTTACTGCGGCTTACTTTAAGGAACCCGAACAAAAGTCCGAGAATTGCTGCAAAGACGAGAGAGATCACAGTCAGTTTGATCGTATTCCAAAGTCCAAGAAGGAGTGATGGCATACTCGCCATTAGTGTATCCCAAAATGTATCTGCCTTCGTATCTGAACCAATATACTCGTCTAAGATTTTTTCATATTCACCGCTGTTTTTGATATTGACAAGACCTTTATTAAATGCCTCGCGTAGCTCTTTATTTTCACCTTTTTTAACCGCGAAACCGTACTGACCTCCACTTTCTTTTTCAGTTACGATTTTTAACCCATTTCCTTGTTTCACACCATATGCTAAAACAGGATAGTCATCGAAACAAGCCGCTGAGTTTCCGCCTTTTACATCTTCATACATGCTCGCAGAATCATCAAACGGAACTAGTGTATAGCCATATTTATCCTTATTTTTTTCAGCAAATGCATAGCCTTCTGTTCCTGTTTTTACAGCCACTTTTTTACCTTTTAAGTCTTCATATGATTTAATGCTGTTATTATCTTTTTTAATCGCCATAACAACACCTGAATCAAAATAAGGCTCTGAAAAGTCAAACTTGTTTTTACGTTCATCCGTAATACTCATACCGGCGATTACGCCATCAACTTGTCCACCCTCAAGTGCTTGAACAGCTGCATTGAAACCCATTGGTTTGACTGTATATGTAAAGCCTTGATCTTTCGCTATTGCTTTTAAGATATCCATATCGATACCGATTAAATCACCCTTACTGTTCTGGAACTCAAACGGTGCAAAAGTTTCGTCTGTCGCTATTTCATAATGCTTTGCTGCTGCGTTTACAGGCGAACTGAAACTGCCTAACAAAATCGCAGCGAGCACAAGTAATGGTACTAAAAATTTAAATTGTTTCACTATTCTCTCCCCTGTTCTATCTAGAAAAATTACATTGTGAGTTTCAAAAACTTCACCTTTAGCATTTTACCATAAGGCAAGGTTATTGACCATAATTATTTACGATAAGTTTTTGCAACCGCTTGCGAATGCCTATTTTAAAGTAGAAAAAAACAGCTACCGAAGTAACTGTCAAAAAATGGCGATTATTCATCGCTTCCACTGAATATGGGTTTTGATAGCTTTTTTTGAAATTGATTTTTTTCTGTCTGAACTTGAAATAAACGGCGCCCAGTAAAGTTTTCTTCTTCAATCAATTGTCCGAGAAAAGTATCCAAATATTTTTTGGCTTCTGTATAAAAGGCTTTTTGCTTCTCCTCATAAGCTTTATCAATCCGTTCAGCAATCACTTTTGATGAGAGTAGCGTTCTCTACTTCAACT